>DASSGV010000108.1:0-93300 GCA_035693225.1 Gemmatimonadales bacterium | reverse complement strand
TGGCACCTCGATGTCGGCTTGTCACATCCTGGGGCTGGAGAAGGTCCCAAGGGTCCGGCTGTTCGCCGGTTAAAGTGGCACATGAGCTGGGTTCAGAACGTCGTGAGACAGTTCGGTCTGTATCCGTCGTGGGCGTGGGAGCGTTGAGGGATGTCGACTCTAGTACGAGAGGACCGAGTCGAAGCGACCGCTCGTGTACGGGCTGTCCCGCCAGGGGCAGCGCCCGGTAGCGATGTCGCGCAGGGATAACCGCTGAATGCATCTAAGTGGGAAACCCGTCCCAAGATGAACGCTCCTGGACCTTAAGGTCCCTGAAGGGCCCTGGGAGACTACCAGGTTGATAGGCCGCAGATGCACGGGGCGCAAGCCCTTGAGTCGAGCGGTACTAATCGCCCGTGCAGTTTGATCTCTTCCAATTTTTTCCGACATCACCGCTCATCCATCTCTGCGATTGCTCGCCGTCGGCCTCGGCCGACGGTGTTCGTATCGCTGACGACTAGCGCGCAGGGGCCACACCCGTTCCCATACCGAACACGGCCGTTAAGCCCTGCAGCGCCGATGGTACTACGATCGCGAGGTCGTGGGAGAGTAGGCCGTCGTCAGCTCCTCTTCGGGACCCCGGGGCCTTCACTGGTCGCGGGGTCTCCGTTTTTCACCTCGCCCTCCGACCCCCTCTCCCTCGCGGGAGAGGGGGAGTAGCTTCCTGTCCATGACTCAGTGCGGCCACGTGGCCCTCGCCGGCCGGCCCAACGTCGGCAAATCCTCCCTGCTCAACGCCATCGTCGGCGGGCACCTGGCCATCGTCTCCCCCAAGGCCCAGGCCACCCGGCTCCCGGTCACGGGGCTCCGGACCGACGACAAGGTCCAATACGTGTTCCACGACCTGCCCGGGCTCCTGGAGCCGGAATACCTCCTGCACCAGCGCATGCGCGAGGCGGCCCTCGCGGTGATCGCCCGGGCCGACGTGATCCTGCACCTGCATCCCGCCGCCGAAGCGCCCGCCGCCGATCTGGTCACGCTCGCCGGGCTATCTCGCCCCCCCCGCGCTCCGGTACTCATCGTCTACACCAAGGCCGACCTGATCGCAGCGGAGCGGCGCGACGAACTCGCGGGGTCCGGCGTTCCGGTGAGCGTTGAGGATCCGTCCTCCATCGAGGCGCTCCTCACCCAGGTGTCGGCCCTCCTCCCCGAGGGCCCCTTCGAATTCCCGCCCGATGAGATCGGCACCCAGCCGGTCCGGTTCTTTGTCACCGAGTTCCTGCGCGAAGCGGCGTTCACCCTGCTCGAGGAAGAACTTCCCTACGCCGTCACGGCCGAGGTCGAGGAGTTCCGCGAGGAACGGGATCCGGTGTACATTCGGGCATCGCTCTTCGTCGAGACTGAATCGCAGAAGGGGATCGTCATCGGGCGGCAAGGGCGGATGCTCAAGCAGATCGGCGCCCACGCCCGGGGGCGCATCGAGGAGTTGCTGGGCCGGAAGGTATATCTGGATACCTGGGTCAAGGTGCTGCCCAAGTGGCGCCGCTCCCAGGAGCTCCTCGCCCGATTCGGCTTTCCCGCGTCTCCATCGGAGTCCTGATGAGCCTTCCTGAAGACCTGTTGGAGATCCTGGCCTGTCCCAAATGCCGGGGCGAGCTCGAATACCGCCGGCCGGCCGAGACGCTCGTCTGCCACGCCTGTCGCCTGGTGTACCGGATCGATGATGGCATCCCCATCCTCCTGATCGACGAGGCGAAGCCGCTGTAGGCACGCGAGACGGCCTGTTTGACTTCCCGCTGGTGTCGCCCTAAGTTTTTGTGGATACGTCTCTTACAAGGGGCCAGCGGGTGCGGAATCGCCCGTCGATTCTCTACCATTCGCCGGGTGGTACGCCGGTACCAACGGTCCTGTCGGAATGGGGGGCCGCCTTGGGCGCGCCGGTCATACTGGTGCCGACCCCCGACGATGTGGTCACGATCCTGCTGCGCGGTCCTCTGTCGTATGTGATGATCGACGCTCAGGAGGACTCGGCGGCGGGAAAGGCGCTGGTCGAACGGCTCAAGAGCGATCCCTACACGGCCATCGTGCCGGTCGCGGTGCTGGCATCGAGGCATCAGACGGCCGAGGTGGCCGCCTGGTTCGCGGCGGGCGCCGACGAGGTGCTGACGCCGCTCCTGGAGCCGGTCGAGCAGCGCTCCCGGCTCGATGCGATGGTGGTCCGCACCGTGCGCGACGTGGCCGTCCACCCCTCGACCCGGTTGCCCGGCACGACGGAGATCGAACGGGCGATCCGCCGGCAACTGAACGCCGGGGGCGAGTTCGCCGTGTGCTATGCGGACCTGGACCACTTCAAGGAATTCAACGATCGGTACAGTTATTATGATGGGGACCGCATCATCCTCATCGTGTCGCGGATCCTGCACGATGTCGTCAAGGGAATGGCCGGAACGCAGGGGTTCGTGGGACATATCGGCGGCGATGACTTCATCTTCATCGTGCCCAACACCCTGACATCGGGCGTATGCGCCGAGATCCTCGACGTGTTCGATACCCTCGTCCCGCTGCAGTACAATGATCAGGATCGCCGTGCCGGGTATTTCTTCGGCAAGGACCGGCGCGGCCAGCTCCATCGGGTGCCGCTGATGACGCTGTCGGTCGGGATCGTCACCAACCGGAACCGCAGCTTCAGCCATCCGGCGCAGCTGAGCGAGCTCGCCACGGAAATGAAGAGCTATGCCAAGACGCTGCCGGGGTCGGTGTTCGTGGTCGACCGCCGCCACGCCGCGGATGTGTCGGAGCCCGATGCGGCATCGCCATCGCTGAGCACTGAGGGTCGTTGAATGAACGTTGCCTGTCCCACCTGTGCCACCATCTACCGCATCGACCCCGCCAAGGTGCCGGCCGCAGGGGTATCGGCTCGCTGCAACGTGTGCGCTGCGGTCTTCCCGGTCTCCCGCAATGGGACCCACCCACTGCCGGACGCCACGCCGGCCCAGGTGGTGCGCCCGCCGGAGCCAGCGCCGGCACGGGTCAGTGCGCCAGTGGCCATCCCCGCGCCCGCGTCCGCGCCGTCGCTGCGTCCCTCGGCGGCCAGCGTCCCTGCCGGCGGACGGCCGGCGATCCCGACGGGGCTCCGGCCATCCGGGATGTTCGCGCCGCCCGTGGCGATGCCGCCATCGGCTCCGGCGGCCCCACCGCGACCGCCGGCGATCCCGGCCATGCCGGCGGCGCCCCCGCCAGCGCAGTCGACTCCAGCGCCCACCGCGGCACCGCGGGCCGCGGTCGTTCCGCCGGGACGTTCGGCCAACCCGTTCATGTCCCAGGATCCATCCCAGAAGGCACGCCGCCTGGCCCGTGCGCTCATCTCGGATCTCGTCGTCTACGGCACCGCGCGACGGGACGAGGCGCTCAAGAACGGCACGCTCAAGGAGTCCTTCGGCGAGGAGATCAAGAAGAGCTGGGAGGAGTTCGTCGATCAGGTCGGCAAGGAGATGGCGGAATCCACCACGTATTTCAACGACGCCCTCAACGAGATCCTCGCCGGCGGCCAGAAGATCTTCTGATGCGACCGTCGGTCGACCAGCGGGATCCCGGGGCGTGCTCCGGGATCCCGCTTGGCTTGACGGAGACGCTCCCGGCGGGGGGCCGCCGCCGGGTATATTCCCCATCACACCTGCACCTGGACGCCCATGTCAGCGCTGGATGAACGCCTCGATTTCCTGCACGGCCGCCTCGATGAACTCGGGAGGTTCCTTTGACGTGGCCGGCAAGGCGCGTCGGATGGCCGAACTGGAAGCGCGCCAGGCCGATCCCGGCTTCTGGTCGGATCAGGCGCGGGCGCGGGTGGTGGTCCAGGAGCTGAAGCAACTTCGCACCTGGACCTCGCGCCATCGCGACCTGGTCGAACGGACCGAGTCGGTGCGGGGGATGGCGGAGATGCTCCGGGTCGAGCCCGACGAGGCCATGTCGGCGGAGCTGGTTAGCGAAGCGGGGGCGATCCAACAGGCGGTGGAGTCGTTCGAGGTCGAGGCGATGCTGCAGGGACCCGATGACGGCGGGGATGCGCTCCTCACGATCCATCCCGGGGCGGGTGGCACCGAGAGCCAGGATTGGGCCGAGATGTTGATGCGGATGTACACGCGCTGGGCCGAACGGCGTGGATATCAGGTCACCATCCTCGACCTGCTGGCGGGCGAAGAGGCCGGGATCAAGTCGGTGACGCTCGAGATCAAGGGTCAATACGCCTACGGCTTCCTCAAGGCCGAAAAGGGCGTGCACCGCCTGGTGCGGATCTCCCCGTTCGATTCCCAGGCCCGTCGGCATACGTCGTTCGCCTCGGTGTTCGTCTATCCCGACGTCGACGATTCCATCGAGGTGGACCTGCGCGACGAGGACATCAAGATGGACGTCTTCCGCGCCTCCGGGGCCGGCGGCCAGCACGTCAACAAGACCAGCTCCGCCGTGCGGCTGACCCACGTGCCGACCGGCCTGGTCGTCTCGTGCCAGCAGGAACGGAGCCAGGGGAAGAACAAGGCCACGGCGCTCAAGATGCTGCGGGCGGCCATCTACCAGAAGAAACTGGAGGAGCAGCAGGCGGCCAAGGCGCTGGTCGAGGCCACCAAGACCGACAATTCCTGGGGCAACCAGATCCGCAGCTATGTGTTCCAGCCGTACACGATGGTCAACGACCATCGGACCGAGCTCAAGGTGGGCGATGTCCAGCGCGTGATGGACGGCGACATCGACGCCTTCATCGAGGCGTACCTCAAGCAGGTCGGAGGCCACGCCGCATGAGCGATGAACGCTCGTTCGTGGAGGAGGCCCGTCGACGCAACCTCGAGGCGCTCGCCGCGCTGGGCGTCCCGGGGTTCGGGTACGGTTTTGCGCGGAGCGACACCGCCGTCCAGGCTGCCGCCCGCTACGACGACGCCATGGGCGACGATGGCCCGGACGTGGCCGTGGCCGGACGGCTGGTGGCGCTCCGCAGCCAGGGGAAGACCACCTTCGGCCACCTGGAGGACGTGAGCGGGCGGATCCAGGTCTATGCCCGCCAGGATCAGCTGGGCCCCGGGTACGAGCTGCTCAAGCTGCTCGACCTCGGCGATCACATCGGCGTCCGAGGTCGACTCTTCCGTACCCGGGCCGGCGAGGTCACGGTCCGCGCCACCGCGCTGGAGCTGCTCGCCAAGTCGCTCCGCCCGCTGCCGATGGGCAAGCGGAAGGAGGGAGAGGACGGCGGCACCTTCGGCGGACTCCACGACCCGGAGGTCCGCTATCGGCAGCGCTACGCCGATCTGGCGGTCCACCCCGAAGTGCGCGAGATCTTCCGGGTCCGGGCCCGGGCCGTCTCCTACCTTCGTCGCGCCCTGGACGAGCGCGGGTTCCTCGAGGTGGAGACTCCCGTGCTCCAGCCGCTCTACGGGGGCGCGTCGGCTCGGCCCTTCACCACACACCATAACGCGCTGGGAATGCCGCTCTACCTGCGCATCGCGGACGAGCTCTACCTCAAGCGGCTCATCGTGGGCGGGTTGGAGCGGGTCTACGAGATCGGGCACGATTTCCGGAACGAGGGGATGGATCGAAGCCACAACCCCGAGTTCACGATGCTCGAGTGCTACCAGGCCTATGCGGATTATCGGGAGATGATGACGCTCACCGAGGAATTGGTGAGCGGGGTGGTGCGCGAGTGCACCGGAGGCCTCACCCTCGAACGGGACGGCGTGACCCTCGACTTTACGCCGCCTTGGCCCCGGGTCACGTTCCTGGAGGGAGTCTCCCGGGCGGCGGGGGTCGACCTTCGGACCGCCACGGAGCCGGAACTTCGCGCCGCGGTGGTCCGCGGTGGGACGGCGCCGGATGCTGCGGCGGTGCTCTCCGGGGGGCGCCTGCTGGATGAGGTGTTCAAGGTCTTCCTGGAACCGACGCTCATCCAGCCCACCTTCGTGATCGACTATCCGAAGCCGCTTTCCCCACTGGCCAAGGTCCACCGGGACGCGCCCGACCTCACCGAGCGATTCGAACTGTTCATCCAGGGGCGCGAGATCGCCAACGCGTTCAGCGAGCTCAACGATCCCGATGACCAGCGCGCCCGCTTCGAGGATCAGGCGCGCCAGCGCTCCGCCGGCGACGACGAGGCCCAGCAGTTCGACGCCGACTACATCCGGGCGCTCGAGTACGGGATGCCGCCGACCGGCGGCCTGGGCCTTGGCGTCGACCGGTTGCTGATGGTGCTCACCGGCCAGCCCTCGATCCGGGACGTGATCCTCTTCCCGGCGATGCGACCCGAACAGGGCAACGACGGGGCGGGGGAGTGACCGGCCGGGAGGCGGAGGGCGGATGCTGAAGGGCCTGCGCGACCTCCTCCGATGGCCCACTCCGCTCGAACGCCGCATCGCGCGGCGGTACCTGCAGGGCCGCCGCCGTCGCCGGGGGGCCTCCCTCCAGACGGTCATCGCCACCGGCGGCGTGACGGTCGGGGTGATGGCGCTGGTCGTGGTGCTGGGCGTGATGAACGGCCTCAGGGACGAGCTCCGGGATCGCATTCTCGTCGCCTCTCCCCACCTGCGCATCCTGACCTATGGCAACGGCCTCCGGATCGATGACTGGCACCGCGTCCTGGATGTGGTCCGTCGGGATCCGGCCGTCGTGGCCGCCGCCCCCGAGGTGTTGAGCGAGTCGATCATCACGGCGGGGGCGGACTACGTCGCGACGGTGCATGTCGTCGGACTGGAGCCCGATTCCGGCGCGGTGGCGGTCAATCGGCTGCCCGAGGCGATGGTCGCCGGGGACCTGCGCTTCCATCCCGACCGCACCGACGTCGATGCCGGCATCGTGCTGGGGCGGCGACTTGCCACCCGGCTCAATGTCGGCCTGGGGGACAGGGTCCGCCTCATCCCTCCCGGTGCCGCGAAGGTCAACCGGGCCCTGGGCGTCGTCATGCCCCGGCTGTGGAACTTCGAGGTCACCGGCGTCTTCGACACCGGGATGTACCAGTATGACGATGGGTTCGTCATCATGTCCTTGCCGGTGGCCCAGCAGTTCACCGGGTTGGGTCAGGCCGTCTCCGCGGTGGACCTGCGGCTCGTCGACCCGTGGCAGGCGCCCGCCGTCGGCGCCCGGCTGGTCGACTCGCTCGGCTATCCCTTCCGCAGCCTCGACTGGCAGGCCCAGAATGCCAATCTCTTCGGCGCCCTCCAGCTCGAGAAGCTGGCCATGGGACTCGTGATCTTCTTCATCATGATCGTGGCCGCGTTCAACATCGTCGGCACGTTCACGATGGTCGTCACCGACAAGACCCGCGAGATCGGCATCCTGCAGGCGATGGGGCTCTCTCCCGGTGCGATCGGCCGCATCTTCCTGGCACAGGGCGCGGGCGTGGGCGCCATCGGAGTGGTCACCGGACTTGCCGGCGGTCTGCTGGTGGCGCTCGCGGTCGACCGTTGGCGCCTCATCCACATCAATCCGGCCGTGTACTTCATCGACCATCTCCCCATCCGGATCGAGCCGCTCGATGTGCTCGTGGTGGTGATGGTCAGCATGGCCCTGGCCATCGCGGCCACCATCTATCCGGCCCGCGCGGCGGCGCGGCTGACGCCGGTCGACGCGATCCGGCACGAATGACCACCCCGGTGCTGGAAGCGCGTGGGCTCCGCAAGAGCTATCCGGAAGGGGACGGCGGCGCCGTCCATGTCCTGGATGGCGCCGATGTCGTGGTGCAGGCGGGTGAATTCGTCGCCATCGTCGGGTCGAGCGGGGCCGGCAAGAGCACCCTCCTCCACCTGCTGGGGGCGCTCGATCATCCCACGGGTGGCGAGGTCCTGCTGGAAGGCCGGTCGTTCACGGGCGCGTCGGCCGCGGCCCTGGCCGAGATCCGGAACCGGAAGATCGGGTTCGTCTTCCAGTTCCATCACTTGCTCCGGGAGTTCAGTGCGCTGGAGAACACGATGTTCCCGCTGCTGATTGCGGGAGCGCCCGAAGCGACCGCGGCGGCGCGGGCCACCGAATTGCTCGTTTCGGTCGGCCTGGGCGACCGGCTGACCCACCGGCCCGCGGCGCTCTCGGGCGGGGAGCAACAGCGGGTGGCGGTCGCGCGGGCATTGGTCGCGCGGCCGATCCTGGTCCTTGCCGATGAACCCTCCGGCAATCTCGATGCCCACAACGGGGAGCTGCTGCACGGGATCTTTGCCGGCCTCACCCGGCAGACCGGCACCGCCGTGGTGGTCGTGACCCATAATCCCCTGCTGGCCGCGCGCGCCGACCGCGTGCTGACGCTGCAGGACGGCCGGCTCACGGCGTCGGCAGGGCGGGGCTGATGCAGTGCGAGCAGTGCGGCACCCGGGAAGCGGTGGTCCACCTGACCCAGATCGCGGAGGACCAGGTCACCGTCGTGCACCTGTGTGAAAAGTGCGCGGCTGATCGCGGGTTCGACACCGGTGTCGCGGCGAGCCAGACCCCCCTGGGCGGGTTCCTCGCTACCCTGTCCAGCCTGGGAGAACTGGGCCCCTCCGAGGCGGACACCGAGCGGTGTCCGGTGTGCGGCGCCGGCTTCGACGATTTCCGGAAGACCGGGCGTCTGGGATGCGCGGCCTGTTACACCACGTTCAGCGGCCCGCTGCGCGAACTGATGCGGCGCCTCCACGGTGCCGTCGCCCATGCGGGAGAGCGATACCGCTCGGCGCCGTCGGCGGCTGGCGAGGCGCCGGCGGCATTGCCTGACCCAGTAGAGAAGTTGCAGGTGCAACTACGTGAAGCGATCGCGGCCGAGGATTTTGAACTCGCGGCCCGGCTCCGCGATGCGTTGCGAGGCCCCCGTGATTGACCTGCGCCTCATCCCGGACGGCGGTCCAGGCTGGCTCGATGCCAGCGGCCCCGAGAATCATCTGGTGCTCTGCACCCGGATCCGGTTGGCGCGGAATCTGGATGGCCTCCCGTTCGGGACCCGGAATTCCCCCGACGAGCGGGAGCGTCTGCTGGATGACGTGCTGCGGGCGGCGGAGCGCACCAGCGGCCTCGCCGGCGCCACGACCTGGCGGCTCGACCGACTGGACCTGAGCGACCGGCATCTCCTGCACGAGCGCCACCTGGTGAGCAGCGAACTCGCCGGCCTCGACCCGTCCCGCCCGGTGGTGAGCGGGGCCGCGTGCCTCTGGCAGGGTGGCGTGGGCGTGATGGTGAATGAGGAGGATCACCTGCGGCTGCAGGGGTTCCGATCCGGCCTCGATCTCGATGCCGTCTACCGTGCCACCGACCTGCTGGACGATGAACTGGGACAACGACTTCCCTTCGCCTTCCATCCCGAGTTCGGTTATCTTACGACCTGTCCCACCAACGTGGGCACGGGGTTGCGGGCATCGGTGTTGATCCACCTCCCGGCACTCGTCCTCACCAAGGAGATCGCGAAGGTCCTGCAGGGGCTCGCGCAGGTCGGCCTGACGTTCCGCGGATGGTATGGCGAGGGCAGTGAGGTCGTCGGCAACTTCTTCCAGCTGTCGAATCAGACCACCCTTGGCAAGTCGGAACGCGACCTGCTCGACCATCTCGGAATGATGGTGCGGCAGGTCATCGCGTATGAGGAACAGGCGCGCCAGGTGCTGATGCGGGAGGCGCCCGCGGTGGTCGAGGACAAGGTCTGGCGGGCGTACGGATTGTTGCGGTACGCGCGGACGCTGTCCTTCGACGAGACGATGAACCTGTTGAGCGGGGTCCGGTTGGGCGTCGGCCTCGGGTTGATCGAGCCGGTCGGGCTCTACGCGCTCAACAAGTTGCTGATCTACTCCCAGCCGGCACACCTCGCGGCCTTGGAGGGGGTGCCCCTGGATGACCCGGGACTTGCCGTACGGCGGGCGCGGTACGTGCGGTCGGTGTTGGATGCGGAAGCGGATCGCCATCGCGGCGGTCCGTCGGCACGGATGGAAGGCAACGGGTGATGCGATGAACGGATATAACTTCACCGATCGGGTGCGGAAGGTCCTGCAGATGGCCCGCGAAGAGGCGGCGCGTCTGCACCACGAATACGTGGGGACCGAGCACATCCTCCTCGGCCTGATCCGGGAAGGGGAGGGCGTCGCCGCCGCGGTGCTGCAGAACCTGAACGTGGACCTGGAAGAGATCCAGCAGAAGATCGAGGAGACGGTCAAGAAGGGAAAAGCGGCCGCCGCCACCGGCCCCGACCTCCCCTACACGTCGCGCGCCAAGAAGGTGCTGGAGCTCGCGATGACCGAGGCTCGGGAGCTGAACCACTCCTACGTGGGGACCGAGCACCTCCTGCTCGGCCTGTTGCGCGAGGAGAAGGGCATCGCCGCCCAGGTGTTGACCGACGCCGGCGTGAACCTCGAGCAGAGCCGGGCCGAGACCTTGCGGCTCCTCGGCAGCGACATGCCGCAGGCGCCTGCCACCGCGGGTCCGACGCCGCCCGCCGCCGCGCCCAAGACCGAGAAGAAGTCGAAGACTCCCGCCCTGGACCACTTCTGTCGCGACCTGACCCAGCTCGCCGCGGAGGGCCAGCTCGACCCCACCATCGGCCGGGCCTCCGAGATCGAGCGGGTGATGGAGATCCTGGCCCGGCGCAAGAAGAACAATCCCGTGCTCATCGGGGAGCCGGGGGTGGGCAAGACGGCGATCGTGGAGGGCCTGGCGCTGATGATCGCCAATGCGCTCTGCCCCGACGTCCTGCGCGACCACCGGGTGCTGTCCCTCGACATGGCAGCGGTCATCGCCGGGACCAAGTACCGGGGCCAGTTCGAGGAGCGCCTCAAGGCGGTGATGAATGAGATCGCCCAGAACAAGCAGGTGATCCTCTTCATCGACGAACTCCACACCCTGGTGGGGGCGGGGGCCGCCGAAGGCGCCATCGACGCCTCCAACATGCTCAAGCCCGCGCTCGCGCGGGGCGAGCTCCAGTGCGTGGGCGCGTCGACCCTGAACGAGTACCGGAAGTACATCGAAAAGGACGGCGCCCTCGAGCGCCGCTTCCAGACGGTGATGGTCGAGCCGCCGTCCATCGATGAGACGATCGAGATCCTGAAGGGTCTCCGCAAGAAGTACGAGGACCACCATCGCGTCTCCATTCCCGATGCGACGCTGGCGGCGGCCGCCAAGCTCTCCGAGCGGTATATCACCGACCGGTTCCTGCCGGACAAGGCCATCGACGTGATCGATGAGGCCGGGGCGCGGGCGCGCCTGGCCTCCCAGGTGCCGCCGGCCGAGGTGTCGAGCCTGAAGTCGGCGCTGGAGAAGGTCAATGTCGACAAGGAGAACGCCGTCCGGGACCAGAATTTCGAGAAGGCGGCGGCCCTGCGCGACCAGGAACGTGACCTGCAGCAGCAGATCCGGACCCAGCAGGAGGAGTGGGAGCGGGAGCGGCAGACCCGCCGCCCGGTCATCGACGAGGAGGCGGTCGCGTTCATCGTCTCGCGCTGGACCGGGATCCCCGTCACCCGGCTGCAGGAGGCCGAGGCCCAGCGGCTGCTCCGGATGGAGGATGAGCTGCATACCTCCGTGGTGGGCCAGGACGAGGCCATCAAGGCCATCTCGCGGGCCATTCGCCGGTCCCGGGCCGGCCTGAAGGATCCCAACCATCCCATCGGCTCGTTCATCTTCAGCGGTCCGACCGGGGTCGGGAAGACCGAGCTCGCGCGGGCGCTGGCGAAGTTCCTTTTTGCCGACCCGTCGGCCCTGGTGCGGGTCGACATGTCCGAGTACATGGAGAAGTTCTCGGTGTCCCGCCTCATCGGGGCGCCGCCGGGCTACGTCGGCTACGAGGATTCGGGTGCGCTCACCAAGGCCGTTCGGCGCAAGCCCTACTCGGTCATCCTGCTCGACGAGATCGAGAAGGCGCACCAGGACGTCTTCAACATCCTCCTCCAGGTGCTGGACGAGGGCCACCTGACCGACAACTACGGCCGCGTGATCGATTTCAAGAACACCGTGGTGATCATGACGTCGAACGTCGGCGCGCGCGACATCACGCAGGGGAAGTCGCTGGGATTCCACGACAAGAGCGCCACCACGTCCTACGCCGACATGGCCCAGAAGGTGAAGGACGAGATCACCAAGGTCTTCAACCCGGAGTTCCTCAACCGGCTGGACGAGGTCATCGTATTCCACCCGCTCGATCGGGAACACATTGCGCAGATCGTGGGCATCCTGCTCCGCGAGGTACAGCGCCGCCTCGGTGATGAGGTCCGTCTCACGCCGGCCGCGAGCGCCTTCCTGGTCGAGCGTGGCTACGACCAGCAGTACGGCGCGCGTCCGCTCAAGCGGGCCATCCAGCGCTACGTCGAGGACCCGTTGAGCGAGCGGATCCTGACCGGCGACTTCGGCCGCGGTGACGAGATCGAGGTGGATATCGCGCCCGAGGGCGATCGCCTCGTGTTCCGCGCCTTGACCGGCTCCAAGGCCTGACCCCGAGTTCGCGGTCGTCCTGCAGGACGGCCGCGAACATCGCTCCCCCCCCCGCCGATGACCTTGCGCATCTTCCGCCCTGCCTGCGGCGCCGTGCTGCCCTTGATCCTGGCGGCCGCTCTCCAGGCCCAGCGACCTGCGGACGCCCAGGCCCCTCCTCCGGTCGACAGTGTCCTCGTCCGCGGCAATGCGCGCCTGACCGCGGCCCAGGTGCTCGGCACCGCCGGCATCGTCATCGGACAGACCGCGAACTATCGGGACATCCAGCGGGCCATCGCCAACCTGTTCCGGACCGGGCAGTTCGACGACGTGAAGGTGGACCAGCTCGAAGGGGCGGGCGGCAAGCTGTTCCTCCTCTTCACGGTGAAGGAGCGGCCGATCCTCCGCCATTGGGCCATCCGCGGGGTCGCGAAGGTCGGGGAACGGGCCGTCAAGGATCGCATCACGCTCCCGACCGGCCGACCGATCGACCGCGAGGCGGTGGCGCGATCGGTGGCGTCCATCGACTCGCTCTACCGGGAGCGCGGCTACTACGGCGCCTCCGCGCGCGCGCTCGAACTTCCGCAACCCAACGGCGACCTGCGGATGGTCTTCGACATCCACGAGGGGAATCGCGTCGCGATCAGCGAGGTGGCAGTCGAGGGCAACACGGAATTCACCGACCAGCAGGTCGTCAAGCAGATGGACACCAGGCCGGAGGGGTTCTGGTGGTTCCGCACCGGCGCCTACGATGACGACAAGCTCGACACCGACCTTCGGGAACGCCTGCCGGCGTGGTATGCCGATCACGGCCACATCGACTTCCGCGTCACCGGGGACACCCTGCTCGTCGACAGCACCGCCGGCAAGGCGGCGCTCCAGCTCAAGGTGGATGAAGGGCCCAAGTACGTGGTGGGCCGGTTCGACCTGACCGGCAACCGCCGGTTCTCCACCGAGGAGCTGCTGTCGTTCTATCCCTTCCGGGCGTCGGCGGACAGCGCGACCGCACCGGCACCGCCGAAGCCGTTCGATCAGTCGGCATGGGACGCCGCGACGCAGGCGGTCAAGACCCTCTATGCCAACAACGGTTACATCTACGCCCAGGTCCTGCCCACGATGGACCGACGGACCGGGCCCAATGGCACCCACACCGTCGACCTCGGGTGGCAGATCAGCGAGGGCCAGCCGGCCACGATCAACCGGATCGACATCATCGGGAACGATGTGACGCACGAGCGGGTCATCCGCGAAGCGATCGTCCTCCTCCCCGGCGATCTGTTCAGCCAGGAGAAGTTCATCCGCTCCTACCAGAACGTGTCCAACCTCGGGTTCTTCCAGCAGCCGCTGCCGGAGCCGCAGGTGGAACCGGTGGAAGGGAGCCCTGACGTCAACCTGGTGTTCAAGGTCGAGGAGAAGCGCACCGGCAACGTCAACTTCGGCGCCTCCCTCGGCCAGGGGACCGGCGTCGGCGGGTTCATCGGGCTGCAGGAGCCGAACCTCTTCGGGCAGGGGAAGCGTGGCAGCTTCCAATGGCAGTTCGGCGCCAACGTCAACGATTTCACCGTGAGCTACACCGACCCTGCGATCCACGATTCCCGCATCTCCGGGACCATCTCGGTCTTCGATTCCCGCCTGCGCTACACCGTCGGCGACCTCGGCCAGCGACGCCAGACCGGCGGAAGCGTGCAGGTGGGCTTTCCGCTCTTCGGCTCCCGGTACAGTCGCCTGTTCACCACATACACCCTGTCGCGGAACACGTTCGAGGGCGGCTCGACCGATCTCCAGGCCACCTTCCAGTGCCATGAGTGCACCCGCTCATCGTTCGGCGTGAGCGCGGTGCGCGATACACGCGTCGGCCTGCCGTTCCCGACCGGCGGTGCCTACAGCAGCGTCGGTGTGGAACAGGATGGGGGCGTGCTCGGCGGCACCGGCGACTACCAGAAGATCGACCTCGAGGGGCGGTGGTACACGCCCCTGGGCAGCTCGGGGAGCAAGGGTCGCCTCGGCGCCGGCATCCAGTACGTCCTGGGCCTCACCGCCAAGTCGGGATTCATCTTCGGCGACGCCTCGGCGTTCCCGACCGACCTCTACTCGATGGGCGGCGTCCAGTTCGGCATCCCGCTCCGCGGCTACGACGAGTTCTCGATCACCCCGGGCGGGTTCGATCCGACCGCCGGTGGTGCGGCCGCCAGCGCCAACTCATTCGGGAAGTCCTATGCGGCATTCACCGTCGAGGCCGGCGCCCGGCTGAGCCAGATGGTCTACGTCGATGCATTCTTCGACGCCGGGAACATCTATCGGACGGCCCGCGAGTATGACCCGACCCGGCTCTTCCGCGGCGCCGGCATCGGCGCGGCGTTGATCTCGCCGCTCGGCCCGATCGGGGTCGACCTGGCCTATGGATTCGACCGCACGGACATCAACGGTGCCCCCGCCCCCGGGTGGAAAGTCCATTTCAAGCTCGGCAACTTCTTCTGACCCTTGACACCCGTTCCTTCGGAGCAGCGATGCGCGTGAGTTCCCTTGTCCAGGCGGTGGTGGTGAGCACCGCGGTCCTCATTCCCGCCAGCCTGCTGGCGCAGAAGCACCCGGCACCGGTGGCGCCGACCCGCAAGGCTGCAGCCCCCATCCCCAGCAGTGGCGCCACCCGGCTTGGGTACGTCAACTCCCGGGCCATCCTGGCCGTGACGCCGGGCTATGCCCAGGCGGAGTCGACATTCACGCGCGAGTTCGACATGGCCAAGAGCCAGGTGGCCCAACTGCAGGCGCAACTCGACTCGGCCGCGACCGACTTCCAGAACTCCTCGGTGCTGCTCTCGCCCACCGCCCGGCAGCAGAAGCAGCAGGGGCTGGTCCAGCAGCAGCAGGACATCGAGCAGAAGACCCAGGAGCTGCAGACGCGGATGCAGGGCCGGGAACGGGAGCTCATCGAGCCCATCCAGTCGCGGGTCCAGGCGGTGATCGAGGGGATCCGCGCGGAGGGCAATTACGCGATGATCTTCGACGTGTCGGCGATGGGGGGGGGCGTGGTGGCCGCGGACCGCTCCCTCGACCTCACGCAGGTGGTCATCGATCGGCTGCAGGCCTCGAAGTAGATGGCGCAGGACCGACCCCCACTCACCGTCGCGGCGATCGCCGAGCTGGTCGGCGGGCGCCTGGTCGGTGATGGTGCGCTGGCGGTCTCGTCGGTGGGTCCGCTCGACCGCGTTGGCCCGGAGGCGCTGTCGTTCCTTGTCAGCGCCAAGTATCTGCAGGCCTTCCAGGGATCGCGGGCCGGCGTGGTCCTGGTGGCGGAGCAGTTCGCCGATGTCGCCGGCGGCCCCGCCCGCCGGATCGTGGTGGCGGATCCCTACCGCGCCGTGCAGGCGGTGGCGGCGGTCCTGTATCCGATGTCGCTTCCCGAGCGTGGGACCCATCGGACGGCGGTCCTTGGACCGGGCTCGTCGATCGGCCCGGATCAATCGATCGGTGCCTACGCGGTGGTGGGGCGAGATGCCCGACTGGGGGCACGGGTGACGCTCGGTGCGCACGTCACCGTCGGGGATGGGGTCGTCATCGGCGACGACACCGTGGTCGATCCCGGCGTCACGATCTATCCCGGAACGGTGATCGGCGCCCGGGTGGTGATCAAGTCCGGTGCGGTGCTCGGCTCGCCCGGGTTCGGGTTCATGGAAGGTGGTGCGGTCCCTGATCGTCGGCTCCACATCGGGCGCTGCCTCATCGGCGATGACGTCGAGATCGGGGCCAACGCCACCGTGGACCGCGGCAGCCTCGACGACACCGTCGTCGGCGATGGCACCAAGCTCGACAACCTGGTGCACGTGGGTCACAATGTGCGGCTCGGACGCCGGTGCCTCGTGGCGGCGCAATGCGGTTTTGCCGGGAGCGTACGGGTGGGCGATGGCGTCCTGATCGGCGGGCACGTGGCGGTCAACGGGCACATGAACGTCGGCGCGGGTGCCCGGATCGCAGGGGCCAGCGTCGTCTATGGTGACATACCCGCCGGAGAGACCTGGGGCGGGCACCCGGCGCGACGGCACCGGGACACGTTGCGCCAGCAGGCCGCGCTCGGACGGCTGGCGGGCATCAGCGCCCAGCTGGAGCGGCTGGTCGAGCGCGCCGGTCCCGATGCCTAGGCGGACGCTGCTGCGTCCGGTCGACTTCCGCGGGATCGCCTTGCACACCGGCGTCGCGACGTCGATGACCGTCCGGCCCGCCCCCTCCGGCAATGGCATCGTGTTCGTCCGATCCGACCTTCCGGGAACGCCGAGAGTGGCCGCCCGGTTGTCGGAGGTCGAGGCGACCGAACGACGCACCGCCATCGGCCGGCCGCCGGCCACGATCCACACGGTCGAGCACCTGCTCGCGGTACTGCACGCGCTCGCGATCGACGATGCCCTCATCGAGCTCGACGGCCCCGAGCCGCCGATCCTGGATGGCTCCTTTGCACCGTACGTCGACGCGATCCTGGCGGCGGGCGCTGCGGAATCGACCGGCGCGCCGGTGGAGTGGCGGGTGACGGCCCCGTTCGAGGTGGCCGCGGGGGACTCGCGCTATCGGGTCGAGCCGGCCGAGGGGCTCCGGATCAGCGTGGTGGTGGAATGGGACCATCCCGCGATCGGGCGCCAGGCGGGAAGGTGGGACGTGACCGCGGAGGCCTTCCGTCGCGAGCTGGCCGGGGCCCGCACCTTCGGGCTGGTCCGCGAGGTCGAGATGCTGCAGGCGCGCGGGCTCGCGCTGGGAGCCTCGTACGCCAACGCGATCGGATTGGACGAGCGCGGTGTGGTGGGTACCGTTCTTCGTTGGCCCGACGAGTTCGTCCGGCACAAGGCGGGCGACCTGGTGGGCGACCTGGCGCTCCTCGGCGGCCGCGTCCACGCCGATGTGCGCGCGGAGCGTCCCAGTCACCAGGGCAACATCATGCTGGCACGCGCGATCGCGGCTGCCGCCAAGGAGGTCGACACGTGATGGACATCGGCAAGATCCTCAATGTGATGCCGCACCGCTACCCGTTCCTGCTGGTGGACCGGATCCTCGAAGTGGAGGAAGGGAAGCGGATCGTCGGCCTGAAGAACGTGACCATCAACGAGCCGTTCTTCGTGGGCCATTTCCCCGGGCACCCCATCATGCCGGGCGTGCTCATCATCGAGGCGATGGCGCAGGTCGGCGGGATGCTGCTGCTGGGGTTCTTCCCCGAGGAGGAGCACGCGCAGAAGGTGGTGTACTTCATGTCGCTCGACAACGTGAAGTTCCGCCGCCCGGTCCTCCCCGGCGATCAGCTGCGCTGCGAGCTCGAAATGGTCCAGTTCCGCGGCAAGACCTGCCGGATGAAGGGCGTGGCGCTGGTCGATGGCAACGTCGTGTGCGAGGCGGAGATGATGGCCCGCGTGGTGGATCGGTGAGCAGCGTCATCCACCCCACCGCGTTGGTGGACCCCGGGGCCCGGCTCGGCGCCGACGTCGAGGTCGGGCCGTTCGCCATCATCGAGGCGTCCGTCGAGATCGGCGATCGATGCCGGATCGGCGCCCGCGCCACGCTGCACCGCTTCACCCGACTGTCCCACGACGTGTCGATCGGCGACGGCACCATCCTCGCGAACCTGCCGCAGGACCACAAGTTCAAGGACGAGGAGACCTGGGTGGAGATCGGCGCCCATACGACGGTGCGCGAGTACAGCACCATCAATCGGGGCACCACGCAGAGCCACAAGACCACCGTGGGCGAGCGTTGCTACCTGATGAGCTACGTCCACCTCGGGCACGACTGCCACCTCGGGAATGGCGTCACGATCGCCAACGGCACCCAGCTCTCCGGCCACGTGACGGTGCACGATCGCGCCAACATCAGCGGGCTCGTGGCGGTGCACCAGTTCGTCACCATCGGCAGCTTCTGCTTCGTGGGGGGATGCACCCGCGTCAACCAGGATATCCCGCCGTATGTGAAGGCGGTCGGGAACCCGATGGAACTGTACGGGCTCAACACGATCGGTCTGCAGCGGGCGGGGTTCCCGGCCGACACGATCACGGCGCTCAAGCGCGGGTATCGGCTGTTCTTCAACTCCGACCTCAACCTGTCGCAGGCGGTCGAGCGCGCCCGGGCCGACCTGCCGCAGTCGGCCGAGGTCCAGCGTTTCATCGCCTTCATCGAGTCATCCGAGCGAGGTGTGCCGGCGTGAGCGCCCGCATTCCCGTCGGCGTGATCGGCGTGGGTGCCCTCGGCCGGCACCACGCCCGCCACCTCGCGATCCACCCGGGCGTGCAGCTGATCGGCGTGTACGACGCCTCACCGGAGCGCGCGGCCGAGATCGCGGCCCAGGTCGGCACCACGGCGTTCAGTGACCTGGATGCGCTGCTGGGCCTCGTCCAAGGCGTGTCCATCGCCGCGCCGACCTCGTTCCACCACGCGCTCGGCGTGCAGGTGCTCGCTCGCGGCGTCGGCATCCTGATGGAGAAGCCGGTCACCGTCACCGTCGCCGAGGCCGATGACCTCATCGGGCGCGCCGCCCGCGCCGGAGTCCCGTTGCAGGTGGGGCAGATCGAACGGTTCAACCGGGCGGTCCGGGCCGCCTTGCCCGTGGTGCGCCGGCCCCGGTTCATCGAGTGCGAGCGGCTGGCCCCGTTCAGCCTGCGTGGATCGGACGTGTCGGTGGTGCTCGACCTCATGGTGCACGACCTCGACCTGGTGCTGCATCTGACCGGCGGCGCCGATGCGGTCGACCTGCGTGCGAACGGCGGCGCCCTCCTCTCGACGTCGATCGACCTCGCCAACGCCAGGATCGAGTTCTCCGGAGGAACGGTGGCGTCCGTCACCGCCTCCCGGCTCTCCCGGGGTCGGGTGCGACGGACCCGGATCTACCAGGACAACGGCTACCTGAGCCTCGACCTGTCGTCGGGAACCGCGGAATTCACCCGACTTCGTGGCGGGTGGCTGCCAGGTCAACCGGCCCAGGCCGTCGATGATGTGGTGGAGCGCATGGCGCTGGCAGCTCCCGAGGCCGATGCGCTCGGCCTCGAGATCGGCTGTTTCGTCGACGCGTTGGCCGGACGTCCGAGCGGCGGCGTTTCCGGCGTGGAGGGCCGCGCGGCGCTCGCACTGGCCCGCCAGGTCGAGGACGCGGTCGCGCGGGCACCGATCGTCCCAGCGGCGCACTGAGTGATGGAGCGACGGCCGGTCCGGATCTTCCTGTCGGCGGGTGAACCTTCGGGAGACGTCCACGGCGCCCGGCTGGTGGACGCATTGCGTGCGCGACTCCCGGGTGCGGTCATCGAGGCCTTCGGCGGACCCCGGATGGCCAGTGCCGGCGCCCAGGTCCTCTATCCGATGGAGGAGTACACGGCCTTCGGCCTGGCCGAGATCGTAGGGAAGATCCCCGCCCACCTGCGCCTGCTCCGCCAGGTCGAGGCCCAGTTCGCGGGCCGGATGTATGACCTGGTCATCCCGATCGATTACCCAGGGTTCAACCTGCGGCTCGCGACGGCCGCGCACCGCCACGCGGTGCGGGTCCTCTATTACATCGTGCCCCAGTTGTGGGCGTGGCATCGATCCCGGATGAAGGTGTTGCGCCGGGTGGCCGATCGCCTGGCGGTGATCCTCCCATTCGAGGAACAGTTCTATCGGAATGCGGGGCTGGACGCCAGCTACGTCGGGAACCCCCTGCTGGACCGCCACTGGCCTTCGCGGGCCGAGGCGCGCACCGAGCTGGGCATCCCCCCCGACGGGAAGGTCCTGGGTATCTTCCCCGGCAGTCGTGGGCAGGAGGTCCGAGCGCTCTGGCCGGCCTTCAGGGATACGGCCCGCCGCATGCTTCAGGAAGGCCGCTGCACCCACGCGGTGGTGGCAGCCACTCCGGCCGGAGAATATCCCGATCCGGGCCCCTTGATCCTTCGGCGCAATGATCCGGTACCGGTGTTCGCGGCCGCCGATGCGGCGCTGGCCAAGTCCGGGACGACCACACTGGAATGCGCCATCGCCGATCTCCCGATGGTGATGGCATACCGGGTCCACCCGCTCACCTGGATCATCGGCCGCCGGCTGACCGACGTGCGCTGGTTCAGTCTGGTCAACTTGATCGCCGAGCGAGAGGTCGTGCCGGAGATCCTGCAAGGTCGGGTGACCCTCGAAGCGCTCTCGGCGGAGATCGGGCCCCTGCTCGATGCGGGATCGGCGGCGAGTGTGGCCCAGCGTGCCGGGTTCGCGGAGGTGCGCCGCCGTCTCGGTGCACCCGGCGCCGCCGCCCGGGTGGCGGATCTCGCGGCTCGGCTGCTCGATCGATGAGAGTGAGGGTCCCGCCACGGGTCGGCGCGGTACTGGGGCCGGCCGTGATCCGAGCGCTCGGCACCACATGGCGGATCCGCCCCGAAGGGGCAGGGTGGTGGCGGGAGGCCAGGGCGTCGGGCAGGCCGATCGTAATGATGTGCTGGCACGAGTCGCTCCTTCCGCTGGTATGGCATCACCGCGGGCAGGGGATCACGCTCGTCGTGAGCGAGGCGCGTGACGGGGGATATCTTGCGGATCTTGGCTCGGCGTTGGGCTACCGGCTGGTGCGGGGTAGCAGCACCAGGGGTGGCACTCGGGCATTGCTCGGCGCGGTGCGGGAGCTGGAGGCCGGACACACCGTGGCGTTCACGCCGGATGGTCCGCGCGGACCCCGGCGGGAACTCAAGCCCGGCGTCGCGGCGGCCGCCCAGCGGAGCGGGGCACTGGTGGTAGCGCTCCACGCCCGATCCGGGCGGAGCTGGCGATTCCGCTCCTGGGACCGCTTCGGGTTGCCGAAGCCCTTTACCCGGATCGCCGTGCGGTATGCCGAGCCGTTCCTGGTGGGACCGGGACCGGAAGGGCTGGACGAGGGGATGCGGCGCGCGGCCGCGGCGCTCAGCGAGCTGACGGGGGATGATCCATGACCGCGCGACGGGGCGATGCACACCGGATCATCCGGTGGCTCTGGACGAGCCGCCGGATCGACGCGCGAATGGTCCGCCTGGCGCTGCTCCCGCTCTCACTCGTGTATCGTGCGGTGATGGTGCTCCGGGCGTCCGGCTATCGCCGGGGCTGGCGGGCCCGATACGAGCTGCCGCTGCCGTCGGTGGCGGTCGGCAACCTCACCGTCGGCGGCTCCGGCAAGACCCCAGTGGCCATTTGGATCGCGCGGCATTACACATCCCGGGGCCTGATCCCGGGGATCCTGTTGCGCGGGTACGGCAGCGGGGACGAAACGCTGGTCCACGCGCGGGCCGTGCCTTCGGGCGCTGTCGTGGCAAATCCCGACCGGGTCGCGGGCGCGGAGCTCGCGCTGGCCAAAGGGGCGCAGGTCCTGGTGCTCGATGACGCCTTTCAGCGCCTCGACGTCATCCGTGACCTCAATGTGCTCGTGGTGAGTGCGGAGGCCACCCGTGCCGTGCCGTGGACCCTGCCGGCGGGGCCGTGGCGGGAGGGATGGGAGGCGCTGGACCGCGCCGACGCCGTGGTCGTCACCCGGAAACGGGCAACGCCCGAGGCGGCAGCGGAGCTGGCCACTATGTTGGAAGGTCGGGTATCGGGCCCGGTCGCCGTGGCACATCTGGGGCTCACGTCGCTCGAAGGGCTGGTGAGCGGGAAACGTTGGCCGGCCGACGCGGTCCGCGGCAAGCGGGTGGTGGCTGCCTCGGCCATCGGCGATCCGGACGCCTTCGTCGGACAGGTCAAACTCGCCGGCGCCGCGGTCCAGGTCGCCACGTGGAGGGATCATCATATGTACCGCGACGAGGATATCGCCTGGCTCGCCGGCGCCGCCGGCAAGGCCGATCATATCGTGATCACCGAGAAGGATGCGGTGAAGTTGCGTGACCGGTGGCCCGCCGGGGCCCCCGAACCGTTGGTCGCCATCCTCGACCTCGCGTGGGAGCGGGGCGGGGAGGCATTCATTGCGGGCCTCGATGCCGTCGTGACGCCCGCGCAGGCATTATCCCTTTGACCGCGCCAGGAGAGCTCCGCCTACCCGTATGACCACCGCAAGTCCCCGTCCGACCCAGACCGTGATGCGCCCGGAGAAGGACACCTTCCTCCACGAGGGGAATCCCTTCGAGGCGATGATGTCCCGCTTCGACTTCGCCGCCCAGAAATTGAGCCTGGACAAGGGGCTCTACCGGGTCCTCCGCAATCCCGAGAAGCAGATCATCGTCTCGGTGCCGGTGCTGCGTGACAATGGCGACGTCGAGGTCTACACCGGGTATCGGGTGCTCTACAACACCTCACGAGGCCCGGCGAAGGGCGGCATCCGGTTCGACATGAACGTGACGCTCGATGAGGTGAAGGCCCTCGCGGCCTGGATGACCTGGAAGTGCGCGGTCGTCAACGTGCCGTTCGGAGGTTCCAAGGGCGGCGTCATCTGCGACCCGGCCACGATGTCGAACACCGAGCTCGAGCGCCTGACCCGGCGCTACACTTCGGCCATCATCGACACCCTCGGCCCCGATTCGGACGTGCCGGCCCCGGACGTCAACACCAACGAACGGGTGATGGCATGGATCATGGACACCTACTCGATGCACAAGCGTCACACGGTCACTGCCGTGGTGACCGGAAAGCCGATCGAGATGGGCGGGTCGCTCGGCCGGCGTGAGGCCACCGGGCGCGGCGTCATGTTCGTGACCCGGGAGGCCCTGAAGCGGCTGAAGATCCCGCTGGATGGCGCCCGGGTGGCGGTCCAGGGGTTCGGGAACGTCGGGTCGATCAGCGCCAAGCTCCTGCACGAACGGGGCGCGTCGATCGTGGCCGTGAGCGACAAGCAGGGCGGCATCCATAACCCCAAGGGACTCGATATCCCCGAGGTGCTGGCCTGGGTGCGCGACCATCGTTTCCTGCAGGGATATCCGAAGGCCGAAGCGGTGTCCAACGCCGACCTCCTTGGCCTCGATTGCGAGGTCCTCGTCCCGGCTGCGCTCGAGAACGTCATCACCAGCGAGAACGCCCGCGCCGTCCGGGCCAAGGTCATTTGTGAAGGTGCCAACGGCCCGACCACGGCCGCCGCCGACACGATCCTGGAGGAGAAGGGGATCTTCGTGGTTCCCGACATCCTGGCTAACGCCGGTGGCGTCACGGTCAGCTACTTCGAGTGGGTCCAGGACCGCGGCGGGTACTTCTGGGAAGAGGATCTGGTGAACGAGCGCCTCGAACGCATCATGGTCCGGTCGTTCGACGAGGTCGTCGGCATGGCCGACCGCCAGAAGGTCAACAACCGCATCGCGGCCTACATGCTCTCGATCGAACGGGTGGCGGCGGTCCATCGGCTCCGCGGATTGTACGCCTGATGCGCATCACGCTCGTGGCGGTCGGGGCCCTGCGGGGCCCCGGCTTCCGCGCGGCGTGTGATGAATATCTCACGCGGCTCCGCCGGTACGGCGAGGTCACGGAACGGGAGGTCAAGGAGGCGGGACGGATCAAGGACGTCGCCTCCCGTCAGGCCGTCGAGGCGGAACGCCTCCAGGAAGCGCTCCCCGATGGGGCCACGATCGTGGCGTTGGCGCGTGAGGGTACCGGGTGGTCGAGCCGGGACCTGGCGGGCCGGATCGAGCGGTGGCGGCTGGAGGCGCGCCCGGTGGCGTTCCTGATCGGGGGGTCCACCGGCCTCGCGGCGCCGCTTCTCGCTCGGGCGTCCGCCCGGTGGTCCCTGGGCCCGCTCACGCTGCCGCACGAACTGGCCCGGATCGTCGTGCTGGAACAACTCTATCGTGGGTGGACCATCCTGCGGGGCGAGCCGTATCACAAGGGTCGGTAGATGACCGAGTGGTTCGAGGAGTGGTTCGGCGAGGAGTACCTGCGCCTGTACCCGCATCGGGACGATGCGGACGCCGACCGCCTCGTGGCGCTGCTCCGTCGCACGCTGCCGTGGCAGGTCGGCTGGCGGGTCCTTGACTTCGGCTGCGGTGCCGGCCGGCACGCCCGCGCCCTTGCGGCGGCCGGTGCGCGGCCGATCGGCCTCGACCTCTCGTGGAGTCTCCTGCAGCGGGCCCGCCAGGTATCGGCCGCGCCGCTCATCCGGGGAGACCTGCGCGCTCCGCCGATCCAGCCGCGGTCGGTCGACCTCGGCGTCAACCTCTTCACCAGTTTCGGCTATTTTGACTCTGACGCCGAGCACGCCGACGCGCTCGCGGCGATGGCGGGCACGGTGCGGCACGGCGGTTGGTTCGTGCTGGACTTTCTCGAGGCGGACACGGTGAGGAACTCGCTGGTGCCGCACGAGATCCACGGGGCCGATGCGCGGATCGCCGAGGTCGATCGAGCCCTCTCTCCGGACGGACGGATCGTGACGAAGACCATCCTGACCCGCGATGGACGGACATTCGTGGAGCGCGTGCGGCTCTTCACCCCCGCTGAGCTTGGGCGGCTCCTGGCCGCCGCCGGGGTCGAGGTCGTCCATCGCTTCGGTGACTACGAGGGCGGCTCCCCCCGCCCGGGCGCTCCGCGCGCCATCTTTGCGGGCCGATGTCCGTGAGCCTGCGCTTCCTCGATACGCCGATCGCACCTCCCGACTGGCCGACGCCGCGGCCTGGCGGCATGGCCCCCGGCCTCCTCGATGGGTTCATCGCGGTCGGGGGCGTCGTCCCGCGGATCGACGAGCTTCGATCGTCCGACCTGCTGGTCGTCACCACCGGCCAGCAGCCGGGGCTCTTCACCGGCCCTGCCTACACCATCCACAAGGCCCTCTCCGCCCGTGCCCTGGCGGCGCGACTCCAGGCGCGGTGGCGGCGGCCGGTGGTCCCGGTGTTCTGGCTCGCCGGCGACGACCACGATCTCGTGGAAGCCAGCCACGCCGCTTGGCCCGCGCCCGACGGCACGCTGCACCAGGTGCGGATGCCCGATCGCGGGCCGGGCGCCCCCCTCACGCCGATGTATCGTGAGCCGCTCCCGGCCGAGGCGAGTGAGGCGCTGGCGCGGCTCGACCAGGATCTTGCCGGGGCGGAGTTCCGTGCTGAGACGATCGGATGGCTCGCCCGGCACTACCACGCTGGCGCCACGGTCGGCGGCGCATATGCCGGTGCACTGGCGGAACTCCTGGCGCCCCTCGGCATCGCGTGCTTCGACCCGACCCACATCGCGGCCCGCCGGGTGATGGCGTCGCTCCTGGTGCGTGCCGCGTCCGACGGCCGTGCCATCGACGCGGCGCTCGCCCGGCGCGCGGTCGATCTGCGCGGAGTGGGCCGGGATCCCGGCGTCGCCGTCGGTGAAGGCGCCACGCTCGTGATGCTCGAAGCGCAAGCCGGCCGCGATCGGCTGGTGATCGCCCCGGGCGGCTACGTGACCCGGCGGAGCGGGGAGTCGGTCTCCGAGCCACAGTTGACGACGATCGCCAAGGAACACCCGGAGCGTCTCTCCCCCAACGTCCTGCTCCGCCCGGTGGTCGAGTCCGCACTCTTGCCCACGGTGGCCTATGTCGCCGGGCCGGGAGAACTCCGATACCTGGCGTTGACCGAGCCGATCTATGCGGCGCTCGGGGTCCATCCGCAGCGCCCGGTGCCGCGCTGGTCGGGGATCGTGATCGAGCCGTTCGTGGATCGGCTGCTCCCCAAACTGGAGCTGTCGATCGCCGATGTCCTTGCCGATGGCGCCGCCGTCGAGGCACGGCTCGCCCGGCGCCACTTCCCGCCTGAGGCGCTGGAGACGCTGACGGCGTTGCGGGGCAGTGTCGACGCTTCGTACGAGGTGCTGGCGCGGCTCGCGCCGTCGGTGGACCCGACGCTGGTCCGGGCCATGCAGGGCCTGCGTGACCGGAGCCTCTTCGCGGCTGAGCAGGCGGAGCGGAAGCTGATCCGCGCGTTCAAGCGGAAGGGGTCGGATGAACTCCGCCAGCTTCGGCGGTTGCGGACGGCCCTCCATCCCAACGAAGCTCCCCAGGAACGAGTGCTCACGGTGGCGCCTTGGGTGGCACGGTACGGCCCCGGGTTCCTGCCGAGCCTGGGGGAGGCGATCGATCGATGGTACGGCGCCACCCTTGAACCGTCCCCGGGCGACCGGTAGACTCCCGCATGACCATCCTCGGTGTCGTGCTGCTGGTGGTGCTGATCATCCCGGTGCTGGCGATCCTCTTCGAGTCGCCGATCGGCCGGGCGTTCGCCCGGCGGATGGCGGGCCCGGAGCCGGTCCCCGGCGTGCTCTCCGACCTCGCCAAGAAGGTCGAGCTCCTCGAAGGGGAGGTCGATGATCTTCATCGCGCCGTGGAACAGCTGCAGGAGGAGAACCAGTTCCTGCAGCACCTGATCGAAGATCCGCCCCGCTCCCGCGCCCTCCCGCCCCGGTCCGCCGACTGACCTCCGAACGCAGCGTCCGTCGCGGCGCCTTCCTCGTCGCGCTGGGCATCCTCGCCAGCCGCCTGATGGGCTTGGTGCGCGTGAAGGTCGTGGCCCACTTTCTCGGCGCCGATGCCGCGGCCGATGCCTGGCAGGCGGCGTTCAAGATCCCGAACTTCCTCCAGAACCTCTTTGGCGAAGGCGCCTTGTCGGCGTCATTCATCCCGGTGTATGCCGGCCTCCTGGCCCAGGATGACCCCCAGGAGGCCGACCGGGTCGCCGGTGCGGTGGGCGGACTGCTGGCGTTCGGCGTCTCGGTGCTGGTGCTGCTGGGGGTCCTGGCGACGCCATTGATGATCGACCTGATCGTGCCGGGCTTCACCGGTGAGAAGCGCGCCCTCACGATCCAGCTGGTCCGCATCGTCTTCCCGGGGACCGGCCTGCTGGTGCTGTCGGCGTGGTGCCTCGGGATCCTCAACAGCCATCGCCGGTTCTTCCTGTCCTACGCCGCCCCGGTCCTCTGGAACGTGGCCATCATCGCCACGCTGTTCGTCGTCGGCGGTCGCACGGGACAGGCCGGCCTCGCGGTCGCGGCGGCGTGGGGCTCGGTCGTCGGAAGCGCACTCCAGGTCCTCGTGCAGATGCCTCGGGTGGTGCATCTGCTCGGCACCTTCCGCCCTTCGCTCGACCACACCTCGACCCACGTTCGCGAGGTGATCCGCAATTTCATCCCGGCCTTCGTGAGCCGGGGTGTCGTTCAGATCAGCGCGTATGTGGACGTGGTGCTCGCCAGCCCGCTGCCGACCGGCGCGGTTGCCCACCTGGCCTACGCCCAGACCCTCTACACGCTTCCGGTGAGCCTCTTCGGGATGTCCGTGTCGGCGGCCGAGCTCCCGACGATGTCGAGCGCGTTGGGAAGCCAGGAGGAAGTCGCCCGCCAGCTCCGTGGCCGCCTCGACTCGGGCATCCGACGCATCGCCTTCTTCGTGGTCCCCTCGGCGGTCGGCTTCCTGGCCCTCGGCGCGGTGATGGCACGGATCATCTTCCAGTCCGGCCGATTCTCCGTCGCGGACAGCACGACCGTCTGGGCCATCCTTGCCGGCGCCTCGGTGGGCCTGCTCGCCACCACCCAAGCGCGGCTCTACTCATCGGCATTCTATGCCCTGCGGGACACCCGGACGCCGCTCAAGTTCGGGGTGATCCGTGTGGCCCTGGTGACGGCCTTGGGGTACGGCGCCGCGTTCCCTCTGCGGGAGGCCTTGGGCATCGACGGCCGCTGGGGGCCCGCCGGGCTCACGATCGCGGCCGGCATCGCGGGCTGGGCGGAGTTCCTCCTCCTGCAACGCGCCATGGGCCGACGGATCGGACGGACCGGTCTGCGGACCGGCGAGTTGGCGCGCCTATGGGGTGCCGCCGTCCTCGCCGCCGCGGTCGCGTGGGGCGTACTCAGGTTGCTGGGCGCGCATCAAGGACTGTTGGCCAGCACGTTCGTATTGGGCGTATTCGGGGGCGGGTACATCTTGTGCGCGCGGCTCTTCCGCATTCCGGAGGCCGTGGCGGTGGTGCAACGGCTGCGTCGCCCGGTACCCTGACCGGGGTAGGTTTCAGGTGTGACCGATCCTGCCGACGCGCTCCAGCGCCAGCTTGATACACTCCCCGACGGGCCCGGCGTCTACCTGTGGAAGGACGCGGCCGGACAGATCATCTATGTCGGGAAGGCCAAGCGCCTGCGCTCCCGGGTACGCAGCTACCTCGGAGCCCCCGATCCGGCCGACGCCCCCAAGTATCGGATGCTGGTCCGGGCCATCGCCGACCTCGAGACCATCGTCACGCCGAACGAGACCGAGTCGCTCCTCCTTGAGAACAATCTCATCAAGGAGTATCAACCGCGCTTCAACGTCCGGCTGAAGGACGACAAGACCTATCCGTCGATCGTCGTCACGATCAAGGAGCCGTTCCCGCGGGTGCTCGTGACCAGGCGACGCGATATCGCCGGTGCCCGATACTACGGCCCCTATACCGATGTGGCGCTGATGCGCCGCACGCTGGCGCTCGTTCGGCGGATCTTCACCGTTCGCTCCTGTGCGGACGACCTGCCGCGAGAACATCGGGAGCGTCCCTGCCTCGACTACCACATCGGTCGCTGCAAGGCACCGTGCGTCGGGTGGCAGTCGCAGGAAGCCTACGGCGCGATGATCGCCGACGTCATCGCCTTCCTGGACGGCGACACCGTGGACGTCCGTGGCCGAGTGCGGGCGCTGATGATGGCAGCGAGCGAGAGGGAGGACTTCGAGCGGGCGCGGGAGCTCCGCGACACCCTCAAGTGGCTCGAACAGGTGGACACCCCGACCGCCACGGAGTCGATCGGCACCGGTGACGCCGACGCCATCGGATACGCCCGTGATGGCGATGACGCGGCGGTGACCTGCTTCCGGATCCGGGACGGGCGGGTGGTCGCCCGCGATCATCGCTTCCTGGAGAACGTCGAAGCGACCGCCGACCCGGACATCCTGAGTGCGTACCTCGTGCAGTACCACCGCCTGGTGCAGGGACGCGCGGCCCGGCTCATCCTTCCGTTCCCTCCGTCGGATGCGGATGAACTGGCGCAGGTGATCCCCGACTCCACCTGGTCCGTTCCGCAGCGTGGCACGGCGCACCGTTGGCTGGAACTGGCCGATGCCAACGCCCGTCACCTGCTGGAGAGTCTGCGCATCGAGAGCTTCGAGACCGATGAGCGCGCGGAAGACCCGGTCTACGCCCTGGGCCGTGACCTCGGGCTCAACATCGTGCCGCGCGCATTCATTTGTGTCGATATCTCCACCAACCAGGGGCGGGATACCGTCGGGTCGCTGGTCTGGTTCGAGGCCGGCCGTCCCCGCAAGGCCGAGTATCGCAAGTTCAAGATCAAGGGCCCCGGCCAGCAGGACGATTTCGCCGCGATCCACGAAGTGCTCACGCGCTACCTCACCCGCCGCCGGGACGAGGGCAAGCCGATCCCCGATCTGATCGTCATCGACGGAGGGCGGGGCCAGCTCAACTCCGCGCGCCAGGCCGCCGCAGCCCTCGGCTTTGGCGCCGTTCCAATGGTCAGCCTGGCCAAGCGGGAGGAAGAGATCTACTTCCCCGATCGGGCGGAACCCCTGCGCCTGCCGCGACGGAGCCCTTCACTGCGGCTTCTCCAGCGGGCGCGCGACGAAGCCCATCGCTTCGGGGTCACCTACAATCGGACGCGCCGCACCGCGCGGACCATCACCTCGGAACTGCTGACGATCCCGGGGATCGGCCCCTCCCGACGACGGGCGCTGCTGGAGCGGTTCGGTTCGCTCGCCGGAGTCCGGGGGGCCACCAGCGCCGAGCTGACGACCGTGCCGGGGATCTCGACGACGATGGCCGAACGGATACTCACTGCATTGTCCCGGAGCTGAAGCCCAGCCCGGGCCCGAACCTGCACCCTTGATCGGATCTCTACCCATGGATTGGATGCTGTCTTGCGCCGCCTGTGGCGCCGTTGACTCCCCCGAGGGCCTCAAGACCGTCTGCAGTTGCGGCCAACCCTGGCTGGTCCGTTATCCCGATCGGGCCTGGTCGCGCCAGTCGCCGTCCGCGCTCGGCGCCGGCCCTGGGATGTGGCGATACCGGGCCTTTCTGCCCCTCACATCGGCGGAAGCGCCCGTGTCCCTGGGCGAAGGGATGACGCCCCTTCTTGCCATCCCGCGCGCCGCCGCGGACCTGGGCGTCACTGACCTGTGGATCAAGGACGAAGGGGTCAACCCCACTGGATCATTCAAGGCCCGTGGCCTCTCCGCCGCGATCACGCGGGCGGCCTTCGCCGGCGCATCCCGGTTCACGCTCCCCACCGCCGGGAACGCCGGCGTCGCCGCCTCGGCATACGCCGCCCGGGCCGGCCTCAAGGTCCGGGTCTTCGCACCCGATTCCACACCCTCCACCATCCTGGCGCAGATCCGCTGGTTCGGCGGCGACCTCGTCCTGCTGCCGGGCCACATCGGAGATTCTGGCAAGGCCTCCCGCCAGTTCGCGGCGGAGACCGGCGCGATCGACCTCTCCACACTACGCGAGCCCTACCGCATCGAAGGCAAGAAGACGCTTGGTCTCGAGATCGCCGAGGCATTCGGCTGGAAGGTCCCCGATGTGATCCTGTATCCGACCGGAGGAGGCACCGGCCTGATCGGGATGTGGAAAGCGTTCAACGAGCTCATCGATGCCGGATGGGTCACCGGGCCGATGCCGCGCCTGTACTCGGTCCAGTCGGATGGCTGCGCGCCGGTAGTCCGGGCGTTTGAGGCAGGGCGGGCGAGTGCGGAGCCGTGGCCCGAGCCCCGCACCATGGCCAGTGGGCTGCGGGTCCCCGGGCCGCTCGGCGACCGACTCATGTTGACCGCACTGCGCGAGACGCGGGGTGGAGCGGTGGCCGTCCCGGATCGGGAATTGGCCGAGGCGGCCATCCGGTACTCGACACTGGAAGGGCTCGACCTGTCCCCCGAGGGGGGTGCAACGTTCGCGGCCCTTCAACGTCTCCTGAAAGCCGGCAAGGTCTCGCCCGGCGAACGGATCGTGCTGTTCAACACCGGTGCCGGTTGGCTCTATCGGAACTCCTGAATTGCCCGATACTGCCGGCCCGGCGATATTTCCTGCATGCGGATAGCGATCCTCGACCCTGCCGCCGGCATCAGCGGCGATATGCTCCTCGGCGCCCTCATCGACGCCGGCGCTCCCGTCGAGCGGCTGCAGGACCTTCCGGAGCGACTTGGGCTGGCGGGACAGGTCACCGTCGATGTGGAGCGGGTGGTACGGGGCGGGGTATCGGCCACGAAAGTGAACGTGCGCCTCGCGGATGGCTCGATGGAGGCACCGAGCGAACCGGCCGTGGCGACCGCGCACGCCCACGCACACACCCACGGCGGACGTGACGACACGGCGTCGGCGGACGAGCATGAGGCACGGCACCACGATCACCACCACGGCGCCCACCGGCACGTCTCGGACCTGGTGCGGATCGTGGAGGCAGCACAGGTCTCGGCGTGGGTCCGCGCAAAGGCGCTCGAGGCGTTCCGCGCGCTGGGCGAGGCCGAGGGAACGGTCCACGGGGTGGCCTGGGACCACGTGCATCTGCACGAGGTCGGCGCGTTGGACGCCCTCGTCGATATCGTGGGGGGGATCGAAGGGTTTGAGCTCCTGGGAGTGCAGCGCATCTTTTCCCGCCCGGTGGCGATCGGAAATGGCTGGGTCCGTGCCGCCCACGGCGTCCTGCCGGTCCCTGCGCCCGCCACCCTGGCACTGCTGACCGGGATCGAGGTCGGCCCCGACGGCCCGGTGACCGGCGAAGCGACCACGCCGACCGGTGCGGTGCTTCTCAAGGTGTTGAGCGCAGGTTCACCCCCCGCCCGTTGGCGGGCGCTCCGGACCGGCTGGGGGGCTGGTGGGCGGGATCCGCACGAATATTCGAATACCCTCCGGGTGGTGATCGCCGAGGGAGCGGCCGAAGCGGCCGAGGTCGCGGTGCTCGCCGCCGATGTCGACGATCTGAGCCCCGAGTACCTGGAGCCGCTGCGGGACGCGCTGGTGGCCGCCGGGGCGCTCGACGTGCAGACGTGGCCCACGCAGATGAAGAAGGGCAGGATCGGTTTCCGGTTGGAGATCATCACCGCGCCGGTCGACGTGCCCCGAGTCACCGAGGCTCTGTTCCGCCACAGTTCGACGGCCGGTGTGCGTCAGGTCACTGCTGAACGCATCACCCTTGGGCGGCGTGAGTTGACCGTCCCCGGCACGGATCATGCGCCGGTACGGGTCAAGATTCTTGATGGTCCCGGTGGGCCCACGGTCAAACCGGAATACGATGATGTCCGCGCGGCGGCACGCCAATCGGGGCGTCCGGCGCACGAGGTGGCGCGTGAAGTGGCCGAACGGGCCCGCGCCGCGATCCACGGGGCCGGCGACCACGGCCCGACCACGAACCAGGAGCGGTGATGACTCGGATGCTTCGCATGGTGGCCCTCGGGATACTGTTCGCCGCGCCGGTTGCCGCGCAACAGGATCCCGTGATCCAGGCCCGGATGGCGGGGACGCGTGGGGACGGCTCGCCGATCGAGCCGGTATGCAAGCGCACGCTGAGCCCGGGGCACTTCCTCGTGAGCAGCGGGGCGACCTACCTCCAGACCGCCATGAAGACCACCCAGCCCGACAACCGGAGCCGCGCCCTGCACGATGGCCTCCGGGTCACCCTGCAGGCCATCACCCAGAGCGGGCAGGCCAAGAACCCGGCCGCCTGGTACTATCTGGGGCGGATCGACCTGATGCTGGGCGATGTCGTCGGGGCCGACTCCTCCCTCACCAAGACCACGGCGATGCTGCCGAGCTGCGCCGCCGAGATCGACCTTGTGCGCAGCGACGCCGTGCGGTCGCTGGCCATTCCGGCGAACGGCTTCCAGACCGCCGGCAAACTCGACTCCGCGATGTACCTCTACCGTGCCGCGTACCGGATCGATCCCGGCAAGCCCTTCGTGAATTATCAGATCGCCGAGATCTTCAGGGGGCAGGGCCAGGATGACAGCGCCATCGCCTATTACGAGCAGGCCATCCGCACCGCCACGGACAGCACCGCCAACACGCTTCAGATTCGGGGCAATGCCGGGTATACGCTGGGGTCGCTGTACTACAACGTCCAGCGGTATCCCGATGCCGTCCGCGCCTTCCGCGTGGCCGTCCAGGCAAATCCGAAGGATGAGGATGCGGTCAAGAACCTGGCCATCGCGTTCCGCGCCGCGGGAATGTCGGACAGCGCCAAAGCGCTCAACGATGAGCTCCTCAAGCGGGCCCAGGCCTCGGGCACCGTCACGCCCGACCAGCTCTTCGACCTCGGCGTGGCGCAGTTCACCGACAAGAAATTCGCGGACGCCGCCGTGAGCTTCCGGAAGGTCCTGGCCGCCGACGCGATGCGCCACGACGCCCTGGAGAATCTCGCCAACTCCTACTTCGCGATGGATTCGACCGCCGCGCTCATCGCCACGGCAGAACAGCTGGTGGCGCTCGAACCCCTGAATTACAGCGGCATGAAGTTGCTGGCCAACGGCTACAAGCAGGCCGAGGACAAGCAAAAGCAGAAGCCCAAGACCCTCGAGGCGTTCAATCGCCTCCTTGGAATGACCGTGAGCCTTGAGTCCGTGTCATTCACGGCCACCGACAGTGGCGCCACCCTCACGCTCAGCGCTCACGGCCAGCCGGGGGCGGACGTTCGTGGCAACCCGCTCAAGCCGGCCGGTGCGTCCATCGTGGTCGAGTTCCTGGACGCCTCGGGCGCCGTCGTGGCAAGCCAGCCTGTGAGCGTCCCGGCCCTGGCCCCTGATGCCGCCTCCCAGCAGGTCACCGCCACGGCGAGCGGGAAGGGGATCAAGGGGTGGCGCTACCGGAAGGCATAGCGCTCCCCCTGCTTGACTTGGGGTGGATCTGCCGGCAAGTTCCACCCCGTTCGCGGGAGTAGCTCAGTTGGTAGAGCATCAGCTTCCCAAGCTGAGGGTCGCGGGTTCGAACCCCGTCTCCCGCTCTGACCAGGATCATTGCACGGGGCCCCACGGTGGGGCCCCGTGCTCGTTTGGTCTTCGGCGGGACCCCGCACCGGAAGTTCAAGCAGCACTTGAACTTGGAGCATCACCCCACCATCTTGTCAGGCTCCCGGACGGTCGTGCGGACCGTCCAGAGGGCATTGCAGCTCCGGACGGTGCAGGATGGTAAAGGTCACGGCGGTGGCACCTGATTCTCTGGGCGCGGAGCTTGGTCTGCGTCCCGGGACGGAGCTGCTCACCATCGACGGACGCGACCTGCACGATTTCCTCGACTGGGAGTTCCTCGCCGCCGCCGACGAGTTCCTCCTGCATGTCCGGCACCCCGATGGCGAAGAGATCGAGTTCGACATCGAGCGCCCCGACGACCTCCCGCTTGGCGTCGCGCTGGAGGCGTCCCGGATCCGCCGTTGCGCCAACCGCTGTGATTTCTGCTTCGTCGAGGGCCTGCCGGAAGGGCTGCGTGAGGTCCTCTACATTCGGGATGACGACTACCGCCTGTCCTTCCGCTACGGGAACTTCGCGACGCTCACCAACCTCAAGCCGTGGGACGTCGCCCGGATCAAGGAGTACCGCCTGTCGCCGCTGTATGTCTCGGTCCACGCGACCGAGCCGGCGATGCGGCGCCGGCTGCTCCGCAATCCTGCCGCGCCCGACATCCTGCCGCAGCTCCGCGACCTGCAGCAGGCCGGCCTCCAGTTCCACACGCAGATCGTGGTCCAGCCCGGTGTCAACGATGGGGACGTGCTCACGGCCTCCCTCAGCGACCTCTGGGAGTTCGGATCGGACATCCTGAGCGTCTCGGTCGTCCCGGTGGGGCTCACTGAATTCAGCGGCCATCACAAGGTCCGGGAATCGACCACGGAGGAGTGTCGTGCCATGGTCGCGATCGTCGATCGGTTCGGCGAACAGGCCCGGGCGGAACGCGGCGAGACTTGGTGCTACGGCGCTGATGAACTGTACCTCCGCGCCGGACTGCCCCTCCCCCCCACGGAGATCTACGGGACCTTCGACCAGGTCGAGAACGGAGTGGGTGCCGTCCGCTGGCTGCAGCGTCAGATCGCGGAGGGCAGCGCCGAACTCGGCGGCCGCGGATGGCAGGGGAAGCGGATCGCGGTGTGCACGGGCACCTCGATGGGGCCGCTCCTGCCCCAGGTCATCGAACCGCTCGCCGCCGCCACGGGCGCCCGGTTCGAGCTCATCGTCCTCGCCAACTCGCTCTTCGGCGACACCGTCACCACCGCGGGACTCCTCCCCGGGACGGCTTTCCAGCAGGCCCTCAAGGGCCGGCGGGATCTCGATCTGGCACTCATCCCCGGTGAATCCCTGAACGACGACGGGCGCTTCATGGACGACATGCACTTCGACCTGCTCCAGGCAGGGGTGCCCTGCGAGGTGCGCCCCTCGAAGACGTTCGTGGATGCGCTCGATGTGGTGGGCCCATCGTGAGCCAGCCGACCGTGGCCATCGTCGGCCGCCCCAACGTCGGGAAGTCCACCCTCTTCAATCGGCTGGTGGGTGGCCGGAAGGCCATCGTCTCGGAGGTCCCGGGCACCACCCGTGACCGCCATTTCGGCGTGGTCGACTGGGGTGGAAGGTCCTTCTGGTTGGTCGACACCGGGGGCCTGGTCCCCGATTCCGACGATGCGATGGACCAGGCCATCCGCCGGCAGGTCGATTTTGCCATCGCGGAGGCCGATCTCATCATCCTGGTCGTCGATGGCAAGGGCGGGCCCCACCCCATTGACGCCGCCATCGCCGATCGCCTTCGATCGGTCGGACGCCCGCTCCTTTTGGCGGTCAACAAGCTCGACGACCACCAGCGCCACGGCAACGACCACCTGAGCTTCTACGAGCTCGGCGTGGGCGACCCGCTCCCGGTCTCCGCTGCGGTCGGCAGCCAGACCGGGGACCTCCTCGACCGGGTGGTCGAAGCGCTCCCCGCACCGGCGGGGGAAGAAGGCGAGCCCCTGGTCGACGTGGCGATCATCGGACGCCCCAATGTGGGAAAGTCCTCCCTCGCCAACCGCCTGCTCGGCAACGATCGACTCGTGGTCTCGGCCGTCGCCGGGACGACGCGGGATGCGATCGACACCCCCTTGCGCTACCACGGCAAGACGCTCAACTTCATAGATACTGCGGGGTTACGGCGCAGATCTAAAGTAGAAGATGATATAGAGTTCTACTCCACGCTTCGGACCGAGCGAGCCATCGAGCGGGCGCAGGTCTGCCTGCTTGTCATCGATGCCGCCGCCGGGATGCACAACCAGGACCTTCGGATCGCGACGGAAGCCTGGGAGCGAGGCGCCGGGTTGATCGTGGTGGTCAACAAGTGGGATCTGGTCGAGGAGAAGGACGCCAATACCGCCCACCGCGGGGAACTGGAACTGGCGGAGAAGGCGCCGTTCCTGGCCGACGTGCCGTTCGTGTACGTGTCCTCCCTGACCGGTCAGCGGGTCCGGACCCTGCTCGATCAGGTCCTGACGGTGGCAGACGCGCGGGCACGGCGTATCCCGACGGCAGAAGTGAACAAGGTGCTGGCGGAGCTGATCCAGCACGCCGCACCTCCGCAGAAGCAGGGCGATGAGGTCAAACTGCTCTACGCTTCACAGATCGGTACCGAGCCACCGGCATTCGCGATCGTGTCGAATCGCCCGGATGACGTGGCAGAGTCGTACACACGGTATCTGCTGCGTGGGTTTCGGGAAGCGTGGGACTTTGCCGGATGCCCGATCCGCCTCAAGTACACCGCCCGAGGCGCTCGGCAGCACACCAAGGCACGGGGCGACGGGAGACGCTGATGCCGGACGTGGTGATCGCGCTTGTGGGTTCGTATCTCGTCGGCGCCATCCCCACCAGTTTCCTCGTGGGGCGGCTCTTCGGCGGCATCGACCTGCGCGAGCACGGCAGCAGGAATCTCGGTGCCACCAACCTGTTTCGCGTACTTGGATGGCGCTACGCCATCCCGGTGGGCCTGTTCGATATGGGCAAGGGCGCCCTGCCGGTGCTCCTGCTCGGGCCGCTCGGCCCGCCCGGCGGCCTCTTCCCGCTCGCCTGCGGGATCACGGCGGTGCTGGGACACGTCTTCTCCGTGTTCGTCCGATTCCGGGGGGGCAAGGGCGTGGCCACCGGGGCGGGCGTGGTCCTGGCGGTGGCGCCCTGGGCAATTGCGGTGGCGTTCTGCGTCTGGGCGCTCTTGGTGTACGCCACCGGGTACGTATCGGTCGGGTCCATCTTCGCAGCCGCAGCGTACCCTGGCGCGGTGTATCTGCTCCATCCCGACCAGCGCCCCTACATCTGGATCCACCTGGGCTTGGCTGCGGCAATCATCTGGTTCCACCGCGCCAACATCAGGCGTCTTCTGAACGGGACGGAGAACCGATTCCGGCGGGGCGCGCCCGATCGGGCCGGCCCATGACGACCGTCGCAGTCGTCGGGGCAGGGAACTGGGGGACGGCACTGGCCGACCTCCTGGCGCGCAATGGGCATACGGTCCGTCTCTGGGCGTTCGAGCCGGACGTGGTGACGTCGATCAATTCGCACCACGTCAACCCGCTCTACCTGAGCGGGCTTCCCCTGGCACCGACGCTTGTGGCCACCAGCGAGGCACCGACCGCGGTCCGGGGCGCCGACGTCATCGTGATCGCCGTACCGAGCCATGTGTTCCGGACGGTGGTGACGGGGCTGTCCTCGGCCATCGGTGCTGGGGCCTCGATCGTGGTGGCGACGAAGGGACTGGAACCGGGCACGCTGGCGCTGCTTTCGGAGGTGACCGCCGAGATCCTCCCGCGCAACCCGGTCGTCGTGCTGTCGGGGCCGAGCTTCGCGGAAGAGGTGTATCGGCGCCAGCCCACGGCCGTGGTCGCCGCCAGCACCGACCCGGAAGCGGCTCGGCGGGTGCAGGATGTGTTCTCGACCCGCGAGTTCCGGGTGTACGCCCACCACGACGTCATCGGCGTGCAGCTGGGCGGCGCCCTGAAGAACGTCATCGCGATCGCCGCGGGGATGCTCGAGGGGCTCGGCCTGGGGTACAACACACGCGCCGCGCTCATCACCCGGGGGCTCGCCGAGATCGCGCGGTTGGGTCACGCGATGGGAGCCGATCCGCTCACCTTCGCGGGGCTGGCCGGAATGGGCGATCTGGTGCTCACGGCGACCGGGACACTGAGTCGCAATCGTGCGCTGGGGATGGCGATGGCGGAGGGGAAGACGCTCGACGCGTGGCGGGCCGGACATCGGACCGTGGCCGAGGGCGCGGAGACCGTGCGAGCGGCCGTGGCGTTGGCCAAGCGGCATCAGGTCGACCTGCCGATCTGTTCACAGGTGCACCGGATCCTGTATGAGGGTCAGGATGCCAGGAAGGCGGCGGTCGAATTGATGGAACGCTCGCTCAAGTCGGAGGGATGGCAGTGACGGCTCCGCGGCCGGTGCAGGAATTCTTCTCGATCGGCGAGGTCTGTGCCCTCACCGACCTGAAGCCGCACGTGCTGCGGTACTGGGAGAGCCAGTTCCGGTTCTTGAACCCGGCCAAGAACCGGTCGGGGAACCGGGTGTACAAGAGCCGGGAGGTCGAGCTGATCATGCTGGTCAAGCATCTCCTGTACACCGAGAAGTACACCATCGAGGGTGCGCGGCAGCGGATCGACCACTACCGACGCAGCGGCGAACTTCGGGGGGCGGCGCGGAAGGCGATCGCTGCAGAGACCGTGATCGATCTCCGCATCACCCTGGAAGAGGTCCTTGCCGTGCTCGATGGGCGCAAGCCGGCGCCACGTCCAGCACCACCCGAGGGCTGATCACACCAGCGTTCGGGTTACCGGCGCGGGTCCGGGCCGGGTATGTTCCTCCCATGCACATCCTCGTGAGCAATGACGACGGCATCCTGGCCCCCGGCCTCGAGCTGCTGGCCGAGGCCTGTCGCTCCGTGGCGCAGGTGACCGTCGTGGCGCCCGACCGTGAACAATCGGGCACGTCCCATTCGCTCACGCTGCATCGACCGGTGCGGCCCGCCAGGCGCCCCGACGGCGCCTTCCAGGTAGACGGGACCCCCACAGACTGCGTCCTCCTGGCCCTCGGCGCCCTGATGCCCGATCGGCCCGCGTTCGTCTTCTCCGGCGTGAATCATGGCCCCAACATGGGCGAGGATGTCCTCTACTCCGGGACCGTGGCCGCCGCGATGGAGGCGGTGACTCTCGGCGTCCCGGGAGTGGCCATCTCATTCGCCGGGCACGATCCGGGCACCATGCGGTCGTACGGCCCGCTCCTTACCCGGCTGGTCAAGCAGATCGTTGCGGTGAAGGACTATCCCCCGAACACCCTGCTCAACGTCAACCTGCCGTCGATCGCGGCCACCGAGGTCCGAGGCTTCCGCGTCACCCGACTCGGCAGTCGCTACTTCTCCGAGTCGCTCACCCGAATGCAGGACCCGTGGGGTCGGGAGATCTTCTGGATCGGCGGCGGGACCATCACCTGGACCGGGGGGGTCGACTCGGATCACGAGGCCGTTCGCGACGGCTACATCTCCATCACGCCGCTGCACATGGACCTGACCGACTACAAGCTCATCGACACCGTGCGCGCATGGTCGTTCGAGGGGTAGGGGAGGGAGACAGCTTCGGCGGCTACCGCGCCAGGCTGGTCGAGACCCTCCGGGCCAAGGGCATCGAGGACCTGGCCGTGCTGCGCGCCGTGGCCCACGCCCCGCGCCACCAGTTCGTGCCCGAGAGCTTGCGCCACCGGGCGTACGAGGACGAGGCGCTCCCCATCGGCGGCGGACAGACGATCTCGCAGCCGTGGGTCCAGGCGCGGTCCCTCGAACTGGCCCGATTTACCGGTCGCGAACGGGTCCTCGAGGTCGGGACCGGGAGCGGCTACCAGGCGGCGCTCCTCTCCTTCGTGGCCGATGCCGTCCTGAGCATCGAGCGCATCGCTCCGCTCGCCACGGCGGCCCGCGGCGCCCTCGCCGCGGCGGGGATCCGGAACGTCACCGTCGTGATCGGCGACGGGACCATCGGCTGGCGCTCATTGGCCCCGTTCGACGTGATCATCGTCGCCGCGGCGAGCCCCGCAGCGCCCGCGCCTCTGCTGGAGCAGCTGGCCCCCGGCGGACGGCTTGTGATCCCCATCGGGGACCGGGATACCCAGACCCTGACAGTGCTGACGCGGGGGACCGACGGGATCGTGACGACCAGCACCACCGACGTGCGATTCGTCCCGCTCCTCGGCCAGCACGGATTTCAGGAGTGAGCCACCGATGATCGCACACCTGATCCAGTCGCTGCTCGATGGCCTGTCCCGGCTCGGTTACCCCGGGATCTTCGTGCTGATGGCGCTGGAGTCGTCCGTGGTGCCGGTGCCCAGCGAGCTCGTGATGGCGCCCGCGGGATACCTCGCGGCCAAGGGCCAACTCGATCCCGTGTGGGTCGTCATCGCGGGCACTGTGGGAGGGTTGGTCGGCGCCCTCGCCAATTATTGGATCGCGGCCTGGATCGGCGAACCGCTGCTGCGCAAGTACGGCAAATATGTGCTCATTTCCGAGCGGCACCTCGACCAGAGCGAGCGGTTCTTCCTCCGCCACGGAGAGATCGGCACCTTCCTCGGACGATTCGTGCCGGTCGTCCGGCACTTGATCTCGATCCCGGCGGGTGTGGCACGGATGCGGTTGGGGCGCTTCGCACTCTTCACGGCGCTCGGCGCCGGTGCGTGGGGCGCCATCCTTACCTGGATCGGTTGGGTGGTCGGTCGGCACTCGGGCGAGCTCTCAGCGGCGGTGGATGAGGCGTTCACGAGTCAGGCCCACCACTGGTTGCTGTACCGGGTCCTGCCGGGAATGGTGCTGGTCCTGGCGGGATATGTCCTGTGGCTGCGCCGCCGAGATCGGCGAAAGGCGCCGGGGCAGGGGGTGTCCTGACGTGGCGGCTGCATTCCGATTCCGGATCGAGGGGACGGTGCAGGGGGTCGGCTTCCGTTGGTTCGTCGCCCGCCACGCGACTCTCCTCGGGCTGGTCGGCTATGCCCGCAACCAACCGGATGGCAGTGTCGAGGTCGTTGCATCCGGGGATGAGGCCGCCATTGACCGGCTGGCACGGGAACTTGCACGCGGGCCGGAGTTCGCCCATGTCAGTGCTGTGGAAAAGACAGAGATACAACTTGAAGTCTGCAATGTTAAGTCATTTGATATCAAGTAGTTATACATTTTGTGGTTCAAACAGATCAAGTGAGTGCCAAGGGGGTAGTTGGTGGCGTCACCCTGCCGTCTGGGCTCGATGCGCCGGTTGACGCAAGTCGCCTAAGCTCATTATTCTTCATCGTTTAGCCCCCGTAGCTCAGTTGGATAGAGCGGCAGTTTCCTAAACTGTAGGCCGCGCGTTCGAATCGCGCCGGGGGCACCACCGGACCGCCGAGCCCCGCACGTCAACCCTTTGCCGAAGTTCACCTCATGGCGCAGAGCTTTCCAAGTTTCAGTGACGATCCGGCCGACTGGTTTCGCCGCCACCAGCAGCGGGTGACCCAGATCGGGATCGCCGTCGTGGCGGCCGGAGCGGTGGTGTGGTTCGGGTGGAGCTGGCAGGCCAGGAAGACCGCTGCCGCCAACGCGGCGCTCGACCTCGCCCGCAGCACGGCGGAGGCGAACAACCTCTCAGCGGCGGCAGGCCAGTTCCAGCAGATCATCGAGCGCTACAAGGGGACCGACGCGGCCGGGGAGGCGGTGATCGCGCTCAACCAGGTCCGGATGATCAACGGGCAGTTCGCGTTGGCGGCGGTCAACCTGCAGAGCTTTCTGGCGACGGGCCCGAAGGCCCGGTTCGGGGTGCCGGCCAATGGATTGCTGGGTGCCGCGCTGGAGAGCGCTGGTCGAGCGGCGGATGCCGGCGCGGCATACGCCGAGGCGAGCCGGCTGGCGGATCTCCCGTACCTGAAGGCCGATTACCTGCTGCAGGCCGGCAAGGCGTACATACTCGCCGGCAAGTCGGACCTGGCGTCTGCCGCGCTCGACACTGTGATTGTGAAGTACAAGGACACCCCGGTCTACACCGAGGCCGTGATCCGGCTGGCGGAGCTGACCAAAGGTGCCGAACCCAAGGGCTCTGACGCCGTCGCGCGGTTGCCACAGACGACGTACTGAGGCGCCGCTTTCGCGTTCGGCCGATCCGCCCCGCGGCGTGCACCCTGACGCTGGCGGGGCGTTTTGCTGGGAATCTGGCCCACGCGGGTACAGCCCTTTGCGTGCTGGAGTCGGACGTATATGGTGTCGTATAATAGACATTATGTTAAGTTATCTGGTGGGATAATGTGGACAACCCCCACTTCGCTGGCCAACCGCGCCACACCAACGACTTGCACCAAGCTCACTCCCGCTCGGGCCGGTCGGTCCCCCAGCCAGCCTCGGTCAATCCTGGATCAATCAACGCCGTGATCGGCCTCACCCAGGACGCCACGGAAGACCAGACGCCCCTCCCCCGCCAGCCAGACATCGGAGATGATTGCCCCAGCCCGCGTAAAGCGCACTGACAACGGGTACCCCCCCTGGCTCAGGAGCTCGACCGGGGGGGTCAATCGACCGAGCCCGGCCAGGACAGCGGCGCAGCCGACCGCGCCGGTGCCGCAAGCGAGGGTCTCGCCCTCGACCCCACGCTCATAGGTTCGCATCGGCCACCGGCCCCCGGAGGCCGGGGTCGGAGCACTGACGAAGTTGATGTTGGCGCCCCCGGGTGCGAATGCCGGGTGATATCGGAGTTCACGGCCGCGAGCGGCCACGTCCACTCCCTGCAGGTCCGCCACGAGGACGACAGCGTGCGGGGGCCCTCCGGATTTTCCGAACCAGATCGACTCTTCACCCGGCGCGAGTGCCACGTCGGGGACCTGCCGAGGCGCGCTAAAATCGGCAAGGTGGATCTCGGCCCGCTCGCCGGGCCCCTCCAGCGATCGGGACGGGAGATGGCCTGCGCCAGTGACCAGGGTCATCTCCGCCGGCGCAAGTCCCAGACGCCACGACAGCCGGGTGCTGCAGAGCGAGGCGTTCCCGCACATCGGGGCCTCAGAGCCATCGGCATTGAAGAAGTGCATTCGGACGGCACCGGGTGCGTCCTCCGGCGTCAGAATGACGAATCCGTCGGCGCCGACCCCATGACGGCGGTCACAGATGGCCTGGATGCGCGCCGCCGTCCATTCCGCCGGCGACGTATGGCGCCCATCGAAGACCACGAAATCGTTCCCGGAACCGGTCATCTTATAGAAGACGGCCCCGTTCACAGGCGCCCCACCAGCGTCGCGAAGCGAAGCCACGGGACCATCCGGATGGCCTCCCGGACGATGCGTTTGCTCATCTTGCTCTGGCCTTCGACCCGGTCGACGAAGACGATCGGGATTTCCTTCAACCGGAATCCCTTCCGCCAGGCCCTGAAGCTCATCTCGATCTGGAAGGCGTACCCGTTCGACCGCACGTCGGCGAGGTCGATGGCCTCCAGCACCTCTCGCCGGAAGCACTTGAATCCGCCGGTCGAGTCGGTGAGCGGGAGTCCCGCCACCCAGCGCACGTATTTGTTCGCGGCCCAGGAGAGCAGGAGGCGGCTCATCGGCCAGTTCACGACGTTGACCCCCCCGGAGTAGCGGGAGCCGAGGACCAGGTCGGCCTCGGTGATGGCGGCGAGGAAGGTGGGCAGGTACTTCGGGTCGTGGGAGAAGTCGGCGTCCATCTCGAAGATGAAACCGTACTCCTGTTCCAACGCCCACTCGAATCCGGCAAGATAGGCCCTGCCGAGTCCGGCCTTGGCGGTCCGATGGAGGACGTGGACCCGGGGATCGTCGGCGCTCAGCCGGTCGGCGATGGCGCCGGTGCCGTCGGGGGAATTGTCGTCCACGACCAGGATCTCGATCCGGGCATTCTGGGCCAGGACGGCCGGTACGATCTGAGGCAGGTTGGCCGCCTCGTTGTAGGTCGGGATGACGACGAGCGCCCGGTCAGACACGGGCGCTCCGGCGACGTCGCACCGCCCCCACCCCCGCACTCAGCGACACCAGCAGGACGAAGAGCCACGTGGACGCGCTGGCGGTCTCGGAGTGGTCCAGGATCGGCGAGCGATACCGGAAGACCAGGTGGTGGGTGCCTCCGGTCGAGAGCGGCACACCGATGAACGCGTAGTCGGCACGCAGGACGGTCCCCGGGGCGCCGTCCACGGTGACGGTCCAGTACGGGTGCCAGGTGCGGCTCAGGATGGCGACGGTGGGCCCGGCGGAGGTGACGGTGGCCGCGACGGTGTCGGTGGACTCGCTGGTGATCTGGAAAGTGCCGTCGGTGCCACCCGCTGCCAGCGCCGGGATCGGTTCCATGCTGAGCACGATGTTCGACGGATCGAAGCCCGGGTCCCAGAGCGCGTTGATCTCGGTGGCGGTGTCGGGTTCCACGATGACCCGCCCTGCGGCGGCGCCGCCGGGCAGGGCCGCGGTGTTCCGGTAGATGCTGAACGAGTTGTCGCCGGCGATCTTGGTCCAGCCGGTGATCTTGATGTCGGTAGCGGGCAGGATCGCGATCCGAATGCTGAGCAGGCGGCCCAGGCCACTGGTCATCAACTGCAGGAGATAGCCGTAATACACCTTCTGGTCACCCGGATAGCCGGCGTCGCGGATGTCCCGCCGGGTCACGGCGTCATACCAGCGCGGTTCGTTCCCGTGATAGCCGAAGACCTCCGGCACCCCATAGGTGGCCAGCCGGCCCTGCTGCTCCACGAAATCGGATGGCAGCGCCCGCTCCCCCGGCCCCAGCTGTCCCTTGAGCCAGTCCATCGACGGGTCGACGGGGAAGTAGTTGGCGTAGGGTACCGCCCGCACGAACGGAGCGTCGGCGCGAAGCAGCTCGAACGACGTGAGGGCAAGGAACGCCAGCAGCAGCCCCCGTACCGGGAGGGTCCCCCTGCCCTCTCCCCGCAGCGCGAACCAGAGGAGCCCGCAGGAGAGGGCGGAGATCCACCCGCCGAGGATCATCACGTTCAGGTTGTTCCCGAGGATCGCGATGCGTTCGGCGTCGAGCGGCCCGAAGATCGCGGCCACACCGGAGGCGCCACCGCTCTGCACGATGATCGCAATGAGGAGCGAGAGCCCCGCGCCGAGCAGGAGCGCCCGCCCGGCGATCCGCCGGGGGTATTCCGCCTCCGGGCCGCCACGGGCGATGCGATCGAGCAGGAGCGCCGCCAGCAGCACCGCCGGAATGAAGAACAGGAACATCGAGAGGCTGGGTGCCCTGAAGTTCCGTATCGGAGGGACGAGATCATACACCAGCCGGAAGAACGGCGTGTCGGCGCCCATGGCATAGAGCCAGGCGACGAATGCGGTGCCTCCCAGCGCCCAGCGCCGCCGATCGCCCTTGAGACCGACGACCGCCGCGAGGCCCAGGACCACCACCAACGCTCCGCCGAACTCCAGGTTCCCCTTCAGTGGATTGGGCCCCCAGTACGTCGGAGACTCGCCGGTATCGCTGCCGGCGAAGTTCGCCACCAACAGGCCGACGGTCTCCGGCCAGTGCATCGCGTAGTTGGCGGCATACTCGAAGGGGCGGCCCGCGCCGGACCGCGGTGAATAGTTACGGAGGTAGTGATACATCGGGAAGAGGATCACCGCCGCGATGCCGAGCGCCACGCCGAGGGAGAGCACGCCACCACCGAGGCGTGCCAGGAGCGCGCGAGCGCCTTCGCTGCGCCGGACCCAGATCATTCCGAGCCCCCACGCCCCGAAGGTGATCCAGGCGTAGAAGGCAAGATTGGGGTGCCCAATGAGGAGCAGGCCGCTCACCAGCCCGAACCAGACGAAGTGTGTGAATGACTTCCGTTCGATGGCCCGGACGAGGAGCCCGAGCGCCAGCGGGAAGATGGCTGCGCAGTACAGCTTGGTGTCCTGGCCGCCGTAGACCTGGCTCAGGATCTGCGCCGACAGCATATGGACCCCGCCGGCGACGTAGGCCACCCAGCGCGTCATGCCGAAGACCCGGGCGCAATAATACATCGCGAACCCGGCCACGAAGACGTGAAGGATGAGCTTCCAGGCCAGGGCCTGGGGCATCGACAGGAAGAAGTGGAGGATCGACGTCGGGTAGAGCGTGTCCCCGCCGCCGGCCTCGACGAACGGCAGACCCGACTGGAGGTAGGGGTTCCACTGCGGGATGTGCCCCAGCGCCTTGACCGCATGGACGAAGAACGAGCGCAGCATCACACCAGCAGCGATCGTGTCGCTCCCGTACAGCATGCTTCCCGCGGGCGCGAACAGGTAGCTGCGGAACGCGAGCAGGGTGAAGAGCGCATAGGTGACCGCGGGGAGCCAGCGCGGCAGACGGTCCAGCGGATGCGGCTCGATCGGATCGGTCATCGGTCAGGGTCGGTAGGTGAAAGGGGCCCGCGGCGGCGCCGCAGCACCACGAACGGTAGGGCGATGCCGATCTCGACCAGCGTCAGGAGGATGCGGCTCGCGATCGCCAGCGCGGCTGCCACCTTGATCCCGGCGGCCGGGGCCAGCAAGGCGGTAAATATAGTCTCGCGAATGCCGAGGCCCGCAGGGACAAAGAGCGCCAGCAATCCGACCAGATACGACACGGTGTATGCGCTGGTCGCATCCGGAAACGCCGGCGGCGGCGACCTGAACAGGCCTCGCGCCAGCAGCACCATCACCAGCCCGTACCCAAGCCACGCCAGGGTGTTCCCGATCAATCCGATCAGGAGGGACCGGGATCCTGCGGCCCGGAGCGGGGGCACCCCGGCGGGAAGCAGCGACCGGAGCCGGTCCAGCGCACGCTGGGAGTGCAGGACCCCCGACCCGAAAATGGCCAGCACGCCGATCACGACCGTGCCCCAGCTGTAGAGCGGGCCGAGGCCTCGGAGCGCATCGGCGGCAAGGAGCCCGCTCAGGGCCACGCCGGTGGCGAGCGAGAGCGCCTGCATGACCACCGCCGCGGTCACCGCGACCGGGGCATTGATCCCTTCGTTCTGGGCCAGCAGCGCCATTCCGGCGACGATGCCGAACGATCCGAAGTATTTGCCGAAGTTGGACAGGATCCACACCCGCAGCGCCGAACGGAAGGAGGCCGGCTGGCCGTACCCGTGGAGGGTGCGGCGCCAGCTCTCGACCAATATGAGATACGTCAGGACGGCGACCCCGCCGGCGAGCACGAGCCACCCGGGGGTGAATTCCCACTGCACCGGCTGGGTCGCGGCCTGGTGCCAGGCCTTGACCAGGGTGCGGATGGCGAGGACCGCCACTGCCAGTGCCAGGAGGGCGCCCAGCGGGCGCAGGAACCGGCGCACGTTCATCGCTCCCCCGCCGCGGTCCCCAGGATGCCGAGGACACGCGCGAATGCGGGCCCCCGGGCGAACCGCTCCATGACCCACGCCCGACCATTGAGCGCCAGCCGCTCACGGAGTGCCGTGTCGAGCAGCAGCCGGGACAGCTGTTCGGCCAGGTGTGCCGCGTCACCATCGCGCGCGATGAGACCGGTCGTGCCGTCGATCACGATCTCCGGCACACCGCCCGCGGGGGTGGCGACGACGGCGCTTCCCGACATCATTGCCTCGACCAGGCTGATCGGCAGACCTTCTCCGCGGGGGCCGCGGCTCGCGAGCACGGTGATCGTGGCCGCCGCGAATTCCGCCGGCATCTTTTCGTGGGGCCGAGTCCCCGCCCATTCGACGTCCGCCGTGATCCCCAGGCGCTGTGCCAAGGTCAGGAATTCGGGATGGTCGGGCCCATCGCCGATCAACCGCAGCGTGGCGGCGATTCCGCGCTGGCGCACCAGCGCGAACGCGGTCAGGATCAGGTCGACCCCCTTGGCCCTGATCCAGTTCCCGGCAAAGAGGATGCGCGGTGGCGTGACCGGCTCCCCCGCCCCGGGATGGAACTGTGCCTCATCCACGGCGGACGGGGTCACCTCGACGTCGGTGATCCGGGCCCAGCGGCGGAGGTCCTCGGCCATCACGCCGGAGACCGCGGTGACGGCCGCGGCGCGCCGGAGGACCTGGTGTGCCACTGCCCGGAGCACGGCGGAGCGGCCGAGCATGCGCACGTCGCTGCCGTGCGCAGTGACCACGAATGGGACCCCCTGCCCCACCACGGCGAGTGCGCCGGGGATCCACCAGTGCGCATGGATCACGTCGGGGCGGAATTCCCGGACCAGCGAGCGCACGGCGGCGCGGAATTGCCGGAGGTACCACGGGAGCACCGCGAGCGTGACGGGCGATCCGGCGCTCTTGCGCACCGCGCCCTGATATCCGACCCGCTCGAGTGCATCGGGACCATAGCGGAACCGGTGAACCTCCACCCCACCCAGCACCTCGCGCAGGGCGCAGCCCCGTACGTGGGGCGCCACCACGAGGACGGTATGCCCCGCCTCCTGCGCCGCGACCGCCAGTCGCCAGACCTGTGCGCCGGCCCGATCGCCGGGAGCGCGCAGGTAGGTGTGGGCGACGAAGAGGATCCTCACGCCACGACCTCGACCCGTTCACGCGCGACACCGTGCGCGTCCTCCAGCCACATCGCACCCGGCGCCGAACTTCCCTGCGCAGTCACACCACCATCGCGGTCGACGTGAACGACCCGGACCGTGCGGCGGGCCCGACGCCACGCCACGGCCTCCACCGCGGGGGCGATCCAGGGATCGTCCATTGCCCGCAAGCCGTCCACCAAGGCCCGATACGCTTCGAGGCCGCCTGGAAACCCGAGCGCCGGGACAAGATTCGGGTGCCAGATGCCGCACCAGACCCCATCGACCCGCCGGCAGGCGCGCGCAAGTTCCAGGCCCTCCTCGACCCACGCGGTCGGGGCTTCGACACCCTGATACTTGCTGAGCGCCCGATCCATCCAGCAAAACGGCAGGAGGTCGAAGTCCACCGGCCCGGGGAGCGGCACCACGTCGGCCAGGCCGAGCCGGAATCCGTTGCGATCGGCAAAGCCGAAGGTCGAGTCATACCGGAATCCCGCGCGGGCCATCGCGCGCTGGGTCTCCATCGGACGCATCCGGAGGAAGTGCTGTCGGATCCCGGATGGCACGCGGCCATCCAGCGCAGTGAGGCGGGCCCGCTGGGAGTCAAGCAGCTCAGGGTGCTCGGTCGTCTCGAAGCTGCCGTGCAGGCCGAGTTCGTGGCCGCCGCCGCGGATCCGTTTCAGGATATCGCGGGCGCGCCGGGACTCGGGCCGGTACGTCAGGTCGCCGCGGCGCCAGGAGCTGAGCGTCGGGTCGCCGCAGAGGACATACCAGCTGCTCCGCACGGCGAGCTCCTCTTCGAAGTGCAAGAGGGCGTTCACGCCGGCGGTAACAGGATCGAGCCCCGCGATCCCCGCGGCGGCGACCACACGCAGTGCTCGGCCGAATTCACCCTTCCGGCTGAGCTCAAGCACCCGGAGCGCCGTGAAGAGCGGCCATCCCGCCACAACGTCGAGATCGTGGGACAGTACCGCCGCCCAACGGTGCCCCCCCGGCCACGGTGCCACAGCACGGAACGGGCGCTCACCTGCCGCCCGGATGACGGCGCCCCGGAACGCGGTCGCCAATTCCGAGAGCACCGGACGCCGCTCGGCGCCCTTGACCACGAGGGGATTGACCGCCGACGGGACCCGCCCGAAGCGGTCGCGCTGCTCCGACTTCTGTTCCGCCACCGCGCCGCCGAGTGTCGCCACCTGCTCCAACGTGTACCGCGAAATCCGCACCACCCCTGGGGCGATCTCGAAGGGATCCTTGTCGCCCAGCAAATCAGGCGCCTGATCGCTCGTCACCTCCAGCACGGTCGCCCCGGTGACGGGTGCGGTTGCCGGAACGACGCGTGAGGCGTCGACCAGGAGCCGCAGGCCGAACTCCAGCTCCGCCGAACGGTCGGGAGCATCGGGAAGACGAATCACGAAGCGCCAGGCCCCGAGGACGGCGCTTGACGCGAGGCGGCCGCGCGGACTACCCTTGGGCCACCTGTCGGCGCCTGCCGTCCCACCATCCTCCGCGCGCTCGAACGCGTTCCCATGCCCCGCTCCTTGATCCCGCAGCACCGCATCCCGTGGCGGCACCTGGTGTTGTTCGGTTGGATGCCGGGCCCCCTCAAGGTCCTGGCCTATCGCGTCCTGCTCGGCTACCGCATCGGCAAGGGGGTCAAGCTCTCATTCCTTGCCGCGGTGGTGGGTGACGACGTCCAGCTCGACGAGCATGTGGAGATCGGGGTGCTGGCGGTGGTGCAAGGCCGCCGGATCCGGATCGGGCGCCACTCGAGCGTCGGCACCATGAGCTACCTCTCCTGCAACATCATCGAGATCGGCGAGGATGCCCGGATCCGCGAACAGGTCTTCGTGGGGGGGCCGCAGTTGCCCGAATCGAGGTTCAGCCTCGGCGATCGCACCATCATCCTGCAGTCGACCAACATCAATCCCACCAAGCCGGTGACCATCGGGAACGACACCGGGATCGGTGGCCACTGCCTGATCTTCACCCACGGTGCGTGGCTCAACGTGCTGGACGGCTATCCCGCCACCTACGAACCCGTGACGATCGGCGCGAGCGTCTGGCTACCGTGGCGGGTGTTCCTGATGCCCGGTGCCACCATCGGCGACGGCAGCGTGATCGGCGCCAATTCTCTCGTCAGCGGGACCATTCCACCCCGGAGCCTCGCGGTGGGGACGCCGGCCAAGGTCATCCGGTCGGCGCCGCAGTTCCCTCCCACGATGGACGCCGGGGCCCGCGCCGCCAAAGTGGCCGAGATCCTGGCGGAGTTCGATCGGTACGTGGGCGATTGCGGCACCAGGATCGATCCGGGCACGCCCAGGACCTATCACCGGGATCGCCGCTCCTTCCGGCTGCACTGGCGACATGCGGGGGCGCCACTCGGCCACGTCAGCGCGGGGGAGACACTCCTCTCCGAAGAGGCGCTCCGCCCCGAGGAGGTCGCAGTGCTCCGGAAGGCGGGCGCGCATTGGCTCGATCTTGCCGGCCGGACGCGGAGCGTGGACGGTTCCCCGCTCACCGAAGAGCTCGCGACATTCATCGGCCGCTACGGGATCCGGCTGCCGCGGGATAGGAGCGAATCGACCATTTGACCCGCTCCGGCATCGCTCATTCGCCCTGGTGCCGCCGCCGCAATTCCCGCACGTCCTCCCGCACGCCCGCCACCATCTCGCCCACGAAGCCGCCGGCGAAGAGCACCGTGCCGGTGATGACCATCGTCTCGACGAGGTTGAGCAGCGGCCGGAATCCGACCCCGTAGCCGAACCGGAGGACCAGCGCCACCAGGCCCGCCAGAAATCCCACCGCGAACAGCATCGCCCCGGCGACCCCGAAGAAGAGCATCGGCTTGCGCCCAAAACGCAACTGGAACCAGACCGACAGCAGGTCGAGCACGCCCACGGGGATCCGCCTCCACCCGAATTTCGACACGCCGGCGTGGCGGGGATGGAGCGGCACCGGCACGGAGGTCAGCCGAAATCCCTCCGCAGCCGCGATCACGACCATGAATCGATGCCAATCGGGACGGAACGGCACATTGGCCATCACCTCCGGGCGCCATGCCTTCACCGAGTTCAGGTCAGTGACCCGCACCCCGAACAGCCATCGGCAGAGCGCGTTGTACACCGCCGACACGAACGCCTTCTCGTACTTCCCCTGCTTGGTGCCGGTGACGATGTCGGCCTGGCCCTCCAGCACCGGTGCCACCAGGGCCGGCACGTCGGCCGGGAGGTACTGCAGGTCGGCCGGATAGAAGACGTGGACCCGGCCCCGGGCCACCTCACCGGCCGATCGCAGCGCCTCGGCGATCCCGCGTTGCCGCCGATGGGTCACGGTCCGCAGGAACGGGTGGACCCCTTCGAGCTCCCGCAGCACCGTCGCGGTCGCATCGGTCGACCCGTCGTTGACGATGATCACCTCGAAGCTGGATCCGCGCCGGCCGAGCTCGGCGCCGCACTGGCGGATGAATTCGGGAAGGTTCTCGGCCTCGTCCTTGGCCGGCACCAACAGGCTCACGTCGACGGTCGCTGTCATACTCGCTTCCTCATCCGCGCGGGTAGGATGCCGAGCTGGTCGCGGTACTTCGCCACCGTGCGGCGGGCGATCTGGACGCCCTGCTCCTGGAACTGGTGGACGATCTGCTGGTCGGTGAGCGGGTCCCCGGCATCTTCTTCGGCCACCATCTTCTGCAGCTTGGCGCGGATGGCCCGGGCGCTGGCATCCTCCCCGGTGGTGGTGCCGAGGCCGCTGGAAAAGAAGTACTTGAGCGGGAAGACACCGCGAGGCGTCTGGGCATACTTGTCGTTGGTCACCCGGCTCACCGTCGACTCGTGCATGTCGATCACGTCGGCGACCTCCCGCAGGGTCAACGGCTTGAGGTGCTCCACGCCCTTCTCGAAGAACTCCCGCTGCCGGTCCACGATGAAGTTCATCACCTTGAGCATCGTCTGGCGGCGCTGCTCGATGGCCTGGATCATCCACTGCGCGCTGTTGAGCTTCGTCGAGATGAACTCCTTCTGTTCCGCGTCCATCCCCTTCTTGTCCCGCGCGACCTCCTGGTAGGCACGGCTCAGCCGCAGGCGTGGCACGCCGGAATCATTGAGCGTCACCCGGTAGCGCCCGTCCACCTTGTCCACGATCAGGTCGGGGATCACATACCCATCGGGCTGGGCGGAATATCGGAGCCCCGGCTTCGGATCCAGCTTGGCGAGCTGATCGGCGGCGGCCTGCACTTCGACCGGCTCGACCGCGAAGCGCCGCGCCAGGTCGGTCCACTTGTGCGCCGCCACATCGGCGAACGCCTCCGCCACCAGCCGGTAGGACAGGGAGTGCGTGAGGCCGCGATCGGCGAGTTGCAACAGGATGCACTCGCGCAGGTCGCGTGCGCCGACGCCGGGCGGGTCAAGGCGCTGGAAGATGGCGAGCATCTCCTCCCCCTCCGCCAGCGTGAATGGTGGGACTTCCATCGCGGTCCGGCCGGCGTCCTCGGCCGCCGCGGTCCGCTCGGCCAGCAGTTCGTTGGCGCTCGCCACCGACTCTTCCACGGTCCCGTGCACGTACCCATCGTCGCCGAGGGCGCCCAGGAATTCCTCCGCCAGGAGGCGCTGACGAGGCGTGAGGTCGAGCAGATCGAGCTGGTCGCGAAGGTGGTCGTCGAGGTCGTGCTGGTCCACCGACACCGGCTCGGTGTACTCCCGCTGCTCGAAGGCAGAGGACTGCGCGCCGCCGACGTCGAACCCGTTGAGGAGGATCTCCTCCCAGTCCATCTCGTCCTCTTTCTGCGCCTCTTCCTTCTGTTCCGCCTGGGTCTCCTCCGGGCGCTCCTCGTCCTCGGGCTCCAGCAGCTCGAGGAACGGGTTGGCCATCAGCTCCTGCTTCAAATGCTGTTGCAGGTCCATCATTGGCATGTACAGGAGGTCCATCGCCTGGTACAAGCGGGGATTGATCCGGAGGTCCTGCCGGAGACTGGCGTGTTGGGAGAGCCCGCCCTTCATTCGACCCGCTCCGCCAAACGGGCCCGGAGCCGACCGGTGAGCGTCGGCCCGAAGTAGAGCTGGGCCACCCTGTCGTCGAAGACCAGCTCCTGCACGGGGCCCTCGACCTGCACCTTCCCCTCGAACATGATGTACGCACGGTCGACGATATCCAGCGTCTGTTCGACGTTGTGGTCGGTGATCAACACGCCGATGCCCCGGTGCCGGAGCCCGGCCACGATCGTCTGGATGTCGTGCACGGCGATCGGATCGACGCCCGCGAACGGTTCATCGAGCAGCATGAACTTGGGACCGGTCACCAGCGCCCGGGTGATCTCCAACCGCCGCCGCTCCCCTCCGGAGAGGGAGTAGGCCTTGCTATGCCGCAGGTGCTTGATCGACAGCTCATCCAGCATCGTCTCGAGACGGCGCTGGCGTTCGGCAGGCGGCAACGGCAGCGTTTCGAGCACCGCCATCACGTTGTCCTCGACCGAGAGGCGCCGGAAGATCGACGGTTCCTGGGCCAGGTACCCGATGCCGGCGCGGGCGCGTTCGTACATCGGCGCCCGGGAGATGTCCCGGCCATCGAGCGTCACCTGCCCATCCTCCGCGAGGATCAGGCCGGTGAGCAGGTAGAACGTCGTGGTCTTGCCGGCGCCGTTGGGGCCCAGAAGACCCACGATCTCGCCCTGGCGGACCTCCACGTTCACGTCGTTGACCACGGCGCGGCGCTTGAACGACTTCATGAGCCCCCGGCCACACAGCACGCTCGGCCGCTCCACCACCACCGGCCCGCGCCCGCTGTCCCGCCGGAACCCGCTGCGCGCGGTCGCGCGAAGCTGGAGTGCGGTGGCCCCGCGATCGGCTGCCGCCGCCGGCCACCACCGTGACGTGGCGGTCGCGACCTGCTGCACGGGATCCCATGTGATCCACCCCGCGTCGGCGAGCCGGGGCAGCGTCGATCGGATGAGCGTGTCGCGGATCTGGTCGCCGCTCAGGTCGACCTGGCCGACGCCACCTTCGGGATCCACCGCGGCATACCCCTCCCGGAACCCGGCCACCAGCGCCGCCAGGGTCGCCTGGCCATCGGCGCTCCCCACCCGGACCAACGCTTCGAGCGCCACCGCGATCGCAGGCTCGGCACCGGTCAGCCCGTCGGGAAGCAGGCCGGTCATGACTTCCGCCGCGATGAGGTCCGCGCCGAATCTGCCCGGAGCGAGTCGGCGTGCGCTGAGTCTGGGGGGGCGCAGACCGGCTCGATCTGCACGCCGTCGACCTTGTCGTGCACCACGACCCGGTCCAGGTCATTCTCTTCGGCACGGAAATACAGCACGATCTGGCCGCCGCGGATATAACTCACCGGCGAGCCGGGACAGGCGCCCTGCGGGGCGAGCAGGTGGTAGGAGCGGGCGTCGTGCCGGGCCTCGACACGGGACAACTCCGACCGCTTCGTGCCGGCGGAGTCACGGGACACGAAATCGGCGACGACCGTGTCGCCCCAGAGCTGGTCGCGTTCGTGGGTCACGGAATCGATGGCCCCGCCGATCCAAGCCGAGCCGAAGGCGCGGGCCTGGGTGAGGACCTGCCCCGGCGTGTCGATCGCGAGGGAGTCGGCGATGATGTCGCGCCCTGGGGACACGGCGCGCGGCCGGAGGCTGTCCCCCCATGCGAAGGTGGCCACCAGGTGCTGGTCCTCGAGGTGCAGATCGATGGTGTCGGCCACCAGGTCCCAATCGGGATCGACGGCGTGGGCGCGGCCGATCGAGCGGACGCCGGTCAACGCGTTCCTGGTGAGCGACAGGTCGATGCGCTTGCCGGTGAGCGTGAAGGCCGAGGCGCCCTTTCCGTCGATCTCCGCGCCACCCGCAGCGCGTCCGTAGAGTCCACCATCCTGCCCCGCCCCGGTGTCGAGCCGGAGCGAGTCGCCCTTGGCGGAAAGGTCGGAGCGGTCCACCGTCACGGAGCCGCCGCCGAACACCTGGTCGTTCCCGCGGAACCGCACCCGGTCGGCGTAGATGACGTACGGCTCCTGACGTTTGCCACTCGAATCGGTGGGGACATACTCCACGCGGGGCCGACCGGTGGCGTACATCTCTGCGGTGTCCCGGACGCCGGCGATGGCGCGCAGGTAATCGAGCGAGGGGCCACGCAACGTCGATCCGTTCCCCGTATTGCGGGTGACCACGTTGCCACGCGCCTCCCACCGCTCGCCGTCCTTGTAGTAGGTGCCGTTATCCGCCGTCATCGAGACGCTGGAATCATCGTACCGCACGTGGCCCAGGAAGTATGTCACCTTGAGGTCGTTGAACGCCGCCACGCTGTCGGCCGCCATCCGAACGTCGGTGCCCTGGCAGCTGAGGCGCACGTCGCCGCCCAGGAAGTAGTTCGACGTCCCGTCCGGATTGGGAATCTGATGGGTGGCGCGGGACACGTGGTCGATCGACAACAGGCAGTGGCTCCCGGCCGAGGCGGCCCCCTGCCCCGAGAGCGGTGCCGTCACGAGCGCGCACCAGGCGAGCACCAGGGGCGCCCTGGTCATTGTCCGGGCGGGACGAATCCGCCGTTGCGCTGGAGGCCCCGGCCCTGCTGGATGATCACGTCACGGAAATCCGGGTCGGAGACGAACCCGTTCCCCGATCCGCGGGCGGTGGGCCCGTCGAAGGTGAACGCGATGTCGGTGGACAGCTTGTTGGTCGCCTGGTCGTACCGCAGCTTCTCGCTGTGGAGTGTGCGTCCGTCCGTCGACACCACCACCACGTTCCCGCGCGCCTCCATGTTCTGGTTCTGCATGTAGTAGGTGCCCTCCCGCGACGTCAGCACCGACGACGGGGCGCCCGTGGTCGTATAGAACGTCACCTTCACGCCCTTCAGCTCGAATCGCCGCGCCGCCTCGTAGTAGTACGCCGTGTCGGCCTCGACGAGCGACTGCCGCACTCCCGCCTTGGTGATGTAGTGCTGCAGATGCTCCAGGACCTGATCGGCGGTGTCGGCGGCGGTCACGACGGTGGTGTTCCGGAGCTCGTTGTGATTGCACGCGGCGAGCGCCGACAGGACCGCCAGGGCCAGGAACGCCGGTGACCTCCCGCTCACACCGCCCCCGCACGGAGCAGGTCGTGCAGATGCACCACGCCGACGAGCCGCCCACCGTCGAGCACGGGAAGTGCCATGATGCCGAACTGTTCCATCCGCCCGACCGCCGCGGCGGCGAGCTCATCCACTTCCGCGGTCCGGGGCGTCCGGGTCATCACCGACGCGACCGGCACCCCCAGGAAGTCGGCCTGGCGCCCGGCCAGCCGGGTCAGGTCCCCGGTGGTGATGACACCCTGGAGCATCGCCGCGTCCGCCACCACCGCGAGCCCCCGCTGCCCGGCCAGCGCCACCACGGCATCACGCATCGTCGCGCTCGGCGCCAACGGCGGAGCATTCGCGACCATCACGTCGCGCACTCGCAGGTGCAGGCGGCGTCCGAGGCTGCCGCCCGGGTGGAGCGCCGCAAAGTCGGACGACCGGAATCCCCTCAGTCCGAGCAACGCCACCGCCAGCGCATCACCGAGGGCGAGTGCCACCGTGGTGCTGGTGGTGGGAGCGAGGCCGTGGGGGCACGCCTCCTCGCTCACCCCCGCATCGAGCACCTCGGCCGCCGCCTTGGCCAGGACCGAATCCGGGCCGCCGGTGAGCGCCACGATCGGCACGTTCATCCGCTGCAGGGCGGCGACGAGCCCGAACAGGTCCTCCGTATTGCCGCTCTTGCTCAGGAGGATCGCGACATCGTCCGGACCGACGATGCCCAGATCGCCGTGGAGACTGTCGACCGGATGGAGATAGGAGGCGGGCGTCCCGGTCGAGGTCAGTGTCGCGGCGATCTTCCGCGCGATCAGCCCCGACTTGCCGACCCCTGACACGATGACCCGGCCCTTGGCCCCGTGGATGAGCCGCACCGCGCGCGCGAACCCGGGCCCGACCCGCGAGGCGGCGGCGCGAAGCTGGCCGGCCTCGAGTTCGAGCACCCGCCGGGCCTCGGTGATCATCGCGTCATCAGACATCCTGATCCCCCCGCTCGTCGAGGTACGTCCGCACCAGAGCGTCCCACTCGCCGCGCGCTCGAAGGAACGCCTCCACCACCTCGCGCACCGCGCCGTGGCCGCCGGCGAGCCCGCTGGTCCACGCGACGTGCGCCTTCACCTCGGGTACCGCGTTGGCCACCGCGATCGGCAGCCCCGCGCGTCGGAGCACCGGGATATCGGCGAGGTCATCGCCGATGAACGCGAGCTCGCGCCAGGTGAGCCCCTTGCGGCGCAGCAGGTCCTGCACGGCAGGGAGCTTGAAGCCTCGCCCCGCGTCCTGGATGACCTCGGTGACGTTGAGCTCGCGCGCCCGCTCGGCGGTGGCCGGGGAGGTGCGTCCGCTGATCCACGCCACATCGATCCCGGCGCGCCGGAGGAAGTCGAACGCCACGCCATCGCGCGCGTCGTAGCGCTTGGTCTCCACGCGGGCGCCCGCCTCGACCGCGACATACAGGCCGTTGTCGGTGAGCACGCCATCGACATCGAACCCGAAGAGGCGGATGTCCCGGGCGCGGGCCGGATCAAGCACCACAGGACTCCCGGGCGCGGGCCTGCAGGTCGAGGGTCCGGGTGAGCAGCCACTCGAGCCGATCCAGGGGCCACTGGGTGGCGGCATCGCTCGGGGCACGCGCGGGATCGGGATGGGTCTCGAGGAAGAATCCGTCCGCCCCCGCGACCGCTGCGGCGGCGAGAAGATCGGGAATGAACTCCCGGAGCCCCCCGCTGGCGCCGCCCTCACCCTGCCCCGGCTGCTGCACCGAGTGGGTGGCATCGAAGATCACCGGTGCGCCGGTCGCCGCGCGCATCCGGGCGAAGTTCCTGAAGTCCACCACCAGGTCGCCATAGCCGAAGAAGGTGCCCCGTTCGGTCACCGCAATTTCGGTGGCCCCGCCCTGGCGCACCTTCTCGACGGCGCCTGCCATCCCGGACGGGGACATCCATTGGCCCTTTTTCACGTTCACCGGCCGGCCGGTCTCTCCGGCGGCCAGCAGCAGGTCGGTCTGGCGGCACAGGAATGCCGGGATCTGGAGGACGTCGACCACCGCCGCGGCCGACGCCGCCTGTCCCGGTTCGTGAATGTCCGTGAGGACCGGCAGCCCCGACTCGCGGCGGACCCGCTCCAGCACGCGGAGCCCCTCGTCGAGCCCCGGCCCCCGGGCGCCGGCGGCGCGAGAGCGGTTGGCCTTGTCGAAGCTCGCCTTGAAACAGATCGGCACGTGCAACTTTTCCCGCAGCCGGGCCAGCTCGCCGGCGACCCGCGGCAACACGTCCCCTCCTTCGATGACGCAGGGACCGGCGAGGATGAACGGCCCGGCACCGAAGGTCCAGCTGCTCACCGGCCCGCCCCGCTCAACTTGCCGGCTTGAGGCTCGGTGGGCGCCAACGCACGCTCCCGGTGGGCCTTGGCCGCGCCGATGAACGCCGCGAAAAGCGGATGCGGACGGGTGGGACGGGACTTGAGTTCGGGATGGAACTGGCAACCGAGGAACCAGGGGTGATCGGGAAGCTCGATCACCTCCACCAACCCTCCATCGGGCGATTGTCCGGAAAGCCGGAGACCGAACTCGGCCAGCACGTCCCGGTACGCGTTGTTCACCTCCCACCGGTGGCGGTGCCGTTCACTGATCTCGAGGGTGCCATACGCCTGGGCCGCACGCGAGCCGGGCCGCAGCTTGGCGGCATAGGCGCCGAGCCGCATCGTGCCACCCAGGTCCTTCACGTCCCGCTGACTCTGCATCAGCGCGATCACGGGCGATTCGCATTCCGGCTCGAACTCGGTGCTGCTGGTCCCGGCCAGGCCGCACACGTTGCGAGCGAATTCGATGATCGCCACCTGGAGGCCGAGGCAGATGCCGAAGAACGGCAGCTCGTGCTCCCGGGCCCACCGGACCGCCTCGATCATCCCGTCGACACCCCTGACGCCGAATCCGCCGGGCACCAGGAGACCGTCCACACCGTCGAGCAGCGCCGCGGCGGCGGCCTGGTCGGTGAAGGAGTCGCTCGACATCCACTCGATGCTGGCGCCGACGTCGTGCGGGATGCCGCCGTGGATCAGCGCCTCATGGACCGACTTGTAGGCGTCGTGCAGGTCGGTGTACTTGCCGACCACCGCGATGCGGACCTTCGACGCCGGCCGCAGCACCTTTTCGGTGAGGGCACGCCAGGGAGCCAGTTCCGGGACCTTGGTGTCGAGCCGGAGGCGCTCGCAGACCACCTCGTCGAACCCCTGCTCGCTGAACCGGAGCGGGATCTCATAGATCGACTTCACGTCGGGGCTCTCGATGACGCAGCCGAAATCGACGTTGCAGAAGAGCGCGATCTTGCGCTTGATGTCGGCGGCAAGGGGCCGCTCGCTGCGACAGATCAGGATGTCCGGCTGGATCCCGATCTGCATCAGCTCCCGGACCGAGTGCTGGGTGGGCTTCGTCTTCACTTCACCGGCCGCGGCGATGTAGGGCACCAGCGTGAGGTGGACGAACAGGGCGTTGTCACGCCCGATCTCCTGGCGGAACTGCCGGATGGCCTCGAGGAACGGGAGCGATTCGATATCGCCCACGGTCCCGCCGACCTCGGTGATGACCACGTCCACGCCGGGCGCGGAGCGGCGGATGGCGTTCTTGATCTCGTCGGTGATATGGGGGATCACCTGCACGGTGGACCCCAGGTATTCGCCGCGCCGTTCCCGGCCGATGACGGTCTGGTAGATCCGGCCCGTGGTGACGTTGTTCTGCTGGGTGAGCGAGCGGTCGATGAACCGCTCGTAGTGGCCAAGGTCGAGGTCGGTCTCGGCCCCGTCGTCGGTCACGAACACCTCCCCGTGCTGGAACGGCGACATCGTGCCCGGGTCGACGTTGATGTAGGGATCGAACTTCTGCATCGTGACCGAGAGCCCGCGCTCGACCAGCAAGCGGCCGAGCGAAGCCGCCGCGATGCCCTTCCCGAGGGAGGACACCACGCCGCCGGTCACGAAGATGTACTTGGTGCTCTGGGAACCTGTCATCGCTTCAGCCTCGTTGTGAACGCCAGATGGTCTCCGCACGCCGGAGGTCCTCCGGTGTGTCGATCCCGGGAAGTGCCGGCTCGCGGAGCCGGGTCACGCCGATCGTCAGTCCGTGCTCCAGCGCCCGAAGCTGTTCGAGCTTCTCGGCCTCTTCCGCCCGCGTGGGCGGGAAGGCGGCCCAGCGTTCGAGTGCGCCACGAGTCCAGGCGTAGAGCCCGACATGCTGCCAGTACAGCCCCTCGGCACGACTGTCGGGGTCGCGCCGGAACGGGATGGGGGCCCGCGAAAAGTAGAGCGCCCGCCCCTGCACATCGGTGACCACCTTCACGCGCCCCGGCTCACCCGCCTGACCCGCCTCCAGGGGCGCCGCCGCGGTGCCGATGTCATCTCCCGCCCGAACCCGCTCGACCGCGCCGGCGAGTGCTTCGGCGCTCAGGAACGGCTCATCGCCCTGCAGGTTCACGATGACATCGTAGTCACGATAGACGGGAAGCGCCGCGACCTCCGCCACCCGGTCAGAGCCCGAGGGATGATCGGTGCGGGTCAGCACGGCCGGCGTGTCGGTCCGTGCGACCACTTCCAGGACCATCGGCGAGTCGGTGGCCACCACCAGTTCCTCGACGATCCCCAGTTGCCGGACACGCGCGATCACCCGGGTCACCAGGGGTTCGCCGGCCAGGAGCTGAAGCGGTTTGTTGGGGAGGCGGGTCGAGCCGAGTCGGGCCGGGATGACACCCAGAAGGCGCATCGCCAATTATACGATGCCGGAGGCGCCCTGTCAAAAGTCGTGCCGCAGACGATCGACCCACCCGGAGGAGTGCTAAGAGCTTGACCTGACGGGGGTTGGCACCGATCGGCCGCTGCCAGCAACGATCCCGGCCAACGCGAGGAAGTTGGCCAAGATCCGGCGCCCGTGGTCGGTCCCGACCGACTCGGGATGGAACTGGACTCCCCAGATCCGATGGCGTCGATGCTGGAGTGCCATGATCTCAGTCCCGCGCGCCCGATCGGCCGACCAGGCAGTGATCTCGAGGTCGTGGGGCAATCCGGCGGGTGCCACGACCAGGGAGTGGTAGCGCATCACCGTCACCGGCGACGGTATCCCGTCGAAGAGGGCCGATCCATCGTGGGACACCGGCGTGGTCTTGCCATGCATCATCCGGTCGGCACGCACGACCTGACCGCCGAAGGCCTCCCCGATGGCTTGCAGGCCCAGACACACTCCGAGGATCGGGATCCGGCCGGCGGCGCACTGGATGAGCGGGACCGCGATCCCCGCGTCATGCGGTGCGCCGGGGCCCGGGGAGATCAGGATGGCCTCGGGTGCGAGCGCCAGCGCATCGCTCACGCTCAGTGCATCGTTCCGACGCACGTCAGAGACGACACCGAGCTCGCCGACATACTGGACCAGGTTCCAGGTGAAGCTGTCGTAGTTGTCGATGACAAGGAGCATGGCCTGAAGCTTGGTCGGTCGGACCCCACAACGGAATGCCCCACGGCCAGGCCGGGCGCCGTCCTACGTGACGGGGGGGACGGACGGCCCGATCACGGCTTGGATGAGGCCTTGGGCTTGGGCGAAGGGGTGGGCGACGGCGGGGGATCGGGGCGGGTCGGGCGATACACCGTGCCGGTTGACTCCTTGCGGTAGCGGGCGCGCATCACGCGCCCGATGCTGTCGCCAGTCCGCTGGGCCGCGGCCCTGATCGACTCCGCCACCGCGTCCAGGCTGTCGATGTTCGGGGTCGCGTTGTCGTGATAGGTCTGCTGAAGGTCGTTGATATCCTGCTCGGTCAGGAGCAACGGCCGGACCGAGGCGCTGTCATCCTGGCTGTCGCTGAGTTGCAGGGTGCCGAACGGACGCATCCCCGCAGGGATCGAATCGAGGCAGACGAACATGCTCTTGTCATTGATGCGGGTGGGGTCCCGCAGCGTGAAATTGCAGTCGTCGAACCGGTCGGCATCCACCGAGTCGTCCAGCCGGGCGACCACGGTGAATCCGCTCACATGCTTCGGCGCATCCCGATGGATCTCCAGCTCACGGATGGCGCCGAGGCGCTCGTTCCCGATCGACAACGGGACGATGCCGAGGAGCGGGATCGTGACATCGGCGCTTCCGTTCACCAGGCCGTGGACCCGCTGCTGTATCCTCCGGAACGCCTGGATCCCGATCAGGCCGATCACGAAGATCATGAGCGCCTTTGCGGCGATCTTGAGCCAGTAGCTTCGCATATCCCCCCGCTCGTCGGTCGGCATGTTGCAATCAGAGACGGAATTGCGGGGTAAATGTTTCAAGCTGCCCAGCGGGCACTCATTGTCAGCTGGCGGCGAGCGTGGCAACCACGACCGGCGTCTCTCCCTGGGGGAGCGAAGCCACAGCGGTCCCCCCACGGCCACTCCGGTGGATCGGTCCATCGTCCGTCCCGGCAGCGCCACTGATGGACAGCACCCAGCCAGTGTTGGCCGCCGTCACCACCTCAACCGTGTTGTGGATCGGGTCGGGGCGGACCACCATCCGGGCCGCCGGCGCAATGCGGGTGCCGACGATCGTGGCGCCGACCGCCATCGAGAGCGAGCAGCCGTGGGGGCCGCTGCAACTGCGCTGGGCGGCCAATGGGGCTGCAACGACCGCCGTGGCAGCCACCAGCATGAGTCCGATCAAGGCCCTGTTGCGCATCGATCCTCCAGTGGAGTGTATTCTCTCGCACTGGGTAATGCATGTAACATGCCGCAATAGAAAAATTGTAAGGCGTTATGAGCACAGCAGTTAGATAATATTCAACTGTATAAATATAAGTCAGTGTCGACTAATTATTTGACAGTTTAAGTGCTTCAGGAACTCATCTGCTCAGCCGCTCCTCCTGCTGCCAGCCAGGGTCGACGAGGAATTGGGCATTCCTGACACCAGGGCCCCTCCAAGGGAGCCGGAAGATGAGGATCATCCCCCTTGGCCCCGGCACCCCTGGGCTGCCCTCCGGCGCTTGCTGACTGGCCCCGGGACGGCGTAGGCGAGGAACAATCTGTTACATGTGACCCGGCCTGGGCCGACCCGACGCCGGATGACCAGTGATCTATCAGCGCCAAGGCCTCCGATGACCCGACACGAAGCTGCCGCACATCGGGCCCCCACCCGCGAACCGACCACGGGTGTTGCGATGTCCAGATTTCCAATGTTGCGGCGAATGGAGGTCGGGCGCCAGGCGGGGGGGGGGACGCAGTCCGTCGTGTGAGTCCTTCGTAGGCCGTTACCGATGCGGCTCCGTCGGCAGCTGGCCCATCATCCGCGGGGGTGGAACTGGCGGTGTACCGACCGCAGGTACTCCCGGTCGACGTGGGTGTAGATCTGGGTCGTGGAGAGATCGGCGTGGCCCAGCATCTCCTGAACGGCCCGGAGATCGGCGCCGCCTTCGAGGAGGTGGGTGGCGAACGAATGGCGCAGCGTGTGCGGGGTGACCCGTTTCCTGATGCCGGCGCGCTGGGCCGCCTTCTTTACGATGCCCCACGCGCCGACCCGTGACAGCGGCCGTCCGCGGACGTTGAGCAGCAACCGGTTCCGGGACTCGCCGCGGTCCAGCTCAGGCCGCAACTGGCGCAGGTACACGGCGACGGCACCGATGACGGTGCGGCCGATCGGCACGACCCGTTCCTTGCTTCCCTTGCCGAAGACCCGCACCACCTGGTCGTCGAGCCAGAGGTCGGCAGGGGTGAGTCCACAGAGTTCGGACACTCGCAGGCCCGCGCCGTACGCGAGCTCCAGCAGGGCGCGGTCGCGCCACGCGAGCGGATCTTCCAGTGGCGGCGCTTCGAGGATCGCGGTGACGTCATTGACGGACAGCGTATCAGGGAGCTTCCGGCCGCGCTTGGGGGCCTCCAGCCGATCGCTCGGGTCGCCATGGACCAGTCCCTCGCCGGCGGCGAACCGGAAATAGGTCCGCAGCGCCGAAACGTGGCGCCGGATGGTCGCGGGACCGAGGCCCAGGTCCTTGAGGCTGAAGACGAACTGGCGTAACTCCCGGGCCGAAAGGCGCGCCGGCGCGTCCGCCCCGATGGCGGCCGCAAAGTCGATGAGGTGTCGAACGTCCCGCAGGTAATTCTCGACGGTGTTGACCGCGGCGCCCGTCTCGAGGGCCAGGTGGTCTCGGAATCCCTCCAGGAAGAACGCCCGCTCCAGTTCCTCCCGTGTCACGATGCGCCGCCGCGGGGCCGCATGCGTTCAAGCACGGCATCGACGACCTGGCCGGTGACAGGCTGCTGGCTTCGGCGGCGCCGCGATCGCGCTTGCAGGATGAACCAGGCCAGCGCCGCCATGCCGGCCATGGCGCCGATCAGGGCGAGCATCCGGTTCACGGCACCGAGCAGGTGGGCCATCGTTTCCCACTCGGCGCCTACCGCCACACCGGCCACGGTGACGAATCCGTACCAGATGGCCGAGGCGCCCGCGATCGGCAAAAGGGCCCGCCGGGGGGAAAGGCCGATGATCCCGGTGAACGGCGGCACGATGGCGCGGATCCCCGGCAGCAGCCGGCAGAGGAAGATGGCGGGCAGTCCCCAGCGCACGTATTTCCGCTCGATGGTGGCCAGCGTGTGCGGGGGCAGGAGCCGGCGCCCGATGGCGGTGCCTGCGAACCGCGGGCCATAGCGCCGTGCCAGCCAGTAGACCACCGCAGCGCTGGCCGTATTGGCGATGATAGTGACGCCGAACACCCACCAAGGCGAGGTGACGCCTCGATGGGAAAGAAAGGCGCCGAGGGCCACGGCAGAATCGGCAGGGATCGGGGGAAAGATGTTCTCGAGCGCAGCGAGGAGGGCAAGGACGAGGTACACCGCGCCGGCGGGAAGGCCGCTGAGCCAGGCGAGGAGTCCGTGGATCAGCGGACGGCCTCCACCGTGGCAACGGCCATCACCGCGATCCCTTCGCCCCGGCCGATCCAGCCCATCCCCTCGTTCGTCTTGGCCTTCAGGCCGATCGCCTCGGGCGGTACGCCCAGGGCGCCCGCCAGCCGTGTGACCATCGCCGGCAGGTGGGTGGCGAGCCTGGGGCGTTCGCAAATGACCGTGACGTCACCCTGGACGAAGCGCCAGCCCTTGGCCCGCACGGCATCGTGGGCCGCCTCGAGCAGCTTCAGCGAATCAGCCCCCCGCCACCGGGGATCGGAGTCGGGAAAAAGTCGGCCGATGTCGCCGGCGGCCGCGGCGCCGAGGATGGCGTCGGTGAGGGCGTGGGCGACGGCGTCGGCATCGGAGTGTCCGGCCAGACCACGTTCCGCGGGGATCGTCACGCCGCCCAGGGTCAGCGGCCGGCCGGCCTCGAATCGATGGGAGTCGTAGCCGATCCCGGTCCGGCTCACGCCGCCGCCACGGCGTCGATGATCGAGTAGTCCTGTCGGCGGCGCCGGGACGAGTAGCCGGCGTCGGCGATGATGCGCTCGATCTCCGAGAGGGTGGTGCGGTAGGTGGTGCCGGCGGCCGAGACGACGTTCTCCTCCATCATCAGGGATCCATAGTCGTTGGCGCCGAATCGGAGCGCCACCTGGCCGACCTTGTGTCCCATCGTGACCCAGGAGGACTGCAGGTTCGGGATGTTGTCGAGCACGATCCGCGCCATCGCGAGGGTCCGCAGGTAGGTCACCGCGTCGGTCTTCGTCTGTCCCGCGAACATCGGCGTGCCATCGGGCTGCAGCGGCCAGCAGATGAACGCGGTGAATCCTCCGGTGCGGCGCTGCACCTCGCGCACGCGGAAGAGATGTTCGACCCGGTCCGCGGCCGATTCGCCCAGTCCGTACATCATGGTCACGGACGTCTTCATCCCCTGTCGATGCGCCTCCTCCTGCACCCCGAGCCACGCGTCGGTCTGGGCCTTCTTCCGGGCCACCCGTTCGCGCACGGCGTCGACCAGGATCTCCCCGCCCCCGCCCGGAATGCTGTCGAGGCCGGCCTCCCGCAACTGGCGGATGACCTCGGGCACCGACAACTGGAAGCGCTCGCTGAAGAACACCACTTCCGACGGCGAAAAACCGTGGATGTGGATCGGGTGATGGCGCTTGATGTAGCGCATCAGTTCGAGATACCACTCGAACGGGATGTATGGATTGTGGCCGCCCTGGAACAGGATCTGGACGCCGCCGATGGCCTTGCATTCGTCGATCTTGGCGCCGATCTGCTCGTAGCTCAGGACGTACCCTTCGAGGTCCTTGGGGCGGCGGTAGAACGCACAGAAACCGCAGTCGGCGACACAGACGTTGGTGTAGTTGATGTTCCGGTCGATGATGTACGTGACGATCGGATCGGGATGGTGCCTCCACCGGACGGCGTCGGCCTGGCGCCCCAGTTCGAGCAGGTCGCCACGCTCATAGAAATCAAGCGCCTCCTTGAATTCCGCCGTCGAACGATCCACGTGATCCACGCTCAGGCCGCCGTGATGAAGGAAAGGGAGCCATCGGGCACCAGGCCATCCTGCGCCAGACGACGGAAGAAGGTCGTGAGCCCTTCCAGGTGCCGGGGTCCAAGGGCGTAATCGAGGGTCCCCAGATAGGCCCGGCACACTTCGAGGCCCACGCCGGTCGATGCGGCGGCGTCCTGCGCCAGCGGATCGAGGTGCTCGAGGCCCCACGCGCGGCTCTCGAGGAGTCGCTGATGGACCACGCGCACGGCCTCCTGATCGGCCGTGCGCCGGGCCGCCCAGACCGCGAACACGAACGGAAGTCCGGTCCAGTCCTTCCACGCGGCCCCCAGGTCGACGACGTGGGGATACCGACGCTCGGCTGCCAGCAGCAGCGCCGCGTCGCCGATGACGAGGACGCCATCGTGCGGCATCGCCTCGAGGGCCCTGAGATCGCTGGGCTCCGCCCGGACCGACGTGAACCGCGGCCGCACGCTCCACCGGTGGTGACAGAGGAGCTCGAGCAGCAGCACGGAGGTATGGGACGACGTGGTCCGCAGCACGGTCCTGCCATCCAGCGCCTCCGGAGGGACCCGGGAGAACAGCATCACGCTGTGCACCGGCCCATCGGAGGTGATGCCCAGGTCCGGGAGCAGATGATAGCTCGGGGCGTGACGAGCGTATTCCACCGCAGAGACCACGCTCACGTCGAGTTCACCGGCCGCCAGGAGGTTGTTGAGGTCGGCCGCGGTGGCCGTGACCAGCTCGGCCGGCATCGGCACGATACCCCGATCGATCGCACCGTAGACCGGATAACAGTTGATGTAGGGGATCCGGCCGAGTCTCATGCCGCGTGCACCACGGGAAGCTCCCGACCGACGGGGCCGGCCGGATCGGACGGAGGCGGCAGGTCATCGAAGGACTCGCGCACCGTGGCATAGAGGCTGTTCCGTTCGACCGGACGCTTCCCTGCTCCGCGGATCAGGCGGACGAGGTCGAGATACTGCATGTGCATCTGAGTCCGGGCGCCCGCCTCGTGGTATACCCGTTCGTATACGACCGTACCCTCCACGTCGTCGCAGCCCCAGCTCAAGGCCACCTGGGACATGAACGGCGTGACCATCGGCCAGTGGGTCTTCACGTGCGGCACGTTGTCGAAATAGAGCCGGCCGATCGCGATGTTCTTGAGATCCTCGTACCCGGTCGTCGCGGTCCCGACTCGGTGGAGGGTCTCACCGAGCTCGTTGTTCTCGGTGTGGTAGGCCAGCGGGATATAGGTGAGGAAGCCACCGGTGTCGTCCTGCAGTTCGCGCAGCATCGTCAGGTGCTCGACCCGGTCCTCGGCGGTCTCGACGTGCCCGTAGAGCATGGTGCAATTGGTGGGGATGCCCAGTCGATGCGCGGTCCGGTGCACTCGGATCCACTCCTCGCCGGTGAGCTTGCGCTCCGCGATCGTGGCACGCACGGCCGTGCTGAACACCTCGGCCCCGCCGCCGGGCATCGACGTGAGGCCGGCCTCCTTGAGCGCCAGGAGCACGTCCTCCTCGGTCGTCTTTTCGATCCGCGCCAGATGGGCGATCTCGACCGCGGTAAGCGCCTTGATGTGGACGTCGGGGTGCCGGGCCTTGAGCCCTCGCAGCATGTCGGTGTAGTAGCTGAGACGCAGCTTGGGATGGAGCCCGCCGACGATGTGGAACTCCCGCGTGGGCATCCCGCGGGCCTGTTCCGCTTCGTGGAACACTTCATCGAGCGATCGGGTGTAGTGCCCATCCTCCTTCGGCATCCTGGCAAAGGAGCAGAACGTGCAGGTATTGCGGAGGATGCAGACGTTGGTGGGATTGATGTGCTGATTGGCCGAGAAGAAGACCCGGTCGCCGTTCTTCCGGTCGTTGGCCCAGGCGGCAAGCATGCCGATCCCGAGCAGGTCGTCCGACCGAAAGAGGGCCACGCCATCCGCCCTATCGAGCCGGCGGCCGGCCGCGACCTTCTCGGCGATGGGCCGGAGGGCGGGATCCCGAAGGCGGGCGGGGTCGAGCAACGGTGGCATGCGGTCCCTTTGCGGCGTACGGGTCGACGATGACCGAATCTAGCGAGGAGCGACGGGCTGGGGCCAGTCGGTCACGCCGGGCAGCGGCTCCACTTCGTCGAGCCGGGAGATGTCGATGCTCACCATCCCGTCGCCCTCGGTCGGATCGAACATTCCGGCGAACCTGGCCCCCCAGATGATCTCCCCCGCACGGTAGGACGAGCGGGCGTGCACCCCCTGGGCAAAGGTCTCGTCGGTGCCGGTGAGGAGCACGAGTATCTCCGCATCCGAGTCGACCAGATCCCGGTGGCTCAGGCCACGGAACGGGCTCTTCTCGTCGATCGGGTGCACCACCGTCCAGGCGAGCGGGAAGAACGCCACCCGGCGCCGCTCCAGCTCGAGTTCATCGAAGCGCCGGACCCTCCGACCGCCGTGCTCCACCAGGTGTGCGACGAGCACCTTGACCTCCACGTCGATCATCTGGCTCTCGCGTTCGTTGACGATCCGGAACTCGAACGCCGTGCCGCCGCGATACGGCGCGATGAGCGCGTGGTCGGAAAAGCGCACGTGCGCACGGGGCCGGGAAAAGCGCGCAAAGATGATCCCGGTGGCGAGCGCCACGCCCAGGAGGCCGATCAATGACTCGACCACCACCAGCGCGTTGGCGGCCGCACCCACCGGCACGATGTTGCCGTACCCGATGGTGGCGAAGGTCTCGACGCTGAAGAAGAATGCCCGACCGAATGCCTTCATCCCCGGATCGCCGGCGGCGGCGCTCAGCGCCCCGGCCCCACAGGCCAGATACGCGAGCCCGAAGACCACGTTGACGCCCAGATAGGCCGCCGTGAGAAGGCCCAGGAAGGCGGGCCACGACATCGTGATGAGGCCGTGGTAGGGGCTGAGGCCCGCCAGCCCGAGCCCGGAACGCCGGACATTGAAGCTGCCGTCCCGGTTGAGCAGTCGATGGCCTTGCTGGTCGGCGACGACCGACCCGAATCCGAGGTCCCGCTCCTCATTCACGCCCATCGCCGCACCCTCACACGGAGCGACCCCGCGGCGCCGGGGCGCCGAGGGGTCGCGGGGACGTTCCTGCGCACCGGGTCAGGCCTCGAACCGACGCACCGCCAGCGTCACGTTGTGCCCGCCGAACCCGAAGGAGTCGGAGAGAGCCACGTCGACCACGCGCTCACGCTTGACGTTGGGCGCCGAATCCAGGTCGCACTCCGGGTCGGGCGTGACCTGGTTGATCGTGGGCGGGATCACCCCTCGGGTGGCCACCAGGAGTGCCACCACGAACTCGAGCGCGCCGGCGCCCCCGAGCAGGTGGCCGGTCATGGACTTGGTGGAACCGAACACCAGTGCGCGGGCGTGCGCATCGAACACGGCCTTGACCGCACGGGTCTCCGCGGCATCACCCAGCTGTGTGGAGGTGCCATGCGCGTTGATGTACCCCACGCGGGTCGGTTCGATGTGTCCATCCGCGAGGCATTCACGGATGGCGTGGGCCGCCCCCTCCCCATTCTCGGGCGGCGACGTGATGTGGTAGGCATCGGCAGACAATCCGTACCCGATGACCTCGCCCAGGATCGTGGCCCCCCGGGCGGTGGCGTGCTCGAGGCTTTCCAGCACCACGATGCCGGCACCATCGCCCAGCACGAAGCCATCCCGGTCCTTGTCGAAGGGGCGACTGGCCTGTTCGGGAGCGTCGTTGCGGTTCGAGAGCGCCTTCATGTTGTTGAATGCCGCCACCGTGAGCCCGGTGATGGCGGCCTCGGAACCGCCGGTCACCATCGCATCGGCCACGCCGTGCTGGATGAGCCGGTAGGATTCGCCAATGGCGTGGGCCCCGGAGGCACAGGCCGAGACAGTGGCGAAGTTGGGTCCCTTGAGCCCGTAGCGGATCGAGACCAGCCCTGCCGCGATGTCGGGGATGAACATCGGTACGAAGAAGGGCGACACACGGTCGGGACCTTTGAGGACGAATGCGGCACAGTTGTCCTCGTACGTCTGCATCCCACCGATGCCGCTGCCGATGATGACACCCGTCCGCTGCGGCGCCGGGAACCCGCTGCCGAGACCGGCCTGAGTCACGGCCTGATGGGCGGCGCCGAGCGCGAACTGCGCGAAGAGGTCGTACCGGCGCGCTTCCTTCTTGTCGATGTACTGGAGCGGGTCGAAGCCCTTCACCTCGCACGCGAACGTCACCCCCTGACGGGAGGTGTCGAATTTCGTGATGGGCCCGGCACCGGACCGACCTGCCAGCAGTCCGGCCCAGGCCTCCTCGGTGGTGTTCCCGACGGGGGTCACCAGGCCCAGCCCGGTGACGACGACGCGATGCTCCAAGCGCTACTTCCCGATCTTCTCGTGGAGGTACTTGAGCGCGTCGCCCACGGTGCGGAGCTTCTCCGCATCCTCATCGGGAATGTCGATGTCGAACTCCTTCTCGAACGCCATCACGAGCTCCACGGTGTCAAGGCTGTCGGCGCCCAGATCTTCCATGAAACTCGCCTCGTTGGTGAGCTTCTCGCGCTCGACACCGAGCTCCTCGACGATGATGTCCTTGACCTTGTCCTCGACGTTGCTGCTCATGGGCTCCTCGAAAAGACTTGAAGAAGGTGTGCGACCCTAGATGACCATCCCGCCATCGACCACGAGGACCTGGCCCGTCACGTATGCGGCGAGATCCGACGCCAGGAAGAGCACCGCTCCCGCCACGTCCTCGGGGCGTCCCAGCCGTTCCAGTGCGATGTCCTTCAATAATGCGGCCCGCGCCTCGGGCGGCAAGGCCGAGGTCATGTCGGTCTCGATGAACCCGGGGGCGACGCAATTGGCCAGGATGTTGCGGCTGGCGTACTCCTTGGCCACCGACTTGGTGAAGCCGATGAGCCCGGCCTTGCTGGCGGCGTAGTTGGCTTGCCCCTTGTTGCCGGTGAGCCCGACGATGCTGGTGATGTTGATGATCCGCCCCCCGCCCCGCTTCATCATCCCCTTGAGGACCGCCTTCACGGTACGGAACGCGCCCTTCAGGTTGGCGTCCAGGACCTGATCCCACTCGTCCTCGCCCATCCGGAGCAGGAGGTTGTCCCGCGTGATCCCGGCATTGTTGACCAGGATGTCCACCGGACCCAGCTCCCTGGTCACCCCCTCCACCGCGGCCTGGATCGACCCGGGATCGCCCACGTCACACGCAAAGCCCCGCGCCCCCTCACCGATCTCGGCGGCCACGGCCTGGGCCCGGCCCGCGTCACGGCCCAGGATGGCCACCTTGGCGCCGGCCTCGTGGAGGATGACCGCCACCGCACGCCCGATGCCGCGGGTACTGCCGGTCACGAAGGCGGTCTTGCCGGAAAGATCGACAGGGCTGGTCATGAGGCTCGGCCTGGACAGTGGACGGTCGATCGGTGGCCGCTCAGGCGGCGAGGAACTTTTCCACGTCGTCAGCACTGCTGAGCGGAACGCTGACGGCACCCGGGACGATCTTCTTGAGCAATCCGGAGAGCACGGTGCCCGGGCCAAGCTCGACATACGGCGCCCCTGGCGCGAGGCGGGCGGCCTCACGCTGGCACTCGACCCAGCGTACCGGGGCCGTCAGCTGCTCGGCCAACAGGGTCACCGCGGTCCCGGCAGTGGCCACCGCCGTGGCACTGGCGTTGGCGATGACCGGAAAGCGGGGATCCTGGAACCCTGCGGCACCCAGCGCCTCGCGTAGCGCGGGCACGGCGGGCGCCATCAAGGGGGAGTGGAAGGCGCCGCTCACCTTGAGGCCGATGACCCGTTTGGCCCCCCGGGCCTTGCACCCTTCGCCTGCCCGGGTCACCGCAGCAGGATCACCGGAGATGACCGTCTGGGTCGGTTCGTTCAGGTTCGCGGCGACCACGACCTCCGCTCCGACCGAGGCCTCGCCACAGGCGGCGATGACCTCGTCGACGCCGAGGCCGAGGACCGCCGCCATCGTGCCGGCGCGCCGTGTCCCCGCGTCGAACATCAGCTCGCCTCTACGCCGGACCAGCCTGGCCGCCGCCTCGGGGGTGAGCGCCCCGGCAACGACATACGCGCTGTATTCACCCAGGCTGTGTCCCAGCCCGAGGGTGATCGGTCCCAGGGCCTTGCCCACGACCGCGAAAAGGGCCGCCGTATGGGCCAGGATGGCGGGCTGCGCATTGTGGGTGCGGGTGAGCTCCTCTTCGGGCCCCTCCCACATCAGGCGGGAGAGCGGCGCGCCGACGGCCTCGTCGATGGCCTGAAAGGTGGCCCGGGCGGCCGGGAATCGCTCGGCCAGGTCGCGCCCCATCCCGACCTTCTGCGCCCCCTGCCCCGGACAGAGGACCACCGTCACCAGCGCACGACCGTGCTGCCCCACGTGAACCCGGCGCCGAAGGCGACCAGCAGCAGCAGCGATCCCGGCTTGATGCGGCCCGCCGCTTCGGCCTCGACCAGCGCCAGCGGGATCGACGCCGAGGAGGTGTTGCCGTAGCGATCGAGGTTGACCATCACCTTGCTCATCGGCATTCCGGCATGCTTGGCGGTGGCCTCGATGATCCGCACGTTGGCCTGATGCGGCACCATCAGGTCGATCTCGTCCGCGGTGACGCCGGCGCGCGTCAGCGCTTCGTCGCATGCTTCGGCCATCGTGAGCACGGCCGCCTTGAAGACCTCGCGGCCGGCCATCTTCATCAGGTGGCTCCGCTCTTCCAGCACCTGAGCACTGAACGGCCGCGCGGCACCGCCACCGGGCCGGTACAGCAACTCGGCCAAGGCACCGTCGGATCGGATGAAGGTCGAGAGCATTCCCCGGTCGCCGGTGGCCCGGCGGAGGACCGCCGCACCGGCGCCATCACCGAAGAGGATGGCCGTCGATCGGTCGGTCATGTCGGTGATGGTCGTCAGCATCTCCGCGCCCACCACCAGCACGTTCTCGCTCTGTCCCGACGCGATGAACCCTTCGGCGATGGTCAGGCCGTAGACGAAACCGGGACACGCCGCCGAGATGTCGAACGCGGCCGCGCGAGTGGCACCGAGCAGCGCCTGCAGGTCGCAGGCGGTCGAGGGGAGCAGGCGATCGGGTGTGGCGGTCGAGAGCACGATGCTGCCGAGGTCGACGGGGGTGATTCCGGCCCGCTGGATCGCGACGAGGCTCGCCTGGTGCGCCAGTGCGGCCACGGTCATCCCCGGGTCGGCGTGGCGTCGCTCCCGGATCCCGGTGCGTTCCACGATCCACTGGTCCGACGTCTCGAGGGTCTTCTCGAAGTCGTGGTTGGTCACCACACGCGGCGGCACAGCGGTGCCGAGGCCGGCGATGTACGCGATGGGACGCCGGCTCATGCCGGGGCCGTCGCTTCGTGCCGGGCGAATTCCTCGCCGATGTGGCGGCTCAGGTCCGCCTCCACCGACTGGACCGCCACGCGGATGGCGTTCTTGATCGCGGTGGGGCCCGACGACCCGTGACCGATGATCGACACGCCGCGCACGCCGAGGAGCGGGGCCCCGCCATACTCGGAGTAGTCGAGGGTCCGGAAGGCCTTCTGCACGTCTCCCTGCGCGAGGACTTCGGGTGCATCCCGCTTCAGGAGGCGCACCAGGAGCCGCGCCACCGACTCGTAGAACTTGAGCACGACGTTGCCGACGAATCCGTCGCAGACGACCACGTCGAGTTGGCCGTGCTTGGCGTGTCCCACCAGGATGTCGCGCCCCTCGATGTTGCCGACATACCGGAGTCCCGACGTCTGCTTCAGGAGCGTGTGGGCCTCCCGGACGGCCGCGTTCCCCTTCTCGTCCTCCTCGCCGACGTTGAGCAGCCCCACCGCGGGCTCGGCTCGGCCGAGGATATCACGCATGTAGACCGTCCCGAGCCGGGCGAAGCCGACCAGCTCCTGGGCGGTGCAGTCGACGTTGGCGCCGCCGTCGATGACCAGCACCGCGCCATCGGCGGTCGGGAACGGCGTCGCCACGGAGGCGCGCTTGACCCCGTCATGCAGGCCGAGCATCAGGGTGGAGGCGGCAAGGACCGCGCCGGTGTTGCCGGCGGAAACGTACGCATCGGACCGGCCTTCCTTCTGGAGGGCCAGTCCGATGACGAGGCTGGAGTTCGGCTTCTTGCGGACCGCCTGGAGGGGTCGTTCATCCATCCCGATGACGTCGGGGGCGGCGATCAGGTCCAATCGCGACCGGTCGATCTCGGGATGCTTGGCCAGTTCCGGCTCCAGCACCTCCAGACGCCCGACCAGTTGCACGCGGAACGTGGACGGCAGTTCCGCCAAGGCCAGGGCGGCGCCCTCGACCTCGGCCACGGGAGCGTGATCGCCCCCCATGCCGTCCAGCGCCACGCGGATCACGGTCACTCGTCCCCGACTTCGACCGCCTTCTTGCCCCGGTAGTATCCGCACGTCGGACAGACGCGATGCGGCAACTTGGGGCTGGAGCACCGGGGACACGCCTGGGTCCGCATTCCGGCGCCGGAATCCTGCCCGCGACGCAGTCGCTTGCGGGACTTGGACATCTTTCGCTTCGGGACTGCCATGGTATCCTCGGCTCACGCCTTCGGGGCCGCACACCCGCACGGACCCTGGTTCAGGTCAGCACCACAGTTCGGACAAAGTCCGGCGCAGTCCTCCCGACAGAGCAGGAACGACGGCACCGCCAGCAACAACTCCTCACGCACCACCGGACGCAGGTCGACCTGAGTGGCGCGCGGGGCAAGAGGATAGACCTCCGGGTCATCACCCGCCTCAGGATCGGCCGTGAAGAGCGCCGCGACATCGGCCTCCACCGGCAGCCGCACTTCGGTCAGGCACCGGCGACAGGCCCCCACCACTTCGGTCGCGAGATGTCCGTTCCAGAAGATCCCGCTCTCACCCGTCGCCTGCAACCGACCCTTCACCGCCAACGGCGTCGCGAGGGCGGGCTCGAGTCCTGCAAAGAGCGCGTCATCGGGTGGAACACGGCCGACGGTATCGACCGGACCCTTCTGGAGGTCGCGCAAATCGACCAGCAACATAGCCACTAAACCTATCAGGGATGCGGGGTTAGGTCAAGCCGACCGAGCTGCGAAACTGGCCGGACAGGCTCACTTCGCGAAGAGCCCGGCCCGCTCCGCCTCTGTGAAGAAGAAGGCCACTTCCCGGGCCGCGTTCTCGGGGCTGTCCGAGGCGTGGATGGCGTTCCTGCCCTTCGATTCCGCGTGAAGCTTGCGGATGGTCCCGGCGGCGGCGTCTTTGGGGTCCGTGGCCCCGATGACCGAACGGAGGTGGGCCACGGCGTCGATCCGCTCCAGGGCCAACGGCACGCAGGGCCCGCTGGTCATGAATTCCACCAGTTCCGGGTAGAACGGTCGCCCTTCATGCACGGCGTAGAATGCGCCGGCCTCCGCCCGGGTCAAGCGGACCATCCGCCCCGCCCGAACGATGAAGCCTTCGCGCTCGAGGTGGGCCACGATGGCACCGATCTTCTGGTCGGCGACGGCGTCGGGCTTGATGATCGCCAGGGTGACCTGGGTGTTCGGCACGTGGTGCTCCGGGAGATGAGCGTTGAGTAAAGAGCTTCGAGCTTGGAGCTTGGAGCTTTGAGTCTGGAGCTTGGCGCTAAGAGTTTGGTTCCTGACTCCAAGCTCCAGACTCCAAGCTCACAGCTTACTTCATCCGCGCCTTGAGCATCGCCACGACATCCACGGGGCGCTTCATCACGCTGATCCCGGCGGCCTCAAACGCCGCCATCTTCTCCGCGGCCGTGCCCGCGTGGCCCGAGATGATGGCACCGGCGTGGCCCATCCGGCGGCCGGGCGGTGCGGTCTGCCCGGCGATGAACCCGATCACGGGCTTGGTGACGTGCTGCTTCACGAAGTCGGCGGCGTGCTGCTCGTCGGTGCCCCCGATCTCGCCCATCATGACGATCGCATCGGTCTTGGGGTCGTCCTGGAAGGCCCGGAGACAATCGATGAAGTTGGTGCCGATGATCGGGTCGCCGCCGATGCCGACACAGGTGCTCTGCCCGATCCCGTGCTTGGTGAGGTGATTGACCACCTCGTACGTCAGCGTGCCACTCCGGGACACGAGTCCCACCCGCCCTGGCGCGCAGATGTTCCCGGGAATGATGCCCACCTTGGCCTCGCCCGGCGTGATCGCACCGGGACAATTCGGGCCGATGAGCCGCGCACCACGCTCGCGGACGTAGGGCATCACCCGGGTCATGTCGAGCACCGGGACACCTTCGGTGATGCACACCACGAGCTTGATCCCCGCATCCACGGCCTCATAGATGGCGCCGGCCGCACCGGCGGGCGGCACATAGATGACGGTGGTGTTCGCACCCGCCTGGGCCACCGCTTCGGCCACGGTGTTGAAGACCGGGACGGTCCCCTCGAACGTCTGCCCGCCCTTCCCCGGCGTGACGCCGGCCACCACGCTCGTGCCGTAGGCGATCATCTGTTTGGCGTGGAACGACCCGTCCCGCCCTGTGATGCCCTGCACCGCCAGACGCGTGGACTTCCCGATGAAGACGCTCATGCGGCCTCCCGGACCAGCTTGACGACCTTTGCCACCGCCTCGTCCATGTCGCTCAACGCCTCCATCCCGATGCCCTTGAGGATCTTGACCGCCTCGGCCTCGTTGGTGCCGGTGAGCCGGACGACGATCGGCACCTTGACCGGGAACTTGGCGAGTGCGGTCTTGAGACCGTTGGCCACGTCGTCGGTCCGGGTGATCCCGCCGAAGATGTTGAAGAGGATGCCCTTCACGTTGGGATCGCTGGTGATGATCCGCAGTGCATTCACGACCTTCTCGGGGTTCGAGCTGCCACCGATATCGAGGAAGTTCGCCGGATCGCCGCCGTAGTACTTGACGAGGTCCATCGTGGCCATCGCCAGGCCGGCGCCGTTGACCACACAGCCGACATTGCCATCGAGCTTGATGAACGTGAGGCTGGCCCGTCGGGCCTCGACCTCGCTCGGCGCCTCGGCCGTCTCGTCCCGCAGCGCGGCGAGGTCGGGGCGGCGGTCGAGCTCGTTGTCGTCGATGCTGACCTTGGCATCGAGCGCCAACACCCGGCCGTCCGGGGTGGTCACCAGCGGGTTGATCTCGGCGAGCGACGCACCGTTGGCATCGAACGCGCGATAGAGCTGCTGCAGGATGGCCGCCGCCGCCTTCACGTGGGCAAAGTCCTGATACAGGAAGAAGCCCAGCGTCATCGCCTGGTGCGGCAACAGCCCATACCGCGGATCCACCGGGAGCTTGAGGATCTTCTCGGGGGTCTGGGCGGCGACCTCCTCGATGTCGATCCCGCCCGCCGGGCTCACCATCACCACGGGACGCTGCGACTCCCGATCCAGGATGATGCCGACGTAGGCCTCGGAGGCGATATCAGCGGCCGGCACGACCAGCACCTTATGGACCATGAGCCCCTTGATCGTCATCCCGAGGATCTTTGACGCGGCCTCCCTGGCCTCCGCCGGTGTGGCGGCGAGCTTGACGCCGCCGGCCTTCCCGCGGCCGCCGGCGTGGACCTGGGCCTTCACCACGACCTTGCCGCCCAGCCGCTTGGCGATCGCAGCGGCCTCGTCGGGGGTGGCGGCGACATCGCCCTCGAACATCGGGACCCCGACCTTCTGCAGCAGGATCCGCGCCTGATATTCATGCAGGTTCACGTCACGTCCTCACGATGGTGGTTCCGGTCCGGCCCTCGAGGGCCGCCAGCCCTTCAGACAGCTTGGCGATGATCGCCCGTTCCCCGCCGAAGCGCACGAACGCCGCCCCGGCCTCGACCTTGGGAGCGATGCTCCCCTTCTCCAGCGTTCCCGACGCCAACAGCGCATCGGCCTCCGCCAGCGTCATCGAACGGATGGCGGCCGCCGATGGGGTCCCCCATCCTCGGTAGACCGCATCGGCCTCGGTCAGGATGATCAGGACCTCGGCGTGGAGGTCGCGGGCGAGCACCGCACTCACGCGATCCTTGTCCACCACGCCGTCCACACCTTCGAGATCGCCCGCCGGGTCGCGATAGACCGGCGGCCCGCCGCCGCCCGCAGCGATCACGATGACGCCCGTCCCCACCAATCGCTCCACCAGCGACGCCTCCACCACTCCGATCGGGACCGGGCTCACGGTGAGTCGATGCCAATGCACCCCGTCGGCGTCCAACTTGACCGGCACGCCACGAGCTTCCAGGCGATGCGCCCTGTCGGCATCGAGCGGGTGGCCGGCCCGTTTGACGGGGATGTGGAGCTGAGGGTCGGCGGGATCGACCTCGGTCTGCGTGACCAGCGTCACCACGGGTCGGTCGATGCCGGCGTGGCGAAGCGCATTCTGCAGCGACTGCTGGATCATGTACCCGATCCATCCCGCCGTCCCTGCCACCAGTACGCCCAGGGGGAGCGGCTCGACCAATCCGACGGAGGTCTCATTCCGGATCAGCTCATCACCGATCTGGGGACCGTTCCCGTGCACCAGGGCGATGTTCCATCCGGCCCGCGCCAATTCCACGATCGGGGCCAGACTTTCCCGCGTGTGCCGGAATTGGTTGCTGATGGTCGCGGGCTCGTTGGCCAGCGCCAGCGCATTGCCGCCGAGGGCCACGACCACGGTCTTTGGCGGGTCGACTGGGACGTTCCTGGGCATCTGGACGCCGAAACTAGCGTGATGGCTAACGATTTACAAGCGCAGGACTTAGGGCGCTTCGACCAGTTCCTTCAGCGCGGCGAACGCACGTCCGAACGCGGTCAGGTCGCCGCGCCGCAATGCCGAGTCGGCGCGCTCGACCCAGAGCCTCGCTTGCGCCAGCCGATCCGAGGTCCGGCCTGGTCGCGCCAACGGCGCCGTCCGTCCCTGCAGGTTGGCCCAGGCGCCGGCAAGATCGCCGCCGGCCCCGAGGCGTCGGTCGACCGCGACGCTGGCCCAGATGACCGCCGGTGAGGTCGGCCGTGCGGCCCGGTAGGTGAGTTGGGACGCCTCGAGCCTCCCGTTGCGCCACTCGTAGGCGACCGGTCCGGCGATGATCCGATCGCCGGCGGCCTGGATCGAGTCGACCACCTGGCCGTACGATGCGAACTGGGTCCAGCTGCGCGCGAGTCGCCGGGGCCCCGGAAGCGAGGCCGCCGCCGGGATCCGCAGCAACCGGACCAAGAACCGCCGATCATGCACCTCGCCGGCAAGGAGCGCCACGACCCGCCCGGGCGGCGCTGGATCGACGAAGGCGACCTGATGGACCGCGAGCATCGAATCCCACACGGGGACCGGTCGCACGAGGTCGCCGGTGTCCGCGCCGACGAGCGGGAGTCCGAATGATCCCTCTCCCAGGATCCTGGCCTGGAGCGCCAGCCACTCGACCGGATACGTCAGCCCGGCCGCGACCGCAGGCGGGATCGAATCGGCCGGCTCGATCAGAGCACCGGCGATATCGCGCCATGCCTTGGCCACCGGGCCGGCGCCCGGCAGGAGGAAAATCCGGCCCGCTCCGGTCTCCGCATCGATGACACCGATGAGCCCGGGATCGGCTCCGCCGGCCTCGGTGCCGAGCACCTCGGCACGGGGGGCGAGCGGGAAGGCGGAGTACGGCACTGACCCCGGGACCACCCAGACCACTCGACCACGATCGAGAACGATCTCGGGCTCCGACCACCGCGCTGGCGGGAAGAGCTGGGCCAACCGAGCGATCGGATCCAGGTACCAGCCAAGTCGGGTCGAGTCTGCGACCGTGGCGGCCAACAGCGCACCTGCCTGCGCGGCCCACGCCAGGACCAAGCGCCGCGCAGCCCCACCCACCCGGACCCCGACGGTGCCGAGCGACCGATCTGGCGCGCCCGGCCACACGCTTCCCGGGGGAAGTGCCGCGTAGGTGACGGTCCCCGGATAGGCGAGCGGGTCCGTCGGTCGGAAGGAGAGCGGTCCTCCGGCGCCGTTCGCCTGATCATCGGCGATGACCGACAGGTCGGTCGAGTCGCCAGCGGCTCGAAGCACCAACCACGCCCGGCGCTCCTCTCCGGCGATCCGGACCGCGGATCGGGATGCCGCGACCACGCGGTCGATCGGAGCTCCTACCGGCAGGAGCACGCTGGCGGTCCAGAGACCCGTTGCAGTCGGGGCATTCACCTCGCCCAGGACGGGTCGGATCCCGCCGTCGTCGACCCCGGCGAGTCCCCACGCGTCGAGCGTGAACGACCGGACAGCGGCCGGGGAGACCGACACGCCGCCCATCGTGGCGAGGGTGACGCGCACGCCCGCAACGAGTGCCATCGTGATCACACCGGCCACGAGCCAGGTCGACCGGCCGCGGAGAGCCCAGGCGGCGATGAGGACCGCGCCCGCCGCCGCCACCACAGCCAGCATTCCGCTCGACGCGATCAGCGGCGACGAAGGAAGCGCGCCCCCGCCGGCCAGGTGTGCCAGGCCGCGGGCCGGCAGGAGCAGCATCCCCACCGCGAACACGATGGCCACTCCTGCCAGGAGGAGGCCAAGATGGGTGCGAGCCGCGTCGGTGATGGCGATCCCCGCCCGGCCCACCTTGAGGGCACCGAGCGCGGCATACGCGATGGCGACCGCGATGGCTGCGCCTGCCACGAGGACCGTCACGAAATGCAGGGCCGCGATCCAGAGCGGGAGTTGCGCGACATAGACCGACGCGTCGTGTCCCAGCACCGGATCGGACAGGCCCCAGTGCAGGCCGTGCCACGCGAGCAGGATGGCGCCCGTCTGCCGTCCCAGACCGCTTCCGGCCAGCAATCCGAGGACCGCACCGGTGATGGTGGCCGGCACGAACACCGCGGTCGGGGAGACCGCCTCGCGGATGTCGAGATCTCCGATGCGGCGGGGGAGCTCGACCGAGCCGATCGCGCGGGCCACCACGAGGAGATTCCCCGCGAACCAGCCGGCACCGATGATGAGGCCCAGCGCCTCCAGCAGACCGCGGAGGACGATCCAGTGGGTAACGAATGGCCGGCCGGCCGGCGCCACGGTCTCCGACCACCAGCGGGTGGCGATGAGGACCGTCACCCAGTGCCCGGTGATCAGCGCGCCAGCGGTCACGAGCGCCGTCGTTCCCCAACGACGCCACCGGGCCTCGATCAGCTCAGGCGTGCACACCCTCCCCTGCGAGCCATTCCATCACCTCGGCCTGATAGGCCTGGAGCGCGGCAGGATCGGCGGCCTCGAAGCGGAGCACCAGGATCGGCTGGGTGTTGGAGGCGCGCACCAGGCCCCATCCGTGCGGGAAGGTCATCCGGACACCGTCGATCGTGTTGACCGGGTATCGCTTCGCGAAATGACTCGCCGCCCGCGCCACGACGTCGAACTTCCGATCATCGGCGCAGTCCACCCGGATCTCCGGCGTGGCGTGGGTCACCGGCAGGTCGGCCAGGTGGTGGGCGAGACCGCGGGGCCCGGAGGCGACGACCTCCAGCAGCCGCGCCGCGGCGAAGAGCGCATCGTCGAACCCGAACCAATCACCGCCGAAGAACATGTGACCGCTCATCTCGCCGGCGAGCGGGGCCGCGAGTTCCCGCATCCGCTCCTTGATCAGCGAATGGCCGGTCTTCCACATCTCGGGACGGGCGCCGGCGTCGACCAGCGCCCGGGGCAGGACCTCGGAGCACTTGACGTCGAAGATGACCGGCACGCCGGGGCCGAACCGCCGCACCGCATCGCGCCCGAAGATGACTAGGAGCTGATCGCCGAAGAGCACCTGCCCCTCCTCGTCGACGGCGCCGATCCGGTCGGCATCGCCGTCGAAGGCGATCCCGAGTTCCGCCCCGGTCCGCCGCACCGCGGCCTGCAGGTCACGGAGGTTCTCCGGCACGGTGGGATCGGGGTGGTGGTTGGGAAAGGTGCCGTCCGACTCGCAGAAGAGCGGCACCACCTCGCATCCCAGCGCCTCGAGCGTGCTGACGGCCACGAGGCTGCCGACACCATTGCCGCAGTCCACCACCACCGTGACCGGCCGCGCCAGGTGGTGCCGGGCGATGATCGCCTCGCGGTACCGGTCCAGGACCGAACTGTCGCTCCGTTCGCTTCCCTGCCCCTTTCGCCACGTTTCGAGCTCGATCATCTCCCAGAGTTCAAGGATGCGGTCGCCGTGGATCGCCTCGCCACCGGCCACCATCTTGAAGCCGTTGAACTCGGGGGGATTGTGGGACCCCGTGATCTGGATCCCGGCATCGGTGGGAAGGGCTTCGACCGCGAAATAGAGGGCCGGCGTCGGCACCATTCCGATGTCGACCGCGGTCCCGCCCGACGCGACGATGCCGCGCCGCACCGCCGCCGCGAGGCTGCCCCCGGACGGCCGGTTGTCACGACCCACCGCGATCACCGGCGCCCGGCCGGCGCCACCGGCCACGAGCGTCCCGAAGGCGCGCCCCAGGGCCTCGGCAAAGGCCGGGGTGAGTTCTCGATCGACGATGCCGCGCACATCGTACTGCCGGAAGACCGACTTGGGGACCTTCACCGGGAGGGGTTCCTCACGTGCTGCACCGTGTGGCGGCGATCGGCGTCAGGGCCGCGCGCTCGATTGCGGGACCACCACCGGCAGCGATGCCGCGACGTCCTCCGTGATCCGCAAGGCGCCGGCCGGAAGCACACCGAGCCCGATGATCAACGCGACGCTGAGCGCGAGGACCCCGCCCATCAGCCAGCCGGGGCGCACGCCGGCGTACGTACCGGGCCGGGGAGCAGGCTTCATGTACATCGCCATGATGACCGGCAGATAGTAGCCGGCGGAGACGACGCTGGTCAGGACCAGGACGACCGGCAACAGGACGCTGTGCTCGCCCACCGACGTCAGCAGGATGTCCCACTTGCCGATGAAGCCGAAGGTGCCGGGAATGCCCAACAGGGACAGCATCGCGATGGCGAGGCCGAACGCCACGCCGGGGCGTTCGGAGGCGAGGCCCGCGATCCGATCGAGGGTGACATCGCGTTCCCCACCGCGGCCGAGGATGGCCACGAACCCGAAGCTCGCGATCGTCGTGACGGAATACGCGGTGAGATAGAGCCATACCGCGCCGGGGCCGGCACCCGTCTGGGCGTGCACTGCGACCAGGATGTAGCCGGCGTGGGCGATCGCGCTGTAGGCGAGCATCCGCTTGAGCGAGCGCTGGACCAACGCCACCAGGTTCCCGAAGATCATCGTCGCAACGGCGAGCGCCGCAATCGCCGGCCGCCAGAGATCGCCCGCCGTCGGGAACGCCTCCACCAGCACCCGCACCAGCGCGAGGAAGGCGGCGGCCTTGACGGCGGTGGCCATGAAGGTGGTCACCGTGGTGGGGGCACCGTCATACACGTCCGGCGCCCACATATGGAACGGGAAGGCGGCGATCTTGAAGGCGAAACCCACCAGGATGAGGGCCAGGCCGATCCCGGCCATGACCGTGAATCGGGCGCTCCCCAACTGGGCCCCGATGAAGCTCAGGTTGGTGGTACCGGTGGCGCCATACGTGAGGGCGATGCCGTACAGCAGGAAGCCTGACGCGAACGCGCCGATCAGGAAGTACTTGAGCGCCGCTTCCGCGGAGAACGCGCTGCGGCGATCATAGCCGGCCAGCACATACACTGCGACCGACATCGTCTCGAGGCCGAGGAAGAAGACGATCAGGTCACTGGCGGCGACCATCACGAGCATCCCGACCGTGGCCAGGAGGACGAGCGGATAGAACTCCGGCGCGGTGATCCCTTCCCGCTCGAGGTACGGGATCGACAGGAGCACGGCCGCGGCGGCGCAGGCGAGGATCAGGAGCCCCGCCCCGTACCGGAAGGTATCGAGCGCCACCATCAGCGACGGTCCGTCGCTGTGTACCCCCGTCCGGCCGATCCACCCGAACGCCGCGGCCGCGAGGATGAGCCCCGGCAGCGCGAACCATCCGGCGAGGCGGGCGTCTCCGGCGGTGCGGTGGCGCACCCCCACCAGGAGGACCAGCAGGACCGCCCAGCCGCTCAGGAGGAGCTCGGGCAGGAGCGCCACCGAGACGCCGAAGGGAGTGCTGAGATCGATATCCATGTCGCTACCTGGTCCCCGTCGGCGGGGTCGCGGTGGGGGGCGCGGCGGGCACGACGTACACCGGCGCGCGCGGAGCCGCCGGTGCCGCCAGCTCGAGGTATCGCCGGGCGGCGGGCTCCACGCGTCGCAGCACTGGCGCGGGATAGAGACCGATCCACAGGATCCCGGCCACGAGCGGTGCCAGTACCATGAATTCCCGGAGCGAAAGGTCCTTCAGTTTCTCGTTCTCGGGCTTGTCGAGCTTTTCGTAGATGATCCGCTGCAGCGCCCACAGGAGGTAGGCGGCCGCGAAAATGACCACCGTGACCGCGATGGCGGAGGCCGCCGGATGGCGGCCGAAGCTTCCCAGCAGGACCAGGAACTCGCCGATGAAGCCGCTGGTGCCGGGAAGTCCGATCGACGCGAAGGCGACGATGGTGAACAGCGCGGCGAAGACGGGCATGACCCGGGCGAGGCCACCGAACGCCCCGATGAGGCGGGTATGCCGGCGCTCGTACAGCATCCCGATGATGAAGAAGAGCGCGCCGGTCGCGAGACCGTGGCTCAGCATGATGATGATGGCACCCTGGACACTCTGGAGGGTGCAGGCCCAGATGCCGAGGATCACGAAGCCCAGGTGGCTCACCGAGGAATAGGCGACCAGCTTCTTGAAGTCGGGCTGGACCATCGCCACCAATGCGCCATAAATGATGCCGATCACGGCCAGCGGGAGGACCACCGCCGTGACCGCGGGCGAGAGCGCCACGTCCGGGAAGAACGGGATGGCGAACCGCAGGAAACCGTAGGCCCCCATCTTGAGGAGGACGGCCGCCAGCAGGACGCTGCCCGCGGTGGGCGCCTCGACGTGGGCGTCGGGCAGCCAGGTGTGGAACGGGAAGACCGGGACCTTGATGGCGAACGCGAGCGCGAACGCGCCAAAAAGCCACGGCTTGACGGCGCCCAGGGTGGCTGCGTTGGCCAGCAGGTCGTCGTAGGAGAACGTGATCAGGCCCGTCATGTTGCTGGTGTGGACCACCAGGACCAGGATGGCGACGAGCATCAGGAGCGAGCCGATGAACGTGTACACGAAGAACTTGAGCGTGGCATAGAGCCGATTCTGCCCGCCCCAGATGCCGATCAGGAAATACATCGGCAGCAACATCACTTCCCAGAACACGTAGAAGACGAACAGGTCGAGGCTGATGAAGACGCCGAGCATCCCGGTGAGGAGCGTCATCAACAGCGCATAGTACCCGCGCTGCCGCTCGGCGATGTAATGCCAGCTCGACAGCACGCAGAGCGGCACCAGCCCGGTGGTGAGCAGGACCAGGACGAGCGAGAGGCCGTCGATCCCGACGCGATAGGAGATCCCATACCGCGGGACCCAGCTCGTCACCGACGCGAACTGCATCCCGCCGGCCTGGGGGTCGAAGGCCCACCAGAGCCCGAGCGAGAGCACGAACTCCGCCAGCGCGATCCAGAACGCCACCTGCCGGGCCCGCGCCGGGGGGACCAGGAGGATGGGCACCACCCCGATGAGGGGCAGCAGGATCAGCGCGTGCAGGATCCAGTGGCCGTAGCCGATGCCGGCAAGGAATTCTGTCATGGACCCTTACCGGACCACGGTGTGGAGGACATACAGGACCCCGACGAGGAAAAGCACGAGGTAGACGCCGACCTGGCCCGTCTGCAACTGGCTGCCCAGCCACCCGAAGGCGCGGGCGAGCTTCCACGACCCGTTGACGGCGGCGCCGTCGATCAGGCCCTGATCGATGTCCTTCCAGAGGATCCGCTCCGAGAACCACACCAGCGGGCCGACCACCAGGGCGTCGTAGATCTCGTCGATGTAGTACTTGTGATACAGCAGCGAGGCGATCCCCCGCTCCGGCGGGGCCTGGTCGGCGGGTACGATCTCGGTCGCCGTGACCATCCGCCATCCGAGGAACAGCCCGACGATGGCCACCGCCACCGCCACGGAGAGCAGGATGTATTCGGCGGACCCGTGCAGTTCCTCCACGCCGCGATATTGCGCTCCGGGCGCCACCACCGGGGCGAGCCAGTGGGCGAGCCCGAGATGGCCGCCCACGAGCGCCGGCAGGTTGAGCGCACCGCCGACGATGCTGAGCACTCCCAGCACCAGCAGCGGACCGGTCATGGTCCACGGGGCCTCATGCAGGTGCTCGCGCTCCCGGGGGCCGGTCCGATTCTCGCCGAAGAAGGTCATCGCCATCAGGCGGGCCATGTAGACGGCCGTGCAGAGCGCCGCGAGGATCCCGAACGCCCAGAACACGTAGAACGCCGGTTCCTCGGCGCCGCGCGCGAACGCGGCGGCGAGGATCTCGTCCTTGGAGAAGAACCCGGCGAAGGGCGGCACGCCGGCGATGGCCAGCGTGGCGATCCCCATCAACGCGGCGGTCCACGGCAGCTTGCGGGCGAGCCCCCCCATGTTCCGCATGTCCTGCGCGTCGGCGTGGCTGTGCGTGGCGTGATACGCGTGGTGCATCGCGTGGATCACGCTGCCGGCGCCGAGGAAGAGGAGCGCCTTGAAGAACGCGTGGGTCGCGAGGTGGAAGATGCCGGCGACGTACGCACCGGTCCCCACGGCCAGGAACATATAGCCCAGCTGGGACACGGTCGAATACGCCAGCACCTTCTTGATGTCGTATTGACGGAGGCCGATCGTCGCCGCGAAGAGCGCCGTCCCCGCGCCGATGCCGGCGAGCACCGTGCTCGAGAACGGGGCCAGGGCAAAGAGCGCGTTGGTGCGGGCCACCAGATAGACGCCAGCGGTGACCATCGTGGCGGCATGGATGAGCGCCGACACCGGCGTCGGGCCGGCCATGGCGTCCGGGAGCCAGGTGTAGAGCGGGATCTGCGCCGACTTGCCGACGCAGCCGAGGACGAGGAAGAGCGTGATCGCCGTGACCACCGCTCCGTTCATCGCGAACCGGCTCGGCGCCAGCGCCGTGATCTGGCCGAAGTCGAGCGTCCCCAGCGCGTGCCAGGTGATGAACATCGCCAGCAGGAATCCGACGTCGCCGATCCGGTTGACGAGGAACGCCTTCTTCCCGGCGTCAGCGTTGGCCTTGTCCGAGAACCAGAACCCGATCAGCAGGTAGGAGCAGAGGCCGACCCCTTCCCATCCGATGAACATCACCGGCATGCTGGCCCCCAGCACCAGCACCAGCATGACCGCGACGAACAGGTTGAGATAGGCGAAGAAGCGGGCGTACCCGTCGTCGGCCCGCATATACCCGACGCTGTAGATATGGATCAGGCTCCCGACGCCGGTGACCACCAGGAGCATCACGGCGGAGAGCTGGTCCACCTGGGTCGAGAAGGTGACCTGCAGACTGCCGACCGGCATCCAGTTCCACAGCGTGGTGATCTCAGGGACCACGAGCCCGGTATCGTGCACGGCCTTGACGATGGCGATCGCCACGGCAAAAGCCGCGATCAGCACGCCGGGGCCGATGATCGAGACCGCGCGCTTGGCCTGGGGCGCCCAGAGTGCCAGTGCGCCGTTCGCCAGGAACCCGAGGAGCGGCAGCAGGATGACGTAGGGCGCCCAGTGCAGGGCGGCGCCGCCGACCGGTGCCGCGGCGACCTGGAGCAGTGGGAGCATCAGCCCTGCAGGAGGTTGATGTTCTTGAGGTCGACCGATTCCGAGTGCCGGAACACGGCGAGGATGATCGCGAGCCCCACGGCCGCCTCGGCCGCCGCCACGGTCATCACGAAGAAGACGATCACCTGCCCGTCCAGGCCATGCAGCTGGCTCAGCGCCACGAACGCCAGGTTGACGGCATTGAGCATCAGCTCGATGCAGAGGAACAGCATGATGGCATTGCGGCGGATCAGCACGCCCGCCACACCGATGCAGAAGAGCACGGCCGACACGGCCAGCGACGGGCCCAGGAGGGATGGTGCCATGGTCAGAGCCTCCGCTTGGCGAGGACGACGGCGCCGACGATGGCCGCCAGGAGGAGCAGCGACGTGAGCTCGAACGGGACGAGCCATTGCTGGAAGAGCGGCGCCGCCACCGCACCCACCACACCGTGCGCGGCCACCTGCCCCGCCACGGCCGTACCGTGGCCGAAGACCTGCGCCGGATCGGCGCCGAGCGGGCCGCCGACGACCTCCTCGGCCAGCCGCCCGGGGGTGTAATCGGCGAGCTTGAGGAGGGTGGCACCGAGGGCCGAGACGATCACCACGGCAAGCAACCAGAGCGGCCAGGCCCGCAGGTCACGGGGGGCGTGGCCGACGTTGAGCAGCATGATCACGAACAGGAAGAGCACCAGGATGGCGCCGGCATACACCAGGACCTGGATGGCGCCCAGGAACTGCGCATTGAGCAGGACGAAGATCGCGGCGAGCGCGAACATCGTGGCCACCAGCCACAGCAGCGCCGACACGATGTTGCGCTGCACGATGCAGAGGAGTGCCGAGAGCACGGCGAGACAGGCAAAGAACCAGAAGACGGCCTGGGTCATCGTGTCACTCGCCCCGCGGATCGGTGGGGTCCCAGAGCGTGGACACCGTATGGACCTGGGACGAGAGGCGCTCCAGGTCGTACACGAAGCGGTCCCGCGAATATTCCGCGTTCTCGTAATGCACGCCGACGTGGATGGCCTCTTCGGGACAGACCTCCTGGCAGTATCCGCAGAAGACGCAGCGGAACTCGTCGATCTCGTAGATCAGCGGGTAGCGGTTCCCGCCCTCGTCCTCGCCGGGCACCAGCTTGATGCAGTTGGCCGGGCAGATCTGGGGACAGAGCCCGCAGGCCACGCACTTCGAGCGCCCCTGCTCGTCGGTGAGCATCCGGTGGGTGCCACGCCAGCGGGTGCTGATGCGCCAATCGTCGGTGCTCCGATGCTCGGGATACTGCATCGTGACCGCGGGCTGGAACATGTGCTTGAAGGTGAGCGCCATCCCCTTGAGGGTGGCCCGCACGTAGCTGACATCGCGCTCGGGACGCGGCAGCACCTTGACGCCGATGGCCATCAGGACCTCACCGCCGCGGTGATCGTCGGCATCGCGGGGCGGGGCCGCCGGCCGCTGACGATCCCGCCGCGATCAAGGATATAGAGGAGAACACCGCCGGTCAGCACGCTCAAGGCGATGAGCAGCGCCGTGACCCCGCTCGCCGCCAGCCGCAGCACGTCGGTGCCCAGATAGACCGTGCCCGCCACCAGCATCACGTACGCCAGCGAAATGGGGAGCAGCACCTTCCACCCCAGCGCCATCAACTGGTCATACCGGAAGCGCGGCAAGGTCCAGCGGATCCACATGAAGAAGAAGAGCCAGAACATCAGCTTGGCGAAGAAGAACGCGCCGGTCGCCGCGAACTGGATCCATCCCGCCCGCTCGTCCCAGTGGGTGAACGGGATGTCCCATCCGCCGAAGAAGAGCGTCGACACCATCGCCGACACGGTCACCATGTTGGCGTATTCGGCAATGAAGAACATCGAGAATTTCATGGCAGAATACTCGGTGTGGTACCCGGCGATCAACTCGGATTCCGCCTCCGGCAGGTCGAACGGCAGCCGGTTGGTCTCGGCAAAGCCCGAGACCAGGAAGACGAAGAACGACAGGAACAGCGGGAACACGTACCAATGGAGAAGGCTCACCTGTTGATCGGTGATGATCTTGGTGAACGACACATTCCCCGAGAGGAGCAGCACCGGCACCAGGCTCAGCCCCATCGCGACCTCGTAGGAGATCATCTGGGCGCTGGCACGGAGCCCGCCGAGGAGGGAATACTTGCTGTTGGAGCTCCAGCCGGCCAGCGCGATCCCGTAGACACCCAGGGAACTGATGGCCAGCACGAACAGAAACCCGATCGGCAGGTCCGCCACCACGCTGGGCATCCCGCCGGCGTAGGTGAACTGGCCCAGGAAGCCGAGGTGGAACTGGAACGCCGGGATCGGCGCCGCGAACGGGATGACCGCCGACAGCGTGAGCGCCGGGATGAACGACAGCGCCGGCGCCAGCGTGAACACGACCGGATTGGCGCTCTTCGGGAGGGTCTCTTCCTTGAGAATGTTCTTGAGCCCGTCGGCCGCGGGCTGGAGCAGTCCCGCCTTCCCGACCCGGTTCGGCCCGATCCGGTTCTGCATCCAAGCCGAAACCTTCCGTTCCATCAAGGTGAGGAGCGCCACGCCCACCATCACGATGGTGAACACCAGGAGCAGCTTGGCCACGGTGACGAGCAGAAACCCCTTCATCTCCGGGGTCAGGAGCGCCAGGAGATCCCTCATCGGGCCGCTCCGGCCGGCTCCACCCGGCGCCCGGTGAAGCCCAGGTCGGCATAGCTCATCCCGGCGAACGCAGGCACCGATGCCGCCAGCGCCGCGAACGCGGCTTCGGCATTCGCCGGCGCCTGCCGCCCGCTCACGACGGCCCGCAGTTCCGCCGCCACCCACCAGGCCGGCCGCGCCATCCCCGGCGCCGACCGCGCGGCCCAGTAGCGCTGGACCCGGCCGTCCCGATTGGTGTAGGTGCCGCTCTCCTCCACCGCGCTGGTGACCGGGAGCACCGCCGTGGCCCAGCCGTCAAATCCCTGGTCCACGCTCGCCAGCACGATGACCGATCCGGCCTTGGACACCGCGGCACGCTCGGCATCGTCCAGTTCGAGGTCGACCACCACCACCAGTGCCGCGCTCGCGCACGCCGTGAGCGCGGCGTCCCACGCAGCGGCATAGCCGAGCAGGCGGCCGCCCTCGCCGTTGGGCGCACGTTCCTTCCGCAGCGCCAGCCCGGGCACGCCGACGAGCGGCGCCTCGGCCTCGCCGATCGGCACCCGGACCGCGGCGGTCACCGCGCGGCCGTCGAGGAGTCCCAGCGCTTCGGCGAGCGATTCGTTGGAGGTGCGTCCGCTGGCGAGGATCACCGCCGAGCCTTTCGCGGCCTTGATCGACGCACCGACGTGCTCGAGGGCCACCGGCCAGTCGCGGGCGGCGAGCTTCTGGCCGTCCCGGATGAGCGGAGCCTCCACCCGGTCGCCACGATTCATCCAGCGATAGTCGAGCCGGCCGGTGTCACAGATGAAATGGCGGTTCACGTCGAGGTTGGGCCGGGGCCGCAAGCGGACGACCACGTCGTCCCGGGTGTCGACCATCGTATTGCATCCCTGGCTGCATCCGGTGCAGATGCTGGCCGTCTTGTCGAGGTCCCACGCCCGCGCCTTGTGCAGGAAGTCCTTCGAGAGGAGCGATCCGACCGGGCAGAGATCGACCACGTTGCCGGCCCACGGATGGGTGAGCGCGTGCGCCGGGTCGATGCCGACGTAGGCGCGGTCGCCCCGCTCCGACACGTTGAGGATGGGGTCTTTCGCGACGTCCTCCATGAAGCGGACGCAGCGGGTGCAGAGAATGCACCGGTTGGCCACGTAGAGGATATCCGGCCCGAAATCCTCGACCGGATTGAACCGTTTCGGATAGTCGGCGTAGCGCCCCGCCGCGCGCCCTTCCTGAAAGGTGTAGTCCTGGAGCTCGCACTCCCCCGACTGGTCGCAGATGGGACAATCGAGCGGGTGGTTGATGAGGAGGAGTTCGAGCACCCCTTCGCGCGCCTTCTTCGCCGAGGCGCTCTGGGTGTGCACCACCTGTCCGTCGGCCACCGTGGTGACGCAGGCCGGCAGGAGCTTGGGGGCCTTTTCCACCTCCACCAGGCACATCCGGCAGACGGCCGGGCTCGGCAGCGACGGGTGGTAGCAGTAATGCGGCACCAGCACGCCGGCCTGTTTGGCCGCCTCGATGAGCGGGGTCCCCTTCGGGACGCTCACCTGGCGGCCGTCGATCGTGACCGAAACGAGCTCCTGGGACATGGCGCTCATGCGGAAGCGAGCGCCGGCTGACGCCGGCGGCTCAGGTAGGCGTCGAACTCCCCGCGGAACTTCTGCAGCCCGCTCACCACCGGGGCGGCGCAGGAGTCGGAGAGGACGCAGATGGTCTTGCCGGTCATGTTGTCGGCCAGGTCGAGCAGGAGCTGGAGGTCGTTCTCCCGCCCTTCACCCTTGAGGATCCGTTCCAGGACCTTGACGGTCCAGGCGGTGCCCTCGCGGCATTGGGTGCACTGGGCGCAGGACTCGTGGGCATAGAAGCGGGCCAGGCGCCAGACCTGGTACGGGATGTCGGTGGTATCGTCCATCACGATCATCCCGCCGGACCCCAGCATCGACCCGGCCGCGACGACACCTTCGTAATCCATCACGCACGTCTCGACATCGCCGGCGTCCAGCAGCGGCACCGACGATCCGCCGGG
>DASSGV010000107.1:0-38220 GCA_035693225.1 Gemmatimonadales bacterium | reverse complement strand
TTCTTGAACTTGATCCGGTGGGGCTGGTCGTCGGAGCCGCCCTTCCGCTTCTTGTGGTCCGCCGAGTACTCCTGGTAGTTCCCCTCGTACCAGATCACTTCGCTGTCGCCTTCGAAAGCCAGGATGTGGGTGGCGATGCGGTCGAGAAACCAGCGGTCGTGGCTGATGACCACGGCGCATCCGGCAAAGCCCATCAGGGCATCCTCCAGCGCACGGAGGGTGTCGACGTCGAGGTCGTTGGTCGGTTCGTCGAGCAGGAGCAGGTTCCCGCCGCTCTTCAGGAGCTTGGCCAGGTGGACCCGGTTCCGCTCGCCGCCTGAGAGGTCCTTCACCTTCTTCTGCTGGTCGGAACCGCGGAAGTTGAATCCGGCGCAATATGCCCGGGCGTTGACCTTGCGAGTGCCGAAGAGGAGCTCGTCCTGGCCGCCGGAGATCTCCTGGTACACGCTCTTGCTCCCGTCGAGCGATTCCCGGCTCTGGTCCACGTACGCCACCTTGACCGTCTGGCCCACGGTGAGAGTGCCGGCATCGGGACCCTCGCTCCCGGTGATCATCCGGAAGAGCGTGGTCTTGCCGGCGCCGTTGGGACCGATGACGCCCACGATCCCGCCGCGGGGGAGCGAGAAGTTGAGTTTCTCGAAGAGGAGCCGTTCCCCGAAGCCCTTCGCCACGTCTTTCGCGATCACCACCTCGTCGCCCAACCGTTCCGGCACCGGGATGAGGATCTCGGCGCTCCCCTCGGATTGCCGCTCCCCCTCCGCACGAAGCTCTTCGTAGCGCTGGATACGCGCCTTGCTCTTGGCGTGCCGCGCCTTGGGCGCCATCCGGACCCATTCGAGCTCGCGCTCGAGGGTCTTCTGGCGAGCCGAGGCCTGCTTCTCTTCCACCGCGAGGCGCTTCTGCTTTTGCGCCAGCCAGGAGGAGTAGTTCCCCTCCCACGGGATCCCGGCACCGCGGTCGAGCTCCAGGATCCACTTCGCCACGTTGTCGAGGAAGTAGCGGTCGTGGGTCACCGCCACCACCGTACCGGGGAAGGACTCGAGGAAATGCTCCAGCCACGCCACCGACTCGGCGTCGAGGTGGTTGGTCGGTTCGTCGAGGAGCAGCATGTCGGGCTGTTCCAGCAGCAATCGACAGAGCGCCACACGCCGTTTCTCACCGCCCGAGAGCGTCGACACACCGGCATCGCCGGGAGGGAGGCGGAGCGCATCCATCGCCATGTCGACCTTGTGGTCGAGCTCCCAGAGACCGAGGTGGTCGATCTGGTCCTGCAGGCGCCCCTGCTTTTCCAGGAGCTTCGTCATCTCGTCATCGCCCATCGGCTCGGCGAACTTCGCGGACACGTCGTTGAAGTCGTCGAGGATCTTCCGGAGCGCCCGCACGCCGTCTTCCACGTTGCCGCGCACGTCCTTGGCCGCGTCGAGCAGGGGCTCCTGCGGCAGGTAGCCGATCTTGGTGCCGGCGAGGGGTTTGGCCTCGCCCAGGTAATCGGTGTCGACCCCGGCCATGATGCGGAGCAGGGTCGACTTTCCGGCGCCATTGGAGCCGAGGACGCCGATCTTGGCACCCGGGTAGAAAGAGAGATTGATTCCCTTGAGGATCTCGCGGGAGGGAGGCACGACCTTGCGGAGGTCGCGCATGGTGAAGATGTATTCGCCGGCCATAGGGTGGGGAATGTAACGGGTCGTGGGTCGTGGGTCCCGGTGGTATCTCGCCGGTATATTGAACGGGTCCCGCCAAGGAGGTCGCCATGGTCTGGTCGCAGCACCGAGGGCTCTCTATCGTCGGGTCGTCGCTCCTCGTGATCGGGTTGGCGGCATCCGGTCGTTCTGGTCGGTCGATCGCCTGCGCTCCCGACAACGGTGGTCTCGTCCTTCCGCCGGGATTCTGTGCCACGGTCTTTGCCGAGGGGCTTGGCAGTCCGCGCAACCTCACGGTCCTTCCCAATGGTGACGTGGTTGCCGCGCGGCAGCAGGGCGGGGTGGTGCTCCTCCGCGACACCACCGGCGACGGCCGGGCCGATCTGGTGAGCTACTTCGGCTCCGGCCGGGGCACCGGGATCTCCTACGGTGATGGCTGGCTCTATTTCGCGCCGAATGACCGGATCGTGCGCTGGAAATGGACGCCGGGCCAGCAGGTCCCGGAGGGCCCGGCCATCGTAGTGGCGAAGGATCTGCCGGCCGGCGGCAACCATCCGGCAAAACCGATCGTGGTGCGGGACGGGATGGTATACGTCGACTTCGGTTCCGCCACCAACAGCTGTCAGGTGGACGATCGTGCGCCGCACTCGCCGGGGATCGATCCCTGCACAGAGCTGGAGACACGGGCGGGGATCTGGACCTTTGCCGCCGCCGGGACGGATCAGACACCCCGAATGGGGCATCGATTCGCCACCGGGCTACGGAACGCCGAAGCGTTCGCGTTCGAGCCCGGGACCGGGGCGCTCTGGATGGCGGTCCACGGTCGGGACCAGCTGGGTGAAGACTGGGGCTACAGCGACTCGCTCAACGCCGAACTGCCGGCGGAGGAGTTCGGGCCGGTGCCCCCCGGTGCGGATTACGGCTGGCCGTACTGTTATTATGACGGCCTGCGGGGGCGGAAGGTGACGGCACCGGAATACGGCGGCGACGGCCGGAAGGCCGATCGCTGCGGCGGCAAGGCGCTTCCGGCCGTCGGATTTCCGGGTCATTGGGCTCCGATGTCGCTGGCGTTCTACACCGGCACCGATTTTCCGGCCGAGTTCCGGGGCGGTGCGTTCCTGGCATTCCATGGGTCCTGGAATCGGGCACCGCTGCCGCAGGCGGGGTTCCGCGTGGTATACATTCCATTCAAAGGGGGCCGTGCGGCAGGGCGGTACAGCACCTTCGCCACGGCTCGGTCGGGGGTGACGTTCCGGCCCTCCGGCGTTGCGGTGGGACCTGATGGGGCCCTCTATATTGGTTCAGATGCCGCGGGGAAGGTCTGGCGGGTGGTCTGGTCCGGAGCTCGATGAAGCGCACCCCGGAAGTTGAGGAGATGACGAGATGAACGCAGGAACAGCGTGCATGTTGGCGGCCGGGGTGCTTCTGGCAGCGGCGCCGGTCGCGGCCCAGCAGGCGCCGTCCCAGACGGGGCCGCTGGCGGTCGGCACGGTGGCGCCCGATTTTGTGCTGCCGGGTGCGACCCGCAACGGCCTCACCGCCAAGCCCATCCGCCTGAGCGACTTTCGGGACCAGACGGTGGTCATCGCATTCTTCTTTCAGGCCCGGACCAAGGGCTGAACCATCCAAATGGACGCGTACCGTGATCAGTACGCGCAGCTGTTCGGCAATGGCAAGCGGGCGACGCTCCTGGCCATCAGCGTCGACGCCGACACCACCCTGGCCAACTGGGCCAAGGAGAGCGATTTCCCGTTCCGCTTCCTGAGCGATTCGACCGGGGCGGTGGGCCGCCTCTACGGAGCGCGCAACGAGAAGTACCATGTCGACGATCGTTCGCTCTTTGTCGTCGGGCCCGATGGCAAGATTGCGTACGTTGCGGCCCCGTTCCGCGAGATCGACCCGCTGGCCTATCGCCAGCTCGATTCTGCCTTGACGTCGATCGGGCGGTCCAGGAAGTAACTTGGGTCGGCGCCCCCTCTGGTCGCCATTCGGCTGGCGCGCCTCATTCCCCGCCGTGGAGGGTCGGTGCTCGCCATCCTCAAGCTGATCCAGTCGCTGGTCAAGACGCTGCACTCCGAGGGCTCGCCCGCACAGATCGCGTGCGGGATGGCCCTCGGGGCCGCCTTGGGCTGGATCCCGTTCAACCTCGTCACCGCCCTCCTCATCTTCGTCCTCCTCTTCCTGCTCAACGTCTCCTTCGGGGCGGGAATGCTGGGCTGGGCGCTGGCGGTGCCCTTCGGCTTTGCGCTCGACCCGTTCTTCGACCGGCTCGGCCACTGGCTGCTCATCGGGTCGCCCGGCCTGACACCCTTCTGGACCCGGCTCGCCAACACCCCGGTGGTCCCGCTCACCAACTTCAATAACACGGTGGTGCTGGGCGCGCTGGTGAGCTGGCTGGTGCTCTTCGTGCCGCTGGTGCTCCTGCTCCGGTGGGCGGTGGTCAAATACCGCGCCACGCTGGGCCAGAAGGTGATGCAGTCGAAGTTCTACAAGGCACTGACCGCCTCCAAGCTCTACAACTACTACCGCCTCTTCCGGCCGGAGTGACGTGATGCTTACACGCCTCTTCCGCTGGAAGGCGGTCGTCCCGCTTGTCGTCTTCCTGGGCGTGGTCTGCCTTGGTTGGCTGTTGTTCGCGGATATGCTTGGCCGCCGCGCGGTGATCGCGGTCGGCACGAAGATGACCGGCGCCGAGGTGGATCTGGCGGCGTTCCACGTCCATCTCTTGCGCGGATCGGTGGAATTGGACGGTCTTCAGGTGGCCAACGCCGCCGACCTCAGCCGGAACTCCTTCGAGGCCGGCCAGATGGTCCTCGACCTCGATCCGGCGGCCCTCTTCGAGAAGAAGCTGGTCATCGACCGACTCGCGGCCACCGGCGTGCGGATCGGCGCCCGGCGCCGGACACCGGCTCGGCCGATCCCGAAGGTCGCCGCCGACTCCGCCAGCGCGCTCGCAGCCGCCAAGGCGTTCGCATCAAAGGTGAGCGTGCCGCTGCTGCGCCTGACGCCGGTCGACAGCATCAAGGCGCTGGTGCTCGACCCTTCCCAGCTCAAGTCGCTCCAGGCGGCTGCGGCCCTGCAACGGCGCTCCGATTCCGCGTCGACCGCGCTCCGATCCCGGTACGACTCGCTGGCCCTCCCGCCGGTGCTTGATTCGAGCAAGGCGCTCGCGGCCCGGATGGCGAAGTTCAATGCCGGCACGGCGGGCGTGGCCGGTGTCCAGCAGGCCGTGAAGGACTTGAACCAGGGGATCGCACGGATCAAGGACGCTGAAGCCCGCGTCGCCGCACTGCAACGAACCGCCGCGGCGTCGGCGGCCACGCTCTCCGACGGCGCCAGGGCGCTCGACGCGGCCCGCCAGCAGGACTACGGACTTGCCCGCGGACTGCTCAAGCTTCCGACCGTCTCGCCGACCGACATCAGTGCGGCACTCTTCGGTCCGATGGTCACCGAACGCTTCCAGCAGGTGGTGTACTGGAGCGCACTCGCCAGGAAGTACATGCCGGCGGGGATGCTGCCCCGGAAGGACCCGGGCCCGAAGCGGATCCGGATGGCCGGAACCACGGTCCGGTTCCCGCTCCTCCACCAACTCCCGACCTTCCTGCTCCGGCGTGGCGATCTCGGCGTCTCGTTCGGAGGAGACTCGGCCCGCGACTACGCCTTCACCGCCGCCGTGCAGGGCGCCACCTCCGATCCCGCGCTCTACGGGCGGCTGACGACCTTCACCGGCAAGGGGCAGGTGACGGGGAAGTCCCCGATGTCGATCGACCTGGGTGGCGCACTTGATCACACCGGACCGGTCGCTGTCGACAGCGCCAGCGGGATCGTGACGGGCATCGCGCTGCCGACCTTCCAACTCCCCGGATTGAATTACTCCGCAGTGCCCGGGGCCGGGACCGCGAGTCTCTCCTTCACAGTCCGAGGTGACCAGCTCCACGGTCGCTGGACCGTCACCGCGCCACAGGTCTCCTGGGTCCGCGACAGCAGCGCCGGCGGCGCAAGCTCGGTCGATCAGTTGATCGGCAAGGTGCTTCGAGGGATCGGTACCCTCTCACTGCAGGCCGACTTGAGCGGCACGCTCGCGGCGCCGCAGGTGGCGGTGCGCTCGAACGTGGGCGACGCCGTCGCCAGCGGCGTCTCGGCGATGCTCGGACAGGCGGCCAGGGACGCCGAGGCCAAGGCGCGGGCAGAGGTCGATCGCCAGGTCGGCAAGCAGGTGGCCGCCGCGAAGGCCAAGGTGGCCGACGTGGAGCAGCAGGGGAACGCGCTCGTGGCCGATGCGCAGTCGAAGCTGGAGGACCAGCGGAAGCAGCTGGAAGCGCGCCTGCAGGGGCTGGCCAAGTCTTCGCTCCCCGGCGGGATCAAGTTCTAGGACTTGGGGCCGGCGCGCCCCTCGCGCCGGACGCCTGTCGGCGTAGATTCCCGATCATCTCCTCACCGCGACTGGATCGGCGATGCGCATCGGAGTGCCGCGGGAAACGACCTCCGGGGAGCGCCGCGTGGCGCTCGTCCCCGAATCGGTCGGAAAACTGGTGAAAGCGGGAGTCGCGGTGGTCGTGGAGCAGGGGGCAGGCGTCACCGCCGGATTTCCAGACGCGCTCTACGCCGCCGCCGGCGCCACCGTGGCGCCGGATGCGTGGAGCGATGTCGACTTGGTGCTCAAGGTCCAGGCCCCCACCCTGTCCGAGATCGCACGGATCCCTTCCGGCGCGGTGCTGGTGTCGTTCTTGGCACCGCGCACGCACACCGAGGCCATTGCCGGGCTCACGGCGCGGGGTGTCACGGCCCTGGCCGTCGAGCTCGTGCCCCGGACCACGCTGGCCCAGGCAATGGACGTGCTCTCATCCCAGGCCACGATCGCCGGATACAAGGCCGTGCTCCTCGGTGCGGCCCAGCTTCCCCGCATCCTTCCGATGCTGACGACCGCAGCGGGCACGCTGGCGCCGGCGCGCGCCTTCGTGATCGGCGCCGGGGTCGCCGGGCTGCAGGCCATCGCCACCACGCGACGCCTCGGTGCCATCGTCTCGGGCTTCGATGTGCGCAGTGCGGCCCGGGAACAGATCGAAAGCCTCGGTGCGAAGGCGGTGGGCAAGGAATTGGAGACCGCCGAGGGAGCGGGCGGGTACGCCCGGGAGGTCGTGGCCGACCAGCAGGCCAGGATCGACGCGCTGCTCGCCGGTCACATCAAGGAGCAGGACCTCGTCATCACCACCGCCCAGATCCCGGGGAAGCCGGCGCCGAAGCTCATCAGCGCCGCGATGGTGGCGTCGATGCGCTCCGGCTCGGTGATCGTCGACCTGGCCGCCGAGACCGGGGGGAATTGTGCGCTGACCCGGGCGGGGGAGTCGGTCGTAATCGGCGGCGTCACGATCCTCGGTCCGGTCAACCTGGCCGCATCGGTGCCCGGTCACGCGAGCCAGATGCTGAGCCGCAATCTGACCGCCCTCACCCTCCGAATGGTCAAGGAAGGGAAGCTCGTCGTCGACCCCGCCGATGAGATTCTCGGGCCGATGGTCGTGAGTGGGAGAAATGAGTCTGGAGCGTAGAGCTTGGAGCGTGGAGCTTAGAGCTTGGAGCTTGGAGCTTTGAGCTTGGAGCTGATAGCCGATAGCTGATAGCTGATAGCTGGTACCTGGTACCTGACCACAGCGCCCACCCGGGAGCCCACTGACCTATGCCCTCCACCGGCATCATCGAACTGTACGTCTTCCTGCTGGCCGGGTTCGTCGGCTACCAGGTGATCACCCGGGTGCCTCCCTTGCTGCACACGCCGCTGATGAGCGCCACCAACGCGATCTCCGGCATCTCGCTGGTCGGGTCGCTGGTGGCGGCCGGCGCCGATCGCAACATGGTGAGCACCATCCTTGGCGTGATCGCGGTGGCCTCGGCCACCATCAACGTAGTGGGCGGATTCCTCATCACGGACCGGATGCTCAAGATGTTCAAGCGCCACGATCAGCCGGACCCGGGGCCGAAGGTCGGATGAACCCGCGCGAACTGTTCGTCCAGGTCACCTACCTCACCGCCTCGGTCCTGTTCATCGTGGGGCTCCGGTCGCTCACGCGGCCGGATCAGGCGCGCCGTGGAATGAACCAGGCCGCGCTGGGGATGCTCCTGGCGATCTGCGGCACGCTGGCCCATCACGAGATCCTCCGGTACGACTGGATCATCGTCGGGCTCGTGGTGGGGACCGCCATCGGATATCCGCTGGGGATGTTCGTCCCGATGACGGCGATGCCGCAGCGGATCGCCATCTCGCACCTGTTCGGGGCGCTCGCGGCCACGCTCGTCGGCGTGGCCGAGTACTACACCCTGGTGCGGGGCCCCGGGGTCGGGCACGCCGAGATGGCCGCCCTGGGGTTCGAGGTGCTGTTCGGGAGCCTGACCATCACCGGGAGCTTCATGGCGACCGGCAAGCTGCAGGGGTTCCTGCCGGGGCGGCCGATCACCTACCCGGGCCAGAACGCGGTCAACCTCCTGTTGTTCGCCGTGGCGCTCGGGCTCTTCGGTTACCTCATCTTCGTGCCGGGACAGCAGGCGGCCTTCTACACGATGATCGGGGTGGCGTTCTGCGTGGGCCTGTTCATGGTGATGCCGATCGGCGGCGCCGACATGCCGGTGGTCATCTCGCTGCTCAATTCCTACGCCGGGCTGGCGTCGGCGGCCACCGGATTCGCGATCGGCAACAACGTGCTGATCATCGCCGGCGCGCTCGATGGCGCCAGCGGATTCCTGTTGTCCATCCTGATGTCCAAGGCAATGAACCGGAGCTTCGCCAACGTGCTCTTCGGGGCATTCGGCACCCCGGCAACGTCGAGCGGCCGCTCCTCCGTGGGCCTCGCGGTCCGGTCGATCACCGCGGAGGACGTGGCGCTGCAGCTGGGGTATGCCGGATCGGTGATCGTGGTCCCGGGGTACGGGATGGCGGTGGCCCAGGCGCAGCACCAGGTGCGGGAGCTGGCCGAGCAGATCGAGAAGCGGGGCGGGGAGGTCAAGTACGCCATCCATCCGGTGGCCGGCCGGATGCCGGGGCACATGAACGTCCTGTTGGCGGAGGCCAACATCCCGTACGACCGCCTGTACGACATGGACGAGATCAACCCGCAATTCGACCAGGCGGACGTGGCGCTGGTCATCGGGGCCAACGACGTGGTCAATCCCGCGGCCCGCTCGGATCGCGCGAGCCCGATCTACGGAATGCCCATCCTCAACGTCGACCGGGCCCGGCACGTTATCGTGTTGAAACGCTCGATGAGCCCCGGCTTTGCGGGGATCGAGAACGAGCTCTTCTACGACCCGAAGACATCGATGCTGTTCGGCGACGCGAAGGCGTCGCTGTCCCGGCTGGTGTCCGAGGTCAAGTCGCTGTGAACCCTCTCCGTGGAGACCGTATGAAGCATCGTGGCATCCTCTCATTGATCCTGGCGGCGGGCATCGTGGCGCCGCTCGCCGCGCAGGGCCCCTGTGCCGACAAGGGCGCAAAGCTTCCGGCGCCGGGAAGCTGGTCGTCGTACAATGCGGTCATGCCGGGTCGGGACGGCGCGGCCCGCTCCACCACTTTCCGCATGGCCTACCTGGGACACGAGTCCCTGGGCGATCGGCTTGAGTTCCAGATGTCGGGCGAGCGGGGCCCGATGATCATGCAGATGGTGGTGGACGGGTTTCCGTACGCACCGGGTTCGATGAAGGAGATGGTGATGAAGATGGGCGACCGACCGGCGATGAAGGTCGGCGGCCAGATGATGGACATGATGAAGAGTCGTGCGCCCAACGGCGGCCTGACGTCCGAGATGTGCGCCGAGATGACAGTCGTCGGAACCGAGACCGTGAGCGTGCCGGCGGGATCGTTCTCCGCCACCCACCTGCATAGTGCCAAGAACAACGTGGACGTGTGGATCAGCCCCAAGGTCCCCTTCGTGATCAAGGTGAAGGGGCCCAACAACAGCATGGAGTTGACCGGGACCGGGACCGGGGCCAAGTCGTCCATCACCGAGACCCCGCAGGACATGAGCAGCATGATGGGTGGGCAGCGGCAGAACTGACCTGCTGCACCACCGATCCGACGGCCCCCGGGGAGCACCTGTCCTCGGGGGCCGTTGGCGTTCCGGGAACGATTCGACCTGCTCGTGCGTCCTAACAGGTGCGGTGCAACGAATAGGTCATCCTGGCGTCTTTAAGGCCGTGGATCACGGTTGAAGGCATGATGATGGTGTCTGAATGACACGGTAGCATTCCGCCTGGGGTGCGGCGCTTGGGCCTGGAGAGTGCCAAGCCAAAGTCAACGGGCAGCAAGAGTTAGCTAAGCTGTTGATTTTAGCTGTCTTAACTACTATATTGCGCGACTAATTTTTGAACGGTCGTCCCGGAGCGCGTTCGCAACGGGCGGGCGTTGGGGAGTGAGGAGGCAGCAATGGCGACCAAGACTCGAACCAAGCGGCGCGCGCTTCGTCCGGCGCAGATCGCCCGCGCGGTCGACGAGGGCCGGGAATCCCTGGACCTCTATCTGGATGAGATCAGCCGAGTCCCGCTCCTGACGCGGGACGAGGAGCTGGAGCTTGCCCGCAAGGCGTTCCGCGGCGACGTGAAGGCGCAGGAGCGGCTGGCCCGCCACAACGTCCGGTTCGTGGTGTCGGTGGCCAAGAAGTTCCAGAACCGCGGCGTGCCGCTCGTCGACCTGATCGGCGAGGGTAACCTCGGCCTGATGACGGCGGCCCGGAAGTTCGATCCGGACCGGGGCGTCAAGTTCATCTCGTACGCGGTGTGGTGGATCCGGCAGGCGGTCCAGGCGGCCATCGCCCGCCACGGCCGGCCGGTGCGGGTGCCACTGAACCGTACCGCGGACCTGAGCCGACTCGGCCGCACCACGACCCTGCTCAAGGAAAAGCTCGGCCGGATGCCGACCACCGAGGAACTGGCGCGCGCCACCGGCCTCACCGTCGAGGCGGTGCGCTCGCTCTCGGCCCTCAACACCGAGGCGGTCCGGCTCGACCAGCCCACCCGCGATGGCGAGAACAGCGAGCGGATCGAGCGATTCGCCGCCGATCAGGAGGCCACCGACTCCTCGGCGATCGCCAACAGCCAGACGTCCGACATCGAATCCGCCCTGGCGACACTCCCTCCGCGCGACGCGAAGGTGCTGCGGCTCTACTTCGGCCTCGATGACGGCAACGCCCGCACCCTGGAGGAGATCGGCCGGATGATGGGCGTCACCCGCGAACGCATCCGCCAGCTCCGCGACCGGGCGCTCACGCGCCTGCGCGAAGGCGAAACCGGTGAACGGTTGCGGGATCTCGTGGCCTGAGACGGTGAACGGTCAACGGTGAAAAGTGAACGGGGGCTCCGAAAGGGCCCCCGTTTGCATCAGGGTCATTTTGAGCCACGGAGTCATCCCGGGCAGAGCAAGGGATGGCTCAGATGGAAGACGGGGCTCCAAGACTGCAGCCCCGTTCACCATTTACCGTTCACCCCTCACGCGGTCACTCATTGAACATCCGCAGCACCCGCTGCAGGATCCCGCCGTGTTCGAGGTACTCCTGTTCGACATGGCTGTTGAGCCGGACGACAGCGGGGAAGGTCGTCGTCTTCCCCCCGTCCGCCTTGGCCGTCACGGTCACCTTGCCGCCGGGCGCCAGTGCGTCGATGCCGCTGATGGCGTAGCTCTCGCGGCCGGTGAGGCCGAGGGTCGCCCTGGTGGTGCCCGGCTCATAGGTGAGAGGCAGGACGCCCATCCCGACGAGGTTGCTCCGATGGATCCGCTCGAAGCTCTCGGCGATCACCACGTGCACGCCGAGGAGCATCGCCCCCTTCGCGGCCCAGTCGCGGCTGGACCCGGAGCCGTATTCCTTGCCGGCCAGGATGACGAGGGGGGTCTTTTCGGCGATATAACGCATGGCGGTATCGTAGATCGACGCGACCTCGCCATCGGGAAGGTGGACCGTCCAGTTCCCTTCCTTGTCCGGGGTGAGGGCGTTCTTGATTCGGGTATTGCCGAAGGTCCCCCGCATCATCACCTCGTGGTTCCCGCGTCGAGAGCCGAAGGTGTTCCAGTCCACCTGCTCGACCCCGTGGTCCTTCAGGTACTGTGCGGCAGGCCCGTTCTTGGGGATCGCACCGGCCGGGGAGATGTGGTCGGTGGTGACCGAATCGCCGAGGACGGCAAGGACACGGGCGCCCGTGATGTTCCGCAGGGCGTGGGGCTTCGGTGCGAGGCCCTGGAAGAAGGGCGGCTCCTGGACGTAGGTGCTCTTCGGGTCCCAGGCGTATCGGCTCCCCGTCGGCACCGTGAGCGCCTTCCATTCGGCGTCTCCGTCGAAGACGTGCCCGTACTCGTGGGTAAAGAGCTCCGGCTTGAGTGCTGCCGCCATCGTGTCGGCGATCTCCTGCTGCGAGGGCCAGATGTCCTTGAGGAAGACCGGCTCTCCCTGGTCGGAGATGCCGAGTGGCTCGGTGGTGAGATCGGCGTCGACCTTGCCCAGGAGCGCAAAGGCCACGACCAGCATCGGCGACGCGAGGTAATTGGCGCGGACCTGCGGATGGATGCGGGCCTCGAAGTTCCGGTTGCCGGAGAGGACTGCCGCACAGACCAGGGAGTGCTCGTCGATCGCCTTCGCCACGCCGTCGGGGAGGGGGCCGCTGTTCCCGATGCAGGTGGTGCAGCCGTAGCCCACCGTCTGGAAGCCGAGCTGGTCGAGGAACGGAGTGAGTCCGGCATCGCGGAGGTAGTCGGTCACGACCCGGGAGCCGGGGGCCAGGCTCGTCTTGACCCAGCGCCGGGTCTTGAGGCCTTTCTCGACCGCCTTCCGGGCGAGGAGGCCGGCGCCGACCATCACCGACGGGTTCGAGGTGTTGGTGCAGGAGGTGATCGCTGCGATGACCACGGTGCCGTCGTGGAGATCGCACGGTTCGCCGTCCACCTCCGTGTGCACTTCCGGCGGCGGGGCCAGGGTGGCGGCCGGCGCGGCGTTGCCGCCTTCGTTCATCCATCGGGAGAACGCGGCCTGGGCCAGTTCCTTCCGGGCCGCGGGCACCGTGGGTTGCATCAGGTCGGGGAGGGTCACCGCAAAGCTCTTCTTGAGCTCCCGCAGCAGTACCAGGTCCTGGGGCCGCTTGGGGCCGGCGACCGATGGTTCGATGGTCGACAGGTCGAGCTCGAGCGTGTCGGTGTATTCCGGATCCGGCACGTCGTCGGTGCGGAAGAGCCCCTGCTCCTTGCAGTAGCGTTCCACCCGATCCACGGTGGCCTGGTCTCGACCGGTGCGCTTCAGGTACCGAAGGGTCTCCTGGTCCACCGGGAAGAACCCGATGGTCGCGCCGTATTCCGGCGACATATTGCCGATGGTGGCGCGATCGGGAAGCCCCAGGTGGGAGATGCCGGGGCCGTAGAATTCGACGAACTTATCGACCACGCCCTTCTTGCGGAGCATCTGGGTGACGCGGAGGACCAGGTCGGTCGCGGTGGTCCCGACGGGGAGCGAGCCGGAGAGCTTCATCCCGATGACATCCGGGACGAGCATGAAGTACGGTTGGCCCAGCATCACCGCTTCGGCCTCGATCCCGCCGACGCCCCAGCCCACCACGCCGAGCCCGTTGATCATCGTGGTGTGCGAATCAGTGCCGACGAGGGTGTCAGGATAGAGCGTGGGCTCGCCGTGCTGGTCGCGGAGCTGGACGCCGGGGGAGAGGTATTCGAGGTTCACCTGGTGGCAGATGCCGGTGCCGGGGGGGACCACGCGGAAGTTGCGAAAGGCGTGCTGGGCGAACTTGAGCAGCTGGTACCGCTCCCGGTTCCGCTCGAACTCCATCTCGACGTTGAACTTGAAGGCCCCGGCGGACCCGAAGCGATCCACCTGGACCGAGTGGTCGATGACGAGGTCGCAGGGGACCATCGGATTGATCCTGTCGGGATCTCCCTTCATCCGGGCCATCGCATCGCGCATTGCGGCGAGGTCGACCACGCACGGCACGCCGGTGAAGTCCTGCAGGAGGACCCGCGCCGGCATGAAGGGGAACTCGGCGCGCGCGGCCCGCGGCTGCCAGTTGCCGAGGGCTCGGACGTGGTCGTCGGTAGCAAATCCGTGGCCGCTGTGTCGGAGCACGTTCTCCAGCATCACCCGGATGGAGAACGGCAGCCGGTCGAGCTTGGTGATCCCCTGCTTTTCGAGCGCCCGCAGGCGGTAGACGACGGCATTACCCGACCCGGCGGCGAGGGTGCCGCGGGCGCCGAATGGATTCACGTTCTGATTGGCCATGGCAGTAGCTTCTGGAGAGAGTAAATGGCGGAATCACGCCGGCGGATCCAGTCGCCCGCCGACCCAACGGAATATAGCCTATGACCGGATCACCATACGCCATCACGCGGCGTGATGACGGCGTCACCATCGAGTGGGAACCGGACCGCCCGGCGACGATGTACCCGGCCCGCGCGCTCCGGCTGGCGTGCCCCTGCGCCGAATGCGTCGACGAGATGTCGGGGCGTGCATTGCTCGATCCCGGCCGGGTCCCCGAGGAGGTGCGTCCGGTCAAGCTCCAACTCATCGGGAACTACGGGCTCAAGATCTGGTGGAGCGATGGCCACCACACCGGAATCTACACGTTCGAGGCGCTTGCACGCGGTCTGGGGCGTGACGGCTGACGCGCATGCCGACGAGGAGCGGGTTGGGAACCCAAAGAGGCCGGCCCCCGTATTATTCAGGTCGATGCGGGCCCCGCTGCCGCGATACTCACCATCTGGAATGAGCAATGCATCCATTCACTGTCGCCAAACTGCGTTGTCTCCCTTTTTTCCTCTCGTTCCTTCTCCTCGTCCCCTCGTCCTCTCTTGTCGCGCAGCTCGCGCCCCCCTCCACCGGCGGCGTCCCCGCCCTGATGCGGGAGCTCGCCAAGCTCGGCCACTACAAGCGGGTGCTGATGATCGGCGCCCACCCCGACGACGAGGACACGGAGCTCCTGACCATCCTGTCCCGGGGTGAAGGCGCCGAGACGGCGTATCTCTCCCTCACCCGAGGAGAAGGGGGCCAGGACCTGATCGGCCCCGAACTGGGCGACGCCCTTGGCATCCTCCGCACCGAGGAACTGCTGGCGGCGCGGCGGATCGACGGCTCGCAGCAGTTCTTTACCCGCGCGTACGACTTCGGGTTCTCGAAGACGATGGATGATGCGTGGAAGCACTGGCCCCAGGACTCGGTGCTCAAGGACGTGGTACGGATCATCCGGCGCTTCCGGCCGCAGATCGTGGTGTCGGTCTTCAGCGGCACGCCGCGGGACGGGCACGGCCAGCACCAAGTGGCGGGATGGGCCGCCAAGCGGGCGTTCGAGGTGGCGGGGGACTCGACCGTCTTTCCCGAGCTCAAGACCGAGGAAGGCCTTGATCCGTGGACGCCGCTCAAGCTCTACCGGAGTGCGCGGTTCGATCCGGGAAGCGAAATGATCTCCTTCGACGGCGGTGCCATCGATCCGGTGACGGGCAAGACCTATCGGCAATTGGCGATGGCGGGACGGAGCCTGCACCGGTCGCAGAAGATGGGGCAGCTCCAGCCGATCGGGCCGAGCGAATCGCGGGTGACGCTCTGGGAGGACCGGACCGGGAAGGGGGTGGGAGGGTTCTGGGCGGGGGTGGACACGACGCTCCTCGGGCTTCCCGAGCTGCGCGCGCTGGATCCCGAGGCCCGGGCGCAGGTCGAGCGAGATCTTGCGGTGTACTCACGGCAACTCGATTCCTTGCGACGCACATTGTCGTTCGCGGATCCGATCGGATCGGCCGGCGCTCTCGGGCGCGCGGAACGTTCCCTCGCCAAGGCGATGACGTCGGCCGGGTGGCCGGAACTCGGCGCCGAGGAGCATCATATCGAGGCCGCATCCGCGGTGGCGCGGGGGGTCCTGTTCGATGCGGTCGCGTCGGCCCCGCGGGTGACGCCGGGCGGGGACGTCGTCGTGGTATCGAGCGGCCGCAGCCGGCCCGTCGACGGCGCGCGCGAAGCCCTCTCGCTCTTCGTGGACGGGCCGGGCGGCGTGGTACGATCCGCGCCAGGCGGCAATTCGTCGGACGCCTTCCAGGTCGACACCACCGTGGTACGGGTAGGCGGCGACCTGGCCCCAACGGCCCCGTATTTTCTTCGCTCACCCCGGAACGGCTGGCTGTATGACTGGCCGACGTCAGCGATCCATGACTGGGGTCTGCCATTCCAGTCGGCGTGGTTGATGGCCGGTGCCGACCTGGGTTCCGCTCGCGGCGTGAAGGTGCCAGGCAGCAGCACCGCCTCGGTGGATCGGGAGGTCACATATCGGGAGAATGACCCTGCCACCGGCGAGATCCGCCGGCCGGTCTTCATTGTCCCGCTGGTGAGCGTCAAGCTCACTCCAGACGAGGTCCTGCTCCCACTGGGCAAGGGGTCGGTGACGTTCACTGTGACGCTGGAGCATGGTGCCGAGGGCACCACGTCGGGGGAGGTGCACCTCGAGCTTCCGGATGGTTGGTCGAAGCCGGCCCCGCGGCCGTTCACCCTGACCGGACCGGATGAGACGCAGGTCGTCACTTTCCAGGTGCGTCCCCCGGAGCGGATCGCGCCGGGGACATTCGCCGTCCATGCCGTCGCGGTCGACTCGAAGGGTGCCTCGTACCGGATCGGCAGCTTCGTGGTGGATTACCCGCACATCCATCCCCGCCAGTACACTCAGCCGGCCGACGCGCGGGTGGTCGTGGCGGATCTGACGCTGCCGCCAGTGCGCGCCATCGGATATGTGCGCGGTGCCGCGGACCACGAACCTGAGGCATTGATCGCGGCGGGACTTCCGGTCACGGTGCTCGATTCCGCCACGCTCGCGAGCGGGGATCTCTCGAAATTCGATGCGATCGTGGTGGGGCCGCGGGCGTATGAGATCGACACCACGCTCATCGACCATAACGACCGGCTGCTCGCCTACGCCCAGGGCGGTGGGCGGGTGATGGTGCAGTACCAGCAGCAGGTCTTCTTTGCCGGGAACTTTGCGCCCTTCCCGCTGAGTCTCGATCATCGGAACGATCGCACCACCGACGAGACGGCGCCGGTCACGCTGCTGGCGCCCGATTCCCCCGACCTGCGCGCCCCCAACGCGATCGGCCCCGCCGACTGGGAGGGCTGGATCCAGGAGCGGAGCCTCTATTGTGCCCACACCTGGGACGCCGCCTATCAGCCGATCCTTGCGATGGCCGATCCGGGCGAGGCGCCGATCAAGGGATGCCTGCTGGAGGCCAGGGTGGGGCGGGGAAGCTGGGCGTACAACGCGCTCGCCTTCCATCGGCAGCTCCCCGGCGGCGTGCCGGGCGCCTTCCGGCTATTCGTGAATCTTCTCGGCGCGCGACCGCATCCGTGAGGGGCGGCCAGGCGCAGCGGTGCCGGGACGCCGGACGCGCCTGTCCCGGGCGTCATCCTGAGCGAGTGACACGAGCGAAGGATCGGCTCGCACGCGGACCGATCCTTCAGCGGCTCCGCCGCTTCAGGATGACGGGTGTACTCGCGCTTGGCCTTGCCCCCGCACTCCTGCTCGCGTGCACACGCGACCACCGCATCCCGCTCACCGTCTATTCCCCGCACGGGCGGGAGCAGTTGACGCTCCTCGAGCACGCCTTCGAACGCGAGAACCCCGATATCGACGTGCGCTGGCTGTACCTCGGCAGCCAGGAAGTGCTCGATCGGCTCCGGTTCGAGAAGGTGAACCCGCAGGCCGATGTCTGGTTCGGCGGCCCGACGACGATCTTCGATCGTGGCATCGTCGATTCGCTCCTGCAGCCGTACCGTCCTACCTGGGCCGACGCGGTCGACTCCCAGGGACGCGGTCCCGACGACCTCTATTGGCCGGTGTACCGGACGCCGGCAGTGATCGCGTACAATCGCGATGCAGTGCCCGATTCGCTGGTGCCGAGGGACTGGGACGAGCTGCTGTTGCCGCGGTGGCGGGACCAGGTCCTGATCCGTGATCCTCTCGCCAGCGGGACGATGCGCGCCGTGTGGGGGCTCATCCTCGAACGGGGGATGCGGGACACCAGCGACACCGCCGCGGGGATGGTGTGGCTGCGCAAGCTCGATGGCCAGACCCGGACCTACACGCTCAATCCGGCCATCCTGGAACAGAAGCTGGCGCGCCGCGAAGGCACCGTGACGATCTGGGACCTTCCCGACATGCTCATCTGGCAGGGCGAAGGGTTGCCGTTCGGCTATGTTTTCCCCCGCAGCGGCACCCCGGTCATCGAGGACGCCATCGGGTTGGTGCGCGGGGCGAAGCACCCGGCCGCTGCCAAGCGATACATCGACTTCGTCGGCAGCCGGGAAGCGCAGATCCTGACTGCACGCGTGGTGTACCGCCTCCCGGCCCGGCTCGACCTTCCCGCCGATTCGGTACCGTCGTGGGTGGCCGAGACCTATCGGCAGATGAAAGTGGCGCCGATGGATTGGCCGCTCCTTGCCCGTGACGGTGCTGCGTGGATGGCATACTGGGACCAGCACGTGCGCGGGACCGGGAAGAAGTAGTGGTCGTCGTCGTTCCCTGATAGCTGATAGCCGATAGCTCGCCGCTGATAGCCGATAGCCGATAGCTGATAGCTGACAGCTGGCACCTCCACGCACCAACACCCCGAGCCCCTGTGCCCTTTCTCCAGCTCGACTCCCTGGCCAAGTCCTTCGGAGAACTCCGCGCGGTCGATCGTCTGTCGCTCGAGCTTGAGCGGGGGAAGATCCTGGCGCTCCTGGGGCCGAGCGGCAGCGGCAAGACCACGACATTGCGGTTGCTGGGCGGGTTCGAATCGCCGGACGAAGGGCGCATCCTCGTCGACGGCGAAGATGTGACCCGGCTCCCGCCGCAGCGACGCCGGTTCGGGATGGTCTTCCAGCACTACGCGCTCTTTCCGCATCTGGATGTCGGTCGCAACGTCGCGTTCGGGCTGGAGACGATGGGTGCGTCCCGGGTGGAGGTCGCGCGCCGGGTGGATGAGGCGCTGGCGCTGGTCGACCTCACGGGACTGGCGCGGCGACGGGTCGACCAGCTCTCCGGTGGCCAGCAGCAACGGGTGGCGCTCGCGCGGGCGCTGGCCCCCGAGCCGCGGGTGCTGCTCCTCGATGAACCACTCTCCAATCTCGATCCCACCCTGCGCGAGCACACCCGTCACGAGTTGCGGGCGGTCATTGCGCGGGTCGGGATCACGACCGTCCTGGTGACGCACGACCAGGAGGACGCCTTCGACCTGGGCGACCGGGTGGCGGTCCTGCGCGGGGGCAAGCTTGAGCAGGTCGGCACGCCGGACCAGCTCTACCTGGAGCCGGCGAGTCCGTTCGTCGCGGGATTCGTGGGGAGGTCGAGCCGGCTGGATGCGATGCTGGAGGAGAGCGGGGCCGATCGGGTCTTCGTGCGGATCGGCAAGGTGCGCCTGATGCTGCCGGGCCCCCGTCCGCCGCAGCCGCCGGGGGCAGTGGTGCTGGTGGCCCGGCCCGAGTCGTGGCGGATGGTCGAGCCGAATCCCGGCGACCTGCAGGGCCCGGTCGTGGCCCGGCGATTCACCGGGGCGCTGGCCTACTTCACCGTGCAGGTCTCCGACGGCATCACCATCGAGGTGGCGGCCGAATCGGGCGCCGCCAAGGTCGGCGACCGGGTGGGTCTCCTGCCGCACGACCGCGGGATCCACCTCTTTCGGGGCGACGCGCGGTGAAGGTCACGCGCCGGGCGCAGGTCCTTGCGGCCGTGGTGATCGTGGCGCTCGTCTGGCTGGTGGTGTACCCGATCCTGCTGGTGACCCGCGACGCGTTCGTGGGCCCCGCGGGATTGACCCTCGACCACATCCGGGCGTTCCTGGCGCGCCCGAACGAATGGCAGGCGTTCTGGGGGAGCCTCTGGCTCTCGGTGGCGACGGTGGCGCTCTCGGCCCTGATCGGGGTGCCGCTCGCCTTCCTCTTCGGTCGATTCGAATTTCCCGGCCGGCGGGTGCTGGGCGCGCTGGTGGCGCTGCCCGTGGCGCTGCCGCCGCTGGTCGGTGTCGTCGCGTTCCTCTTTCTGTACGGCGAGACCGGGTTCGTCGCGCACCTGTACAACGCCGTCACCGGATCGGCGATGGCGCCGTGGCGGCTCGAGGGTCCGGGGGCCATCCTGCTGGTGCAGGCGTACTCGATGTACGTGTACTTCTATCTCCTGACGCGCGCCGCGCTCGAACGCCTGGATGGCTCGGCCAGCGAGGCGGCGGCGAGCCTGGGCGCCTCCCGGTGGCGTACGCTCACACGCGTCACCTTGCCGCTCCTGCGCCCGGCGCTCATCGGGTCCGCCTTGCTCACCTTCACCACGGCGCTCGCGAGCTTCAGCGCACCGTACATCTTCGGCGGCGGGTTCCGCGTGCTCCCCACCCAGATCCTCGCCACCCGGCTCAATGGCGACTATGCGCTCTCAATGGTCGAGACCGTGGCACTGACCTTGATGGCGCTGGTGGCGCTCGGCCTGAGCACCCGTGGCGGATCCGACGCCGCGACCACCAGTGGCAAGGGGGCTGCGCCCGCCAGGACCATCGGTGGCCGGGCCGGGGTCGTCGTGTCGACCGCCGGGTGGGGGCTTGCGATCTTCCTGCTGCTGCCGCACGCCACGCTCGTGTTGTTGTCGTTCGTGCCGCTGGCCACCTGGACCACCCAGGCGCTGCCGCCGGTGTATTCCGTCGCCAATTACGTGACCGTGGCCCACGAGCCGTCCAGGCTCCTGCCGTTGGTCAACTCGCTCTGGATGGCGGTGGTCGCCACCATCGCGAGCGTCGGGATCGCCGTGGCCTCCGGGGTGCTGATCGTGCGGCGGCGCGTGAGGGGCCGCGGGGTGCTGGAGACCCTGCTCGCGACGCCGTGGGCGGTGCCGGGGACGGTGTTCGCGCTGGCGCTCGCCACTGCGTTCAGCGTCCGGGAACCGTGGGCGGCGCGGATGGTGCTGGTCGGCACCGTCTGGATCCTTCCGCTGGCCTACCTGATCCGGGACCTGCCGGTGACGAGCCGCCCGGTCCTCACCGGGTTCCGCCAGTTCGACCCCACCCTCGACGAGGCGGCGGCGGCCCTCGGCGCCGACCGCTGGACCACCTGGCGCCGGGTCGTGTTGCCGCTCCTCCGGCCGGCCATCGCCGCCGGCGCCGCGCTGGCGTTCGTCACCGCCTTGGGGGATTTCGTCACTTCCATCCTGCTCTATACGTATGACTCCCGGCCGATGTCCCTCGAGATCCTCTCGAGTCTCCGTGATGGTGACGTGGGGGTCGCGGCCGTCTACGGCGTGGTCCTGATGCTCGCCAGCGCCGCCGTCTTCCTTCTTGGTTCGGAACGAGCCGCCACCCGATGACCGACGCCGAGCACGACCAGAAGGATCAGTTCCGCCGCCTCTCAGTCCTGATCGCGGTGGGTTTCGTGGACATGCTGGGCCTGATGATGGTCCTGCCGCTGCTCCCGTTCTATGCGCTCAACATGAACGCATCGGACGTGCAGGTCGGCGCCATCATCGCGGCGTTCTCGATCGCCCAGCTGCTCTCGGCCCCGCTGTGGGGCCGGGTGTCCGATCGCTACGGCCGGCGCCCCGCGCTGCTGGTCGGGTTGTTCGCATCGGCGATCGCGTTCGTCGTCTTCGGCTTTGCCACCTCGCTCTGGATGCTCTTCCTCTCGCGCTTCATCCAGGGCGCGGGCGGCGGCACCACCGGGGTGGCCCAGGCGTATGTGGCGGACACGGTGCGGGCCTCGGACCGCGCGCGCGCGCTCGGCTGGCTTTCGGCGGCATCTCAGACCGGCGTCATCCTGGGACCGATGATCGGTCTCCTGGCCATCAAGCTGGGGACCGAGGCGCCAGGGCTCCTCGCGGCGGGGCTCTGTGCCGTCAATATCTATTTCGCCTGGCGCTGGCTCCCGGAGTCGAAGGCGGAGACCGCCACCGCCGTCCCGCAGCGGCGCGTCTGGGCGCCGGCTTGGGAGGTGCTGCGCCACCCCGGTGAGCGCGTGTCCCAGCTCATCTGGATCTACGGGATGGGGATGTTCGGGTTCATGGCCATCAACTCGGTCCTTCCACTCTACCTGGCCGACCGCTTCAATGTGACCGAGCATACCTACGGCTACTTCCTGACCTACTTCGGCGTGCTGTCGATCGTGATCCGCGTGGTGCTGCTGGGGCCGGTCGTCAAGCGGTTCGGCGAACGGGGCACGGTCCGCCTGGGTTGCGTGGCGCTGATCTTCGGGTTCCTGCTCTATCCACTGCCGGGCAACGTCTGGCTGCTGGCCGGCGCAGTGATGCCGCTCGTTCCGCTCGGGACGGCGCTCCTCTTCCCCTCGACCACGTCGCTCATCTCGGGCTTCACCAAGCGGGAGGAGATCGGCGTGACGATGGGGGTGGCCCAGACCTTTGCCGGGGTGGCCCGCGCCATCGCGCCGTTCCTGAGCACCTTCGCGTACCAGTTCATCGGACACGCCTGGTCGTTCGTGCTGGCGGCCATGCTGATCGGGGTCGTGAGCATCCTGGCCGTTCGACTGGATGTCTCGGGTCCGCCGACCCAGACCCCGATCCCCGTGTAGCTCTGGCTTCGCGGACCGGGCGGGGTAACTTTGCACAGCCTCCCCCCGGAGCTTGCGTGACCGACAGTGACCGCCTGGATCGACTCACGTCTAGGGTCGAGACCCTCGAACAACTCGTCCGCCAGCTGGTGGCCGGTCAACGCGTGCCTTCCACCGAGTCGGCGCCGGCGGCTCCCGGACCGGAGCGTCGTCCCGCTCCCGCCGCTCCCCCCGCCGATCGCGTGATCGAACCGCCGGGGCGTCCGGTACCGCGCCTGGACGGGGAGCAGTGGATCGGTCAGCGCGGGCTCCTCGCCGTCGGCGTGGCGGCGCTGGTCCTGGCCCTCGCCTATCTCCTCAAGTTGTCCTTCGACCGAGGGTGGGTCTCGCCGGCGGTCCGCTGCGCATCGGGCGCGGCCTGCGGTGCCCTGGTCGGCGCGGTCGGCTGGCGCCTGGAGCGACGGGAACTCCGGACCTATGGTGCCGGACTGATCGGGGCCGGGGCGGGGATGATCTACCTCGCGGTCTGGGCTGCCGGCCGTCTTTACGGGTTCCTGCCTCCACCCAGCGCCATCACCGCCCTCGCGCTGGTCTCCCTCGGGCTCGCACTGCTGGCCTATGCCGTCGATGTCGAGGTCCTCGGCGCTACTGCGGCCCTCGGCGCCTTCCTCGCGCCGGTGGCGATCGGCGCGCCATCGTCCGATCCCGACCTGTTGCTCGTGTATCTCGGCGTGATGGGACTCGCGCTCGGTACGGTCGCCGCATTCAAGCGGTGGCGCGTCGCGTCGATCGTCATCCTGCTCGGGTATTTCGGGCTGGGCGTCCAGTCGGCGCACGACGCCCACGCACTGGTGTCCCTGCTCTTCGCGGTCGTCGGAGGCGCGGGCGGGATGTGGCTCGGACTTCGGGAGCGTTGGTGGGAAACGCGCCTGATGGCGTTCGGTGGTGGATGGAGCTTCCTGGGAGGTGCGGCGCTCGTGCTCGGGCCCGGTGGATCGCTGGTCCTGTGCGGCGTAGCGCTCTCCGCACCGGTGTGGCGTCACGGACTCACCAACCCCATTGCGCCATTCTACGGCCGCGACGGCGCACGCACATCGTGGCGCGAGGCGGTCTATTTCTACGCGACACCCTGGCTGCTCGGGTGGGCGGTCGGTCGCCTCTCGTTCGGAGCGTTCGACGCCCATCGGGGGCTCGCCGACGCGATCGTGGCCGTCGCCTATCTGACGGTGGCGTTCGGTCCTGCACGGGAGCCGTTCGCGCTGGTCGCGGCCCTGATGGGCGGAGTGGCGGCCCTGCTCGAATGGCACGGCCTGCACGCCGCCTGGGCGCTCGCGGCGCTGGCCCTGCTGTGGGGGCTCGTCGGCCGGCTGGTCCGGAGAGTGGACTGGGAACGGTATGGGGCGCTCTCGCTGCTCGTGGCGATCGTGCAGCTGTCGGCCTTCGCGCTGGACGAACGGGTGCGCGGCGCGCCGGCCTTTGTGGATGCCTGGGCGACCACCCTCTGGGCGCTGACCGGCCTGACGGCGGCGTGGGGTGCGGGGCTGGTCGGCGGAGCGAGCGACGATCCGACACTCGCGGCGCTTCGGCGAGTTGCGTGGCCCGTCGCGGGGGCGCTGCTCTTCCTGGGCGTGACCGGGGAATTGCTGCGGTATATCGGGCAGAGCGGGCTGGCGCAGGCTACCCAGGCACTCGCCGGTGGGCTCGCGGTCAGCAGCTGGTGGATCCTGTTCGCCGCGGGGCTCCTCCTTCTCGGCTTCCAGCGCGGACTCAAGCCGGTACGCGTGGCAGGCCTCTGGGTCGCGGCCCTGGCGGTCGGGAAAGTGCTGCTGGTGGACCTGCGTTCCCTCGATGCGCTCTATCGGGTGGCGTCGGTGCTGCTGCTCGGGGTGGTCTCGCTCGGGGCGGCATATCTTTATCATCGGCGGGCACGCCCCGCGATTTGACGGTCAGTTGAGGCAACGGGGAGAGATTGAATCGCCCCGCTCTCCCGCCTCGGTGCTGGCAGACGATCAAGGAGTCAGACCATCGTTTCGACCCAGGTATCCCCGACCCCGGACACGTTCGCCCACGCTGGGTGGGACGACGTCCGCCCGTGGTACGAGGAGCTCGCGGTCCGCGCTCTGGACGCCCGGTCGGTCGCGGTCTGGCTGGCGGATTGGTCCCGGTTGGAGTCGGCGCTGGGCGAGGCGGCGGCGCTGGCGATGATCGCGTACACCTGCGACACCGCCGCGGCGTCGAAGCTGGAGGCTCACCTGCGGTTCTCCAGCGACATCCTCCCGAAGGCGGAGGAGTTGAGCGTCCGCCTGGCCCGGCGCTTCGTGGAGCTGGGCGTCGTCCCGCCGGGTCTCGAGCAGGCAGTGGCGCGCTTCCGCCGCGCCATCGAGATCTTCCGGGAGGAGAACGTTCCGCTCGTCACCGAATCGGAGCGGTTGGGGTCGGAGTATCAGCAGATCACCGGCGGGATCACCGTTCCGTGGAACGGCGAGGAGATCCCGCTGCCGCGGCTGGCGCCCTTCCTGAAGAGCACGGACCGGGACGAACGGGAACGGGCCTTTCGGGCGTGGGCGTCTCCCTACGTGGCCCGTCGGGATGAGCTCGCCGGGCTGTTCGATCAGCTGTACGCCGCCCGTGCGGGGATCGCCCGGAACGCCGGATTCGCGGATTTCGAGGCGTACAGCTTCGCTGCCAAGTGCCGGTTCGACTACACCCCGGATGATTGCCGTCGATTCCACGAATCCGTCGAGCAGGCGGTGATGCCGGCGGTCGAGCGGATCTACGCTCGTCGGCGCGAGCGGCTTGGTCTCACGGTGCTCCGCCCCTGGGACACGAACGTCGATCCCTGGGGGCGGGAGGCGATCCGACCCTTCGAGACCGAAAGCGAGTTCGTCGCGACGGCCGAGCGGGTGTTCGCCCGGGTCGACCCGGAATTGGGGCGGGAGTTCTCCCTCATGCGGCGGGAGCGGCTGCTCGACCTGACCACCCGCAAGGGCAAGGCGCCGGGCGGGTATTGCGAGACGCTCAACGTGCGCGGACGCCCGTTCATCTTCATGAACGCGGCCGGCACCGTCGAAGATGTGATGACGCTGCTCCACGAATCGGGCCACGCATTCCACGCGTTCGCGTCCCACCCGCTGCCCTATCTCTGGCAGCGGCATCCGACGATGGAGATGGCCGAGCTGGCGTCGATGTCGATGGAGTTGCTGGCGTTTTCCGCGCTGGGTCGGAAGGACGGCGGATTCTTCTCCGACGCCGAGTATGGTCGGGCCATGCGGGAGCATCTGGAGGATGCCCTGCTCACGCTGGCGCACGTCGCGTCGGTGGACGCGTTCCAGTCCTGGATCTACACCAGCGGTCACGGGGCCGATGCCGATGCCCGTGACCAGGCGTGGCTCAGGATCCGGGCGCGGTTCGAGCGCGGGGTCGACTGGTCCGGCCTCGACGCGGAGCGGGCGGCGCGCTGGTACCGTCAGCTTCACATCTTCCTCTACCCGTTCTATTACATCGAGTACGGGTTGGCCGGCCTGGGCGCGCTGCAGCTATGGCGGAACAGCCTTACCGATCATCCCGGTGCGCTCGCGGCGTACCGCGAAGCACTGGCGTTGGGCGGCACCCGGTCGCTGCCGGAGCTCTACCGCACGGCCGGCGCCCGGCTGGTATTCGATGCCGAGGGGATGGCGGCGCTGGTGGCCCGGGTGGAGGAAGAATTGGGCCGGCTGGACGAGCGGACGCAGGGCCGTTGATTCCGCGGCCCTGGCAGGCGATGTTTCCGTCTTACCCTTGGGGAGCGGAGTGGATGGCCAAAGAAGAAGGCATCGAGATGGAAGGCGTCGTGACCGAGGTGCTGCCCGACCGGAATTATCGGGTGCTCCTGGAGAACGGCCACTCCGTGCTGGCGTATGCGGCCGGCAAGATGAGCAAGTTCAAGATCCGCGTGCTCGAGGGCGATCGGGTCAGTGTGGTGCTCTCCCCCTATGATCTCACGCGCGGTCGGGTGATCTACCGCCACAAGTAGCGATCGCTCCGCCGGACCCCGGAACCCCGGATACACGACGGGCCGCCCCTTGCGAGGCGGCCCGTCACGTTCATCCGCTGGGTCCTACTGGACCTTGGTCACGTTCTCAGCGGCGGGCCCCTTGGCGCCCATCACCATGTCGAACTCGACCTTCTCGCCTTCGGCCAGGCTGCGGAAACCGTCGGCCTTGATCGCGGTGTGGTGCACGAAGCAGTCCTTCTCGCCATTCTCGGGGGTGATGAAGCCGAACCCCTTGGCGTCGTTGAACCACTTCACGGTGCCCTGCATGTGTGCCATCGAACTAACCTCGCGTGATATGACTGGTCGGGGTCCGGTCCAACGGCACCATCCGACTCCTTGCGGATCGCAGGCCTGTCCCGCGTCCCAAGTTCCTCAAAGGCCCGCGCGAGGCGCGGGCCTTTCTGTGCAACGCCACACTTCAAGATGCCGGGGGAGGGAATGCGTGCCGCCGGACAACGCCCAAAAATCGCCGCGGGCCCGGTACCTGTCAAGGTCGGGCCGCGTAAACCATTTCAGGGGCGCGACTTCCACCATCGGAGTGCCTGGCGCGTCCATTCGCCGCTGCGATGACGGAGCCCCGTCACCCGGTTCAACGCCTGGTGGAATTCCGCGGCCGACGGATACCGAAGTTCCACCTCCGATTGCAACGCCCGTTCGAGCACCTCGATGAGCTGGGCCCGGACGTCGGGGCGGCGGCGCTGCAGGTCGGGGAATCGGTTCGTGGTCTGCCGGGCCAGGATCTCTTCCGGCGAGCTTCCGGGGAAGGGTGATTCCCCCAGGAGTGCGAAGTACGCCACCGCCGCCAGGCTGTAGAGGTCGGTCCGCTGGTCGACCCGCTCTCCCAGGAGCTGCTCCGGGCTTGCGAACTGAGGCGTGCCGCTCTGGCTGGTGGCACCACCGAACTTGCCCTGACCCCGCAACGCCAATGCCAGGCCGAAGTCGGTGATCCGCAGGCGTCCGTCCCGTTCGAGGAGCAGGTTCTCCGGTTTGACGTCGCGGTGGACCAGCCCCTGTTGATGCGCCTGGCCCAGGGCGGACAACGCCTCCCGAAGGAGTCGCAGGAGCTCGTCGACCGAGAGCGGGCCATCGCGCGCCACCTTCTGCGCGACGTTGGGTCCATCCACCAGTTCCATCGTATACCACAACAGGCCGGAACGACCGGCGATGTCGTAGATGTCCACGATGTTCGGGTGGTTCAGCCGGGCGGCCAGCTGGGCCTCGCGGCGGAAACGCTCGACGACGGCGGGGTCTGCGGTGAGGTGCGGGTGCATCACCTTGAGTGCGACCTCCCGCTCCAGGTGCAGGTCGCGCACCCGGTAGACGCGGCCGAAGCCGCCGGCACCGAGCAACGACAGGAGCTCGTAGTCATCACCCAGCGCCCGCCGCAGCCGCTTCTCGTAGTGGCCGGTGTCCTCCGGCATCACCGCACCGCCCCCGCCACCGGGCACCATCAGCGCCGGGTTGTCGAAGGTGCCGGCGTCGGAGGCGAAGTCCTCCAGCATCTCCGAGGCGGTGAGGTAGCGGTCCGCGGCATCGGGTCGGAGCGCGCGCAGCAGGATCCGCTCGATGGCGCCGGGCGTCGCCGGTCGGAGCTCCATCGGACGGATGAGTGTTGCGCTGTCGAGCGGCGGCTCGACGCCGGTGATGGCGAAGTACAGGACGGCCCCGACGGTGTACACGTCGCTGGCCTGATCGCCCACCTGGCCGTCCCGCACCTCGGGCGCCATGAAGATCGCTCCCGAGGGCCGCACATCCGGCGGGATCATCGGCAGAGTCCAGCTGGAGTACCGCAGTTCTGTCACGATGCCGCGACCCGCCAGGTTGAGCAGTACCGCCGCCGGCACGATGCGGCGGACAATGATGCCGTGCGCGTGGGCGTGCTCCAGCGCGGAGAGCAGGTCGCGGGCGAGGGAGTGGACGGCGGGAATGGGGCGGGGCCCGCGCTGCACGGCCTCCTGGAGACTCTCGCCCTCGATCCAGTTGCCGACCCGGAACGCGACATCACCCACAACACCGGCATCGTATGCGTGCCGGATGGCGGGATGGTCCAGCTGTCCCAGCGCCTCGGCCTCGCGCAGGAACCAGCGGCGGATCGCCTCGTCGGTGTAGAAATTGACCCGGAGCGACACCGGCCGGTTGAGCACCGTGTCGTACGCCGCGTAGAGCACCCGCTCCCGGGACGACGCGATCAGCGTGTCCAGCCGATAGCGCGCGCCGATCGCGGCATGCACACGATCGTGTGTCGCCAAGGGCGCCGGGGTGAAGGTCGAGGGGGTGTTGGCCACGGGCGTCAGGGTACCAGGGTCAGGAGTGCATCAGGCAGATCGCTCTGTATCTCCCGGAATATATCGAACCTGCTGTCATTGTTGGAGTTACGCTCCGGCAGCAGGTCAGGGGTTGCGCGTTGGGCCGCGCTCGACTAGGATTCCCACCGTTGAAGTTGATGTGACATAGCCCGAATGGGCCCCAGGGGTTTGGCTTGCAGCCTGGGTGAACAATCCTGACAAGCCCAACTCCCCGGCGCGTTCCACGCGCTGGGGTTTTGCTTTGCTAGATCCCGAGTGCCTCGGCCAGCGCGCCGGTCAACAGCCGCAGCTCCCCCAACATCTCACGCCGTGGCCACGCCTCGTGGCGGTCCAGCGTCTCGGCCACGGAGCGGAACCACCATACCAACTGGCTCCCCATCGCGGCCCGACTCGTGGGCAGGTACTCGGGCCCCAGCCGGCGGACATCGCTCAGGATGGTGCCGCAGTCGAGGATTTCCTGCGCGGCGCGGATGGAGAGCGTCCGGGGCTCGAGGGTGGCGAGATGCGCCAGCCGGTCGACGCACTCGGTCTCCCACGTTTTGCGCAGACCGCGCTCCGCGGGCGGCTGGGGAGGGAGGGTGTCTCCCACGACCGCCAGGATCACCGGACCGAATTTCTCGCCCAGACGCCGGATGAGCACCGGTCGCTCGTCCGCCGGTGCCTGGACGATGACCTCGTGCAGCACCGCCGCGATCACGGTGGCCTCCTCGCATCCGTAGGATGTGAGGATGATGGCAAGGTTCGCCGGACGGGCGAGCGTGGCGGCCGGCACGGCAGGGTCACGTGAGAGGTGCTTCGCCGCGAAGGCCAGGGCGTGCACGGTGCCGTCCGAGTAGCCGGTCACGGGATGCCGAGGAGCTTGTGGGTTTGGAGCGAGAGCCGCCAGCGAGGATGGTCGAGGCAATACTGCATGGCGAGGGCGGTGTTCCGTGCCAACGCCGGGCCGTCCATCGGTTGCAGGAAGAAATGGGTGAATTCCAGCGCCTCGAATCGTTCAGGATCGGCGCGTGGCTGCGGGAAGACGAGCTTCAGTTCATCGCCCCGGGTCAGGACGAGCGGCGCCTCGGCCTTGGGACTCACGCAGGTCCAATCGATCCCGGCGGGCGCAGGCTGGGTCCCGTTCGTCTCCACGGCCACCCGGAATCCGGCGGCATGGAAGGCGCTGATCAGCGGCAGGTCGAGCTGCAAGAGCGGCTCTCCGCCGGTGCAGACCACGAGCGCGGGCGGGCGGACGGGCGGATGGGCGGCCGCATTGCCAAGCCGGACCTGTCGCCGCACGGCGTCGCCGCCGTCCCAGATCTCGGCGGCCTTCCGCGCCAGCTCGGCCGCGCTCGGGTACTTGCCACCATTCACGCCGTCGGTGCCGACGAACTCGGTGTCGCAGAAGCGGCAGACCGCGCCCGTGCGGTCCTCCTCACGCCCGGTCCAGAGATTGCACCCGGCAAAGCGGCAGAAGACCGCAGGCGATCCCGACTGCGCCCCTTCTCCCTGCAGTGTGTAGAAGAGTTCCTTGACGGCGTAGGCCATTCCCAAAGGTGAACGGTGAACGGGGAAAAGTGAACGGGCGTGGTCGTGGTCGGTCCCGTCGGCCGGTCACCGCCTACCGCACGTATCTCGCCGGATCAGTGATCCCATTCTCCTCGAACCCCCGCAATCTCAATCGGCAGGCATCGCATCGCCCGCAGGCCAGCCCGTCAGGGGTGGGATCGTAGCAGGTGAGCGTCATCGCGTAGTCCACGCCGAGGGCCAGGCCGCGCGCGATGATCTCGCGCTTGGTGAGCGTGAGGAGCGGTGCGTGGATGCTGATCGGTGTCGCCCCCTCGACACCGGCCCGGGTGGCGAGCTGGGCCATCCGCTGGAAGGCGTCGAGGAATTCGGGGCGGCAGTCGGGATAGCCGCTGTAGTCGAGCGCGTTGATGCCGAGGAAGATGTCGGTCGCGCCGAGCTGTTCGGCGATCCCAAGGGCATAGGCCAGGAAGATCGTGTTGCGGGCGGGGACGTAGGTGCTGGGAATGCCGTGTGCGATCGCGTCGTCGCTGCGATCCTTGGGGACGGGCCCGGTGCCGGTGAGTGCGGAGCCCTGGAACGCCGCCGGGTCGAGCGCCACGATGCGGTGCTCCACCGCCCCCAAGTGGCGGGCGAGCGCGGTGGCACGATCGAGCTCGATCGCGTGGCGCTGGCCATATCGGAAGCTGAGCGCATGGCATTGGAACCCCTCGGCCCGCGCGATCGCGAGGGTCGTCGCCGAATCCATTCCACCGCTCAGGAGCACCACGGCATGTCGTGTCATCGGGGGAATATAGGCCCGGATGCAGCGGTCATTCCGCCACCGGGCCCCGATCGAGGAGGTGGCGCAGGGCGGCCTCGAGCGTGGGGCAGCGGAAGCGGTATCCCGACGTGAGGAGCGCGGTGGGGAGGACCCGCTGGCTGGTGAGGAGTGCTTCATCGGCGAGTCGGCCGAGCACGAGGCGCAATGCCACGGCCGGTATCGGAAGGATCGCCGGACGTCGGAGCAGACGGGCCAGCGTAGTGGTGAACTCGGTGTTGGTGACCGGCGTGGGCGCCGTCACGTTCACCGGTCCTCGCAGGGAGTCGGTGAGGATGGCGTGACGAACGGCCTCGACCACGTCATCGAGCGCGACCCAGCTCATCCACTGATGCCCGGAGCCGAGCCGGCCGGCGACGCCCGCGCGGAAGGCCGGGAGCATCCGTGCCAGGGCACCGCCCCCGCGCGCGAGGACGACTCCGAACCTCATCCGTACCACCCGTATTCCCGTCCTTTCGGCCGGTGCACTCGCGGCCTCCCACTCCCGCCCGACCTCGGCGAGGAACCCGGCGCCGGTCGGACTCGCCTCGGTGAGGCGCTCGTCGCCTCGGTCGCCGTAGATCCCGATCGCCGAGGCGGCAATGAGGGTGTGCGGCGGGTTCGGAAGCCTGAGCAGGGAGGCGACGAGATTGGCGGTCCCGTCGCGCCGGCTCGCGAGGATTGCGGCGCGGCGGCGCGCGGTCCAGCGGCCGCCGGCGATGTTCTCGCCCGCCAGATGGACGATCGCGTCCACTGCGCCGAGCGCTGACAGGTCCGCCACGGCATCGGGATCCCAGCGGATCTCGTGTTTCGCCGCCGGGGGATGGCGCACCAAGCGGGTCACCCGGTGGCCGTCGTGGGTCAACGAGGACTCGAGCGCCCGACCGATGAGTCCTGACGCACCGGTGACGGCAACGTGGAGCGGCATCTCAGCGGCCCGCGGAGCGGCGGACCAGCATCAGATCGGCGACGTTGTCCTTGCTGAAGAGCCCGATCACGGCGCCCCGGGCGTCCACGACCGGCAGCGCCGGCAGCCGGCTGTGGAGCAGCGCCTCGAGGGCTGCGGGAAAGGGGGCCGTTTCGGCGAGGAGGGGAACGTTCGTCACCATCACCTGCCGGATCTCGGCGGCGGCCCCGAAACGGTGGAGACCGAGCACCAGGAGGTCGCGGGTGAGGAGCCCCGCGAATCCGCCGTTCACTTCCTGGACCGGGAAGTCCCGCTGATCCGTCGAGGTGAGGAGTTCCGCGGCACGTTCGAGCGGCGCCCAGGCCGGCAGCGTGTCGAACCGCCGCACCATCACCTGACCCACCGTGAGGCCGGTGCCGACCGACCGGTACTCCACTGCGGCCGCCTCCGCGGTGGCGCCGAACCAGACAAAGATCGCGATCAGCACGAGGATCGGGTTCACCGGGTAGACGCCCGGGATCCCGAAGAGCCCGACGAGGGCAAAGCCGACCGCAATGACTTTCCCGACCTGCGCGGCCACCTGCGTCCCCCGCACGAATCCATTCCGCCGTGCGAGGAACGAGCGCAGCACCCGCCCGCCGTCCATCGGGAACGCCGGGATCAGGTTGAACAGGAGCAGGTAGACGTTCACCTCGACGAGCAGCCAGACGAAGGCGGCCGCGGTGAGCGGCCCGTCGACGGCGCCATCGGCGGGGAGGTGGAGCAGGAGCGCGGTCGCGTAGCCGAGGGCGGCGAGCACCAGCGTCACCAGCGGGCCGGCGATCGCGATCAGGAACTCCTGGCGCGGCTCCTCGGGGATCCGCACCAGCCGGGCGACACCGCCGATGGGGAGGAGGATGATGTCCGCCGTGGCCACCCCGAACCGTGCCGCCATCCGCGCGTGGCCCAGTTCGTGGAGGATGACGCACGCGAAGACCGCCAGGATGACGAACACGGAGCCGACCGCGCCCGGGGTGCCGCCGGCGCTGTAGCCTTCGGCGGCGGCCCACGCGAGGAGCAGGAAGAACGTGACGTGGACCTTGAGCGCGATGCCCCAGAGCCGGCCGATCTTGAATGACCATCCCATGGCGGAGGATACCCGGCCCGGGCGGGTGGCGGCCAGCCCCGGGCGGGGCCGGGGCGCTTTCCGTCCCCCCGGCCGGGCACTACTATTGAACCTTCGCACCCGAGCTGGAGCACCGCCATCAGCACCACCGCCAAGCCGTCCCATCCCCCCGCGCCCGCCGGCAACTCCGCGCCGAGCCCGGCGAATCCGGGCCCGACGCCTGCGCCGCCGGCCCCCCCCGCGTGGACGATCAAGGACTCGGAAAAGCTCTACAACGTCGCGGGCTGGGGCCTGGGATATTTCCGCATCAGCCCCGCGGGGCACGTGACCGTGCATCCCGACGGCAACGCCAAGCGCGGGCTCGATCTTTTCCAGTTGGCGATGGATCTCGAGGCGCAGGGGATCCGCCTGCCGCTCCTGCTCCGCTTCTCCGACATCCTCAAGTCCCGTCTCGAGGCGCTGGCCACCCAGTTCGACCATGCCATCAAGGAATTCGGCTACGAGGGGACGTACACCACTGTCTACCCCATCAAGGTCAACCAGCAGCGCCACGTGGTGCAGGAGATCGTCGAGTTCGGCACCCCGTTCGGCGTGGGGCTGGAGTGCGGATCGAAGCCGGAACTGCAGGCGGTGCTCGGCATCTCCGAGAGCACCGATCACCTCATCGTCTGCAACGGCTACAAGGACGAGGAGTTCCTCCGGCTCGCGCTGATGGGCCAGAAGCTCGGCCACCAGGTGTTCATCGTGGTGGAGCAGCTGAATGAACTGGACACTCTGCTGCGGGTGGCCGGCGAGTTCGACGTCACCCCGCAGATCGGGGTGCGCATCAAGCTCGCCACCGAAGGCGCGGGGCGCTGGGCCAAGAGCGGCGGCGAAAAGAGCAAGTTCGGCCTGAGCGCGGCACAGCTGACCCGGCTGCTGGGCCGGCTGGAGGCGGAGAACAAGAAGGACTGGCTCAAGCTCATCCACTTCCACCTCGGCAGCCAGATCACCGACATCCGGTTCATCAAGGCGGGGCTGGAGGAGGTGGCGCGGTTCTACGCCGAGATCCACAAGCTCGGGTTCGGGGTGACGCACGTGGACGTCGGCGGAGGGCTGGGCGTGGACTATGACGGGTCCCGGTCGATCCGCCCGGCCAGCATGAACTACACGATGCGGGAATACGCCAACGACATCGTTTACACCGTGGGGTCCGTCTGCCGGCAGCTGGGGCTGCCCCATCCGCACCTGGTCTCCGAGTCGGGCCGCGCCATCACGGCCCATCACTCGCTGCTGCTGGTCAACGTCATCGACGTGGAATCGCAGCTGGAGGCGGTGCTGCCTCCGCTCCGATCGGATGCGCATCCGCTGCTGAAGGAGATGCGGGACAACCTGGATGGGCTGGAATCGGCGCCGGAGCGGCTGGCCGAGGCGTTCCACGACGCCACCTTCGCCAAGGAGCGGGCCCAGGAGCTCTTCGCGAGCGGGGTGTTCTCCCTGCGCGATCGGGCCGACGCCGAGCAGCTCTACCTCTGTACCGTCAAGGCGGTGGCGCGGGCGACAGGGGATGATCGCGCCAGCTACGCCGACATCCAGGGGGACATCGACGCCACGCTGGTCGACCGGTACTTCTGCAACTTCTCGCTCTTCCAGTCGTTGCCGGACAGCTGGGCCATCGACCAGCTCTTCCCGATCATGCCGATCCACCGGTTGGCCGAGCAGCCGACGCGAAAAGGGACGTTGCAGGACATCACCTGCGACTCCGACGGCACCATCGACCGCTTCTCCGGCGGCCGGAAGGGGAAGCCGGCGCTCGAGGTCCATCCGCTTCTTGACGATGAGCCCTACATCCTGGGCATCTTCCTCACCGGCGCGTACCAGGAGATCCTGGGTGACCTCCACAACCTCTTCGGTGACACCAACGCGGTCCACGTGCGGCTCACCGAGTCGGGGTATGAAGTGACCGACCTGGTCCGGGGCGACACGGTGACCGAAGTGCTCAATTACGTGCAGTTCAACGCGGGTGACCTGCTCACCGTGTTCCGTCGCAAGGTCAGCCGGGCCACGAGCATCACGCGGGCCGAGGCGAACATGTTCATCGCCGATTTCGTGGCCGGGCTGGAAGGCTACACCTATCTCGAGGACAGCATCGCGGTGCGGGTGGAGAGCAACGGGGATCGCTGAGCGTGGGGTGGTGGACGGTCAACGATGAGCGGGATCCTCGCTTCCGCAGACAGATGAACCCTCCAACGCGCCATTCACGTTGGAGGGTTTTTCCTTCCGCGATCCCAGTGTGTCCCGTTGACCGTTCACGGTTCACTTTCTCTTCGTGATCGGTACGAACGGCCGCTCGGGCGCGCCGATGTACACCTGGCGTGGACGGGCGATCTTCTGCTCCTTGTCGAGGAGCATCTCCTCCCATTGGGCCAGCCAGCCCGGGGTCCGCCCCATCGCAAAGAGCACGGTGAAGTAGTCGGTCGGATACCCCATCGCCTGGTAGATGAGGCCGGAGTAGAAGTCCACGTTGGGGTAGAGCTTCCGCTTGATGAAATACTCGTCCGAGAGTGCGATCCGCTCGAGCTCCAGGGCGATCTCGAGCTTGGGGTTGAGCCCGGTCTCGGCAAAGACGTCGTCGGCCACCTTCTTGATCAGCTTGGCCCGGGGGTCGTACGACTTGTATACCCGGTGCCCGAATCCCATCAGGCGTCCCGACCCGTTCTTGACCTTCTCGATGAACGCGGGGATGTGCTTGGTGTCCCCGATCTCGTCGAGCATCTGGAGCACCGCCTCGTTGGCGCCGCCATGCAGCGGCCCGTAGAGAGCGGCGATCCCCGCGGTCACGGCCGAGAAGGGGTCGACGTTGCTCGACCCGACGGCCCGGACCGCGCTGGTGGAACAGTTCTGCTCGTGGTCGGCGTGGAGGATGAGCAGGATCTCCAGCGCCTTCTCCAGCACCGGATTGGCCCGGTGCTGGCCGCCGATGCTGAAGGTCATGTTGACGAAGTTGCCGATGTAGCCCAGGTCGTTCCGCGGAAATTCGTAGGGCAGTCCGCGGGAGTGCCGGAATGCGAACGCCGCGAGTGTCGGCATCTTGGCCAGCAGGCGGACGCGCTGGATGTAGCGGTTCTGCGGATCGTGGATATCCTTCGCGTCGGGATAGAACGTCGACAGGGCGCCGACCGCACCGAGGAGCACGCCCATCGGGTGCGCATCGTATCGGAAGCCTTCCAGGAACTTGATGATGTTGGTGTGGACGTAGGTATGGTAGGTGATGTCCTGCACCCAGGCTTCGAGCTGTACCTTGTTGGGGAGCTCGCCCACATTCAGCAGGTATGCCACTTCGAGGAAGCTGGCCTGCTCGGCCAGCTGCTCGATCGGATACCCGCGGTAGCGAAGGATCCCCTTGTCGCCGTCGATGAAGGTGATCGCGCTCCGGCAGGCGGCGGTGTTCATGAAGGCCGGATCGTAGGTCATCAGGCCGAAATCGTCCTCGGACGTCCGGATCTGTCGCAGGTCCATCGCCTTGATGGTGCCGGCGGTGACCGGGAGTTCGTAGGACTTGCCGGTGCGGTTGTCGGTGACGGTGAGTGAGTCGTTGGACACGAGCGCTGTCCTCAAGCTTGGGCGGAGAATGACATTGTCAGCATCCAAAGATACTCCACTGTTCCCTGGATGGTACGCCCGGGGCGGCGATGCCACGACCTGAGCCCGACCTGGCCGATCGCGCCCGCGGTGCGCTCCTCGGATCGGCGCTCGGAGGGGATGCCACGGCGTCGCTGGCGCTCGGCACCGCGCTGGAGCTTCTCGCGCCCGAGATCGACCTCCGGCGCCTCGCGGATCGCTGGATCGCCGCGATCCGGACCGACGGCCACGGCCTCGATGCCTGGACCCGCTCGGCACTGGAACACATCGCCCGGCACGATTCTCCGCCATCGGCGATGCCGCCGCCGATCCGCGCTCGGGGACTGGCCCGCGCCGTGCCGGTGGCGCTGGCCGCCTACCGGTCGCCCCGGAACCTGGTGAGCGGCACCTGGCACGTCGTGTCGCTCACCCATCCGGACCCGCGCTGCGGGTGGGGGGTGGTGGCCGTGAATGTCGCGGTGGCGCGCTTCCTGGCGGGCGAGCGCGACTTCATCCCCGACGTGATCGAGGCGCTCCGCAACAACGACGCACCCGCGACCTTGCTGGCCGCGGTCCGGCGGGCACCTCTGGAGCGGCTCGACGAGGTGGGCCTCAACGGCGAAGGGGACGCCCCCGTAGTCCAGAGCGTGGAACGCGCGCTCTGGTGCGCCTACCACTCCCTGGATCTTGACGAAGTGATTGGTGCGCTGCCCCCTGACGACGACGCGCTCCCGTTCGCCGGAGCCCTCCTCGGTGCCCGGGATGGCGCGGCCGGGTGGGGCGCCCGGCGCTCCGCGGAGATGCCGATGGCGGCGGACCTTCGTGCCGCAGCCGAACGGCTCATCGGTGCGGAGTGAAACCCCTGACGCTGTCGGTCGTACCGCCGGTGGGGCTCCGAGGACCGGTCCCGCCACGTTCATTTCCCTCACAACGAGCGATGTCACGATGATCAAGCGATTCATCCTCCTGGCGGCCCTCGGGGCCGCGCTCCCGGCCGGCCTGGTCGCACAGCAGGTCACGGTGGATACCACCGGGGTCGGTGCGGTCGTCGCCCAGGCGACCGACCATTCCCAGGCAATGGCCATCCTGCAGCACCTGAGCGATGTGATCGGCCCGCGGCTCACCGGATCGGCCGCGGTCAAGCAGGCCAATGACTGGGGCATGGCCCAGTTCAAGTCCTGGGGCCTCTTGTCCCACCTCGACCCGTGGACCTTCGCCGGGACATTCTGGCGGGGTCCTTCCACCTGCAAGATCACCGCCCCGTTCATCCGCAAGATCAACTGCGACAGTTGGGCGTGGACCGCCGGGACCGGAGGGCGGATGCTCGACGGCCGGGTGGTCCGGATCAACGCGTCCGATGCCGACAGCCTAGCGGCCTACCGCGGGAAGATCCGCGGCGCATGGGTCATGCTCAACGACCCGGCCGAACTCCGGAACCCGGACGGCATCCCGATGACGGCGGCGGATTCCGCGGCGATGCGCAGCGCACGCGAGGCGCGCATGACCGCGTTCCGCTCCCAGCAGCGGGACACTTCGGAAGCGGCACGGCACGCCCGCCAGCAGTTCGCCGTCGATCGGCCGTACCTGTTGCGGCAGATGGGCGCTCTGGGGCAACTGTATGATGGCTCGAAGGACTTCGACCTGATGACGATGAGCGGCTCACCCAACCGGCCGTCGGTGTTCCCCAACGTGGTGATCGGGCACGAGGACTACGCGATGTTGTGGCGCCAGATGCAGCTCGGCCTGTCCCCCCACTTCGCCGCGTCGATCGAGAACAAGGTCACGATCAAGCCGACCACGCAGTGGAACAC
>DASSGV010000106.1:0-4777 GCA_035693225.1 Gemmatimonadales bacterium | reverse complement strand
GATATGCACTCGAAAGACCTGCGGGCGCTGGGAGAGACGGAGCAGCGGCTCTATTCGCTCGAAGCGTGGCAGGAATGCCCCTATTACAGCGACGCGGAGCGCGCGGCGCTGGCCTGGGCGGAATCGGTGACCCTCGTCTCGGTGGACCAGGTGCCCGACGCCGTGTATGAGGAGGCGCGGAAGCACTTCTCGGAGAAGGACCTTGCCGACATCACGCTCTGTCTCGTGGCGATCAACGGGTGGAACCGGCTCTCGATCGCGGCACGGGTGCCGCCCGGATCGTATCGATCGGCGTTGAAGCCGGCGACGTGAACGGGGAATAGGTCGCCGCCGGCTCCCCCCCGGATCAGACCCGGTGCCGCCCGACCGGTAAGCCCTTCAGGGCGACTTCCAGAGAGGCGCCTCTTGTCCGGCCTGTCCTGAGCGTTGCGAAGGAAGCGCAGCGAAGGATCAGGCGCCCGAACGCGGGCGCCCGGAAATCGGCGCCTGGAAACGCCCCCTCTCCACGAACGTGGAGAGGGGGATGGGGGGTGAGGAGCAGCATTGGGGGACTGCGGGTGTCTGACGCCGGCCGATCCTTCGGGGCCTGAAGGTCCCTCAGGATGACGTGGTTACAAGCTCAGCGTCATCTCGATCATCGTCGCACGGAACCCCGCCTTCGCAAAGAGCCGCTGCGCCTCGTCGTTCTTTGCCGCGGTCGACAGGACGATCTGCGGCGCCCCTTTCTCTTTCAAGTTTTCCACCGCTTTGTCCAAGAGTTGCCGCCCAACCCCCTGCCGCCGCGCCGTGGGATCCACCACCACGTCGTAGATGGCTCCCGCCGGTCCGCGGAGCGCCATATAGTCCATCCCTTCGAGTCCGGCATAGACATACCCCACCACCGCACCCTCCCGCTCCGCCACCAGGACAATGACCCGCTCCTCCTTGAGCTGCGTGCCGAGGTAGTTGGCGTACCCCTGTGGCGTCCCCGGCATCGGCGCAATGAAGCGCTGGGAGTCAAAGTCGTGATGGGTCTTGACCAGGAGGGCGCCGAGGCGTCCGACAGCGGGGAGATCGGTGGGAAGGGCAGGGCGGATGGTAGTCGCGGTCGGCATTCGTCTTTCCGTGGCGGGGTGGCACGAGGACGCCTCTAAAAGGTACGTTCCTTGAGGATCCTTCGACCAGACCGGCGCGCCCAGGTTCTGGACGCGCCCGTCGGTCTCCGTGTGAGAGGTGGCACAATGCAGACACGTACGCTCGGCCGAAGTGGCCTCAAGGTCTCGGCACTCGGACTCGGCTGCATGGGAATGAGCCACGGCTTTGGCCCTCCCGGCGACAAGCGGGAGATGATCAAGCTCCTCCACGCCGCCGTGGATCGCGGGATCACCTTCTTCGATACCGCGGAGGCGTACGGCCCCTACACCAATGAGGAGCTCCTCGGCGAGGCGTTCAAGGGGATCCGCCACAAGGTGGTCATCGCCACCAAGTTCGGATTCACCTTTCCCGCCGGCGGCGAGCGGGGATTGAGCAGCACCCCTGCCCACATCCGCGAGGTCGTCGACGCCTCGCTCAAGCGCCTGCGGATCGAGGCGATCGATCTCCTCTACCAGCCCCGGGTGGATCCCGAAACGCCGATCGAGGAGACCGCCGGGGCCGTGAAGGAGCTGATCGCGGCAGGGAAGGTGAAGCACTTCGGGATGTCGGAGGCGGGGGTCGGGACCATTCGCCGTGCGCACGCCGTCCAGCCCGTCACGGCGCTGCAGAGCGAATATTCGCTCTTCTGGCGGGAGCCGGAGGCGGAGCTGATCCCCGCGCTCGAGGAGCTCGGCATCGGTTTCGTCCCCTTCAGCCCTCTCGGCAAGGGGTTCCTCACCGGCACCATCACCGCCGACACCAAGTTTTCCAGCAACGATTTCCGGAACATCGTTCCCCGCTTCACGCCGGAGAATCGAAAGGCCAACCAGGCGCTGGTGGATCTCCTGGGCAAGGTCGCCGCGGCCAAAGGGGCACCGCCGGCGCAGGTGGCTCTGGCCTGGCTCCTGGCGCAGAAACCGTGGATCGTGCCGATCCCCGGGACCACGAAGCTCTCTCGACTCGAAGAGAACATCGGTGCAACGGCGCTCGAGCTCACCGCCACCGACTTGCGTGAGATCGATACTGCGGCCGCCGCCATCACCTTGCAGGGGGAGCGCTATCCCGCCCACCTCGCCAGTATGGTCGGGCGCTGATGCGGAAGGTGGCTCACGGCCCCGAAGGCATTTCCAGCTAGACCTCCGGAGGAGAACGCCCAATGGTCGTTGCTGACACGCTCGTCCTCTCCGGGTGGGAGAGTTTCTATGTCATCGTCGGCGGGTCCGGCGGTGCCCTCGTCGGTCTCCAGTTCGTGGTGCTCACGCTGATCGCCGATCGTCAGGTGAAGGCCTCGCGGGACACCCTCAACGCCTTCGGGACACCGACGGTCGTACACTTGTCGGGCGCCCTCCTCATCTCGGCGCTGATGAGCGTCCCCTGGCGCACCCTCGGCACCGCGTCGGTCGCACTCGTGCTCTGCGGCCTGGCAGGACTCTGCTATGGGTTCATCGTCATTCGCCGAGCCCGCCGGCAATCGGAGTATGCTGCCGATCGTGAGGACTGGATGTGGTACATCCTGATTCCGGCGGTGGTCTACGGCATCTTCACCGTCGCCGCCCTCTGCGTCCCCGCCTATCCGGGGACCGCGCTCCTGGTGATCGGCGGCTGCGCTCTTGGCCTGCTCCTGATCGGCGTACGGAACGCGTGGGACACCGTCACCTACGTGGTGACGGGCGGGCACGAATCATCATAGGGCGGGCCCTATAGGGCCCGCCATTCAGCGCCCGCCTTATTGTCTTGCTACGAACCGGAACGCCCCTGCCTCGATCTCCCGGGGAGCCCTCCAGCCCGGCAGCATCACCATAGCAGTGGTGTTGGCGGGAATCCTGCCGCTCACCACCACACTCCCGTCCTTCTGCCGCACCCAGCCGCTGGTGATCGGCCCACGGGCGGAACGATACGTCGCCCGCACCGAGTCGAGTTGTGCGCTCCAGCGCGGATGGATCACGATCCGGTCGAACGCCACGGCATCTGGTGCCTCGTCGATCCCGGCCAGATACCGGAAGAGCCACTCGCCCACCGCACCGAAGGCGTAGTGGCTGTAGGAGTTCATCTCGGGGTTGCCGTGGTCACCATTCCAACGCTCCCACGTCGTGGTCGCCCCCGCCTTCACCTCGTACAGCCAGGAGGGAAAGGTCTGGTTGAAGAGGAGCTCGAATGCCGCGTCGTCCCGCCCGGCATCGGACAGGACGGGAAGGATGAACGAGCTGCCGAGGAAGCCGGTGGTGAGGTGGCCGCCGTGGCCGCGGATCTCGTCGACGAGATGTGCCACCACGCGCGCCCTGAGTGAATCGGGGACGAGGCCGAAATGCAGCGCCAGCACCGACGCCGTCTGGGTGTAGTCGGTGTGGATGCTGTCGGCATTGGTGAAGGGCGCGCCCACCCTTCCATCGGGGAGGATGTAGGCGCTGTCGAAGGCGGTGCGGATCCGGCCCGCCAGCGAGTCGTAATGGGCCGCCCTCGCCACTCGCCCCGTAGCCCTGGCCATCTGCGCCATCCGCTCGGCGTCATACGCCCAGAACGCCGATGAGATCAGGTCGGTGTTGGTCTGTCCCCAGGAGGTGGTGCTCCCGGCCGGGAGCCAGTCGCCGAACTCGGTCGTCTTCCGGTGGGTCCAGAGGTAACCGGGATTGGAATCGGCGATGAACGCCTGGTAGCGCTCCATCGCCTCCCAGTGCCGGTCGATCTCCGCGGTGTCGCCATACTGGCGCCACGCCGTCCACGGGATGATGACACCGGCATCGGCCCACCCCGGTGCGCCGCAGGAAAGGACGCCGAGGAAGTTGGGGGCGAAGTTGGGAAAGCATCCGGCGGTGGTCTGCCCGTCCCGCACGTCGGCGAGCCACTTCTCGCCGAACGCCGCCATATCCATGTTGTAGCTCGCCGTCCGCCAGAAGACCTGCGCATCTCCCATCCATCCCATCCGCTCATCACGCTGGGGGCAGTCGGTCGGCACGCTGTAGAGGTTGGCGCGCTGGGTCCAGATGATGTTCTGGTACAGCCGGTTGAGCATTGCGTCGGAGGTGACGAAGGTGCCGGTCTCCGGAAGTGCCGTATGGGCCACGATCCCCGTCACCGCACCCATCGGCGGCACGCCGGGATAGCCCGTGACCTCGACGTAGCGGAATCCGTGATAGGTGAAGTGCGGCGTGAAGGTCTCGGCACCTCGGCCGCCCAGGATGTAGGTATCGGTCGCCTTGGCGGTCCGGAGGTTGATCTGGGTGATGTTGCCGCTGGAATCGGGATCGAGGATCTCGGCAAACCGCATCTGCACCCGGGCCCCTGCGGGGCCCCGGACGTGGAGCCGCGCCCATCCGGCGATGTTCTGTCCCAGGTCGAAGACGTACACCCCCGCTTTCGGCGACCACCGCTTGACCGGCAGCACCGAATCGGTCTCCTCGATCGGGGGCATCGCCTGCGGCTGGAGCGTGATCGCGACCGGGGGCAATTCGATCACCGGGTGCCAACGGGACGCATCGAATCCGGGGCGGTCCCATCCCGGCTGCTCCAGGCGGGCGTCATAGGCCTCACCGTCGTAGATCTCCGACAGGAGCACCGGGCTCGGCGCCGTCCTCCAGCTGCTGTCGCTGGTGACCACATCCTCGTGGCCATCGGCGTAGGTCAGGTGCAGCTCCAGCAGGAGCCGCACCGGTGGCGGCCCATACGC
>DASSGV010000105.1:0-6880 GCA_035693225.1 Gemmatimonadales bacterium | reverse complement strand
CACCCCGAGCGAGAGTCCGGCTCCGTCACGCCCGTGCCTTGCCATCGCCTGGATCCCGCAGCAGCGGCGCCCGGCAGGATTCCCCATCAAGCCCTTCAGGGCGCCACGCCGAGAGGCGGCTTGAGCCGCCGGCAATGCGGCACCAATTTCCCCAACCCGCTAAGGGCGGCCCTAAGGCCGCCCCTTTGTTCCGTACGAAGAGGTGGCATCGCCCCCGGCGCCTGATCCTTCGGCAAGTTCAGGACAGGAGCCGCCGCCCTGTCCTGAGCGTAGTCGAAGGATCGGCATGGCGCCCTGAAGGGCTTTGACTCGAACGAGCTCCCCCTCTCCACAGGCGTGCGACCGAAGCGGCTACACGAGCGCGGAGCGCGAGTCGCCGCGAGGGAGAGGGGGTCGGGGGTGAGGAAGAGTGCGTCGGGAGGGAGCTATTCCCGATCGTTCTCCACGAACGCTTTGAGCCGTGCCGTGGCCGCGTCCCGCTGGGCCGAGACTTGGTGGATGTACCGACCGGCGAGTTCGTGGCGCTTCACGTCGAGCCAGAAGACGCGCTTGCGCCTGGCGAATCGGCCCGGCAGGTTCCGGAATGGCCGACAAGAAGTGCAGAGTGACGGATGACACGAGGCATGGAGTGTCTGAGATCCCCGACCAGGACCCCGAACTCCTCCGCCGGCTCCTCCGCGCGAGGGACCGGATGGATGCCGCGTCGCACGAGGAGTGGCCGGTATCGCGCCTGGCCAAGGTGAGCGGCGTCTCCCAGGCGCACTTTGCCCGTTCTTTCAAGCAAGCGTTCGGCGCTCCGCCGCACCGCTATCTCCTGACCCGCCGGATCGAGCGCGCCTCGACCCTCCTCCGGGAGACCGAGCTCTCCATTACCGAGATCGCCTTCCAGACCGGGTGGGAGAGCCTCGGCACCTTCGGCCGCACCTTCCGGGACATCACCGGCGAAAACCCGACGAGCGTTCGCAGCCGCGGGAAGATCCCGGGCCAGGGGCGCGGCGGGGTGCCGGATTGCGTCCTCAAGGCCGCCCACCGCCCCCATCTGACGACCGCAGTTTCGGAGAAGCGCCGGCGGGAGGGAAAGCGTACTATCGGGCCACCAACAAGGAGGGCTCGATGAGCCAGGGTGTCGAAGTGGTCGGCGTCTATGTACGCGACCAGGATGAGGCAGTAGCGTTCTACGTGGAGAAGCTGGGCTTCAAGATCCACACCGATGTCAAGAACGGGGAGTATCGCTGGCTCACCGTCCAGCACCCGGAGCAGCCGTCGTTCCAGCTCGGGCTCTTCACTCCCGGGCCCCCGGTGCTCGATGCCGGGACGGCGCAGTCGGTGAAATCCATCGTCGCCAAGGGAGCGATGCCGCCGCTCGTGATGGTGGTGGACGACTGCCGCAAGACGTACGATCGCCTGCGCACCAAGGGAGTCGAGTTCACCCAGGAGCCGGTGGACCGCTACGGCACCGTGGATGCCGGCTTCCGCGACCCGTCGGGGAATGGCTGGAAGCTGATCCAGTCCCGCCGCTGAGGAACGATGAAAAAGAGTTCACCGAAGGGCGCGGAAGACGCCTCCGCGCTCATTGACGGACGGATCAGGGAGTACCCTGACTGGCGGGGGAAGACCCTCGCCAAGCTCCGCATCCTGATCAAGCAGGCCGATCCCGGGATCACCGAGGAGTGGAAGTGGGCGGTCCCGGTCTGGTCCCACGACGGGATCGTCTGCACCGGTGAGGTGTACAAGCAGGTGGTCAAGATGACGTTCATGCACGGCGCATCGCTCAAGGACCCGGCGGGACTCTTCAACTCGAGCCTCGAAGGGGCGACGCGGCGAGCCATCGACTTCCGGCAGGACGAGAAGATCAATGAGACCGCGCTCAAGGCGCTGATCCGTGAGGCGGCTGTGCACAACAGCGCGTCGACCCGGCGCCGGTGACCGTTGTGCAACGGAGGGCTCCACAGATCGTCTTCAGGTGACCAGCAGGACCGGCCCCCTTCCCCGATCAGCAGGATATCCCCGTGAGACAGCCGACGCTCGCCACGCTCTGCCTGTTGGTCACCGCCCTCCCCCTCGCCGCCCAGCAACCCAAGGATTTCGGCCCCTGGCTGATGCCCGACCGCGCCGCCGAGATCGCATTGGCGCGGACCGCGGCACCGAAGGGCGTGACCGATTCCGCGACCATCCTGGTGATGACCCGTTCCGGCTTCGTCGAGGCGGTGCACGGGAGCGATGGCTTCACCTGCGCCGTCTTCCGCTCCTTCGCGGCGCCGAGCGATGACCCGAACCTCTGGAACGTGAAGATCAGCGCGCCGCAATGCTTCAACGCTCCGGGCACGCGGACGATCCTTCCGATGTGGCTCAAGCGGATGGAGTGGATCCTGGGTGGCGCCACGCCGGCCGAAGCCGATGCGCGTACCACGCGGGCCTATGCATCGCATCAGTTCCCGGCGCCCGCCCCCGGCGCCATGGCCTATATGCTCTCACCCGAGCAGTACCTGAGCGACGCGAACCCGCACTGGAAGCCCCACCTGATGTTCTTCTACACTAAGGCGCTCTCCGCCTCCACCTTCGGCGCCGGCGACGGGAGCGGGCCCGTCATCGACGGTTCGTCGGCGGTGTCGGACGCCCCGTTCGTGACGATCCTCATCCCGGTGCGCCAGTGGTCGGACGGCTCGAATGCCTTGCCACCCGCAGGGAAGTGAGTGGACGACCCGTATCGCACGGCGCTGATCTCCCGCGCGGGAATCGCGTCCGCGATGCTCGTCCTCGGCGTCATCGGCCTCACGTTCCGGGACTTGCCCCTCATCCAGGCACTCCGGCCCTGAAGCTCAACACCGTGGTCGACCGAAATGCGACGCGGGGGTGCCGACCGGCGCCCCCGTGTTGCGTTCGGGGCCTCCTTCCCTTCATTTCCAATCGGCGCATTCCCACGGGAGCACGATGGAGACGCTGATACGGGTATTCACACCGGTGATCCCGCTGCTCTTCCTCGGCGCGTTGATCGCCGTGCCGATCTTCTACGCCGGCTACCGCAGCGCTCCTGAGCCCAAGCTGGCGCTCTCCATCTTCCGCTACATTGCCCTGATCGCTGCTGCCGCCGTCGCGGGATATGTTGGCGGCACGATGGCGGGGATCTTTGCCGCTTGCTCGTCGGCATCGTCCGGCAACCTCTGCGGACTGATCGGCGTCTTCGGCGTCGGCCCGATCGTCTCGGCGCTGGCGATCTTCTTCACCGCCCGCACCCTGACCCGACAGGCGCGACGCGCGGTCTGACGAACTGACCGTGCAGAACGCGCACTGTGGCGATGGCATGGTGGATGGGTCACGGATCCGGATCACCAGGGGGTAGCGTGGAATTGCCCTGCACACCGGACACCCGCCTCCGGACGCTTGGCCTGGATGATGGACCGGTCCTGCTCGGTGTCCTCGATGCCGACCGCGCCACATTCGATCAGTGGCTCCGCTGGTCCGGCACCCTTCGCACTTCCGACGATGCGCGAGCGTTCATCGGGCGCGCACTCGACGCCGAGGAGGCAGGCCGGGGTTTCCATTGGGGGCTGTGGCGAGGAGATACGCTGCTCGGTGGCGTGCCGTGCTGGTCCCTCGATCCGGTGCACCGGGTGGCGGAGCTCGGGTACTGGCTTGCCGCGAGCGCCCGGGGATCGGGCCTGGCCACCACGGCGACGCAGATGGCGATACGGTTCCTCATTGCCGAGCGGCAGGTCAACCGCGTGGAATTCCAATGCCGGGTTGAGAACGAGGCGTCGCGCCGGGTCGCGGAACGGGTCGGCGGCCGATTGGAGGGCATCCGCCGTCAGTCGCACTGGATCGGCGGTGCATTCCGCGATCATGCAGTCTACTCCGTGCTCGCCGACGATCGACCGGCGGCGACCGGCTCACCCGAGGTCCCCTGACATGGCCACCGTCCAGGTCCGCTACATCGTCCACGATGTCGACGCGGCGATCGCGTTCTACACGACACACCTCGATTTCACGCTCGTGATGCACCCGGCCCCGCCCTTTGCGATGCTCTCCCGGGGCGACCTCCGGCTGGTCCTGAGCGCCCCCAACCCGATGGGCGGCGGCGGGCAGTCGCTGCCGGACGGCCAGACGCCAGCACCCGGCGGCTGGAATCGCTTCGCGATCGAGACGCCGGACATCGCGGCCCTGGTGGCCCGCCTGCGCTCGGCGGGAGTGCACCTTCGCAGCGACGTCATCACCGGGGTGGGTGGCAAACAGGTCATCGTCGATGATCCCTCCGGCAATCCGATCGAGCTCTTCGAGCCCACGATCGCCGAGGCGCGTCTCCAAGGGCGGAAGTAAATGGGACCTTCCCGTACGGCACTCACCCTCGCAGCCACACTCTTCGCATCGGCGGCCACTGCCCAGCGCCCCGCCGCCGCTCCCCGCGCGGACCTGGCCGCAGTCAGGGCGTTGATCGCACGGGTGGTCCCCGGCCACGCCGCCGATTTCCGGCTCGCCGCCATCCCCGACAGCGCCGGCCGCGACGTCTTCGAGGTGGCAGAGGAGGGCCGCCACGTGGTCCTCCGCGGATCGTCCGGCGTCGCGATCGCGTCGGCGCTCAACTGGTATCTCGAACACGTGGCCGGGGTGAACGTCTCCCTCCCGCTCCAGCCGATCCACCTGGGCGCGCTTCCGCCGGTCCCTGCCCCGATCCGCATCACCACCCCGTACCACATCCGATACTTCTTCAACTACTGCACCTTCTCCTACTCGATGGCGTGGTGGGGTTGGCCCGACTGGCAGCGGATGATCGACTGGATGGCGCTCAAGGGGATCAACACCCCCCTCGCCGTCACGGGGCAGGAAGCGGTCTGGCGCGCGACGCTCACCGACCTCGGCTTCTCACACGCGCAGATCTCCGCATTCCTGGTGGGCCCCGCCTACCTCCCCTGGGGTTGGATGGGGAACATCGATGGCCTCGGCGGCCCTCTCCCCGACTCCTGGATCGACAGCCACATCACCCTTGAGCGTCAGATCCTCGCCCGCGAACGCGCCCTGGGAATGACGCCGGTGCTGCAGGGATTCACCGGCCACGTGCCCGGGTCGATCACCCAGGTATTCCCCGCTGCCCGCATCCACCGGACCGGTGACTGGTCGGCCGGGTTCAGCGGCACCTGGTTCCTCGACCCGCTCGATCCGCTCTTCCAGCGCATCGGTCGGCGCTTCATCGAACGCCAGACCGAACTCTACGGCACCGATCATCTCTATGCCGCCGATCCGTTCAACGAGATCGACCCGCCGTCGAACGACTCCACCTTCCTGGCGGGGATGGGCCACGCCATCTACTCCTCGATGGCGAGCGCGGACCCGAAGGCGGTCTGGCTCCTGCAAGGGTGGTTCCTCTACTACCAGACGAAATTCTGGCAGGACCCAGAGGCCGAGGCGTTCCTCGGTGCAGTGCCCGAGGATCGGATGGTGGTGCTCGACCTCTGGGGCGACCGACACCCGGTGTGGCAGGCGCGCCACGCATTCTACGGCAAGCCGTGGGTCTGGAACGTGCTCTACAACTTCGGCGGGAAGACCAGCGTCAACGGCGACCTCCCCGCCATCCTCCGGAACCTCGACAGCGCCCTCCGGAGTCCGGTGCACGGGCAGATGGTGGGTCTCGGCATGATGATGGAGGGACTGGGGACCAATCCGATCGTCCCCGACCTGGTGATGGACCAGATCTGGCGCGACAGCGTGCCCGACCTCGACCGACGGACCCACGACTACATCACCCGCCGCTACGGCGCCGCCAACTCCGCCGCCTGGTACGCGTGGCAACGCCTGCTGGAGACGGCGTTCCGCTCCGGCGCCCAGACCGGGAACTTCCTGGCGGAGCGCCCGCAGTTCTACACCCGCGGCACGCCATACCGCTCCGAGCCGGTGGCACCGTATGACGAGAAGGTGCTGATCGAGGCGCTCGATTCCCTCCTGAGCGCGGCCCCCGCCCTCGGCGCCAACGACAACTACCGCTACGATGTCGTCAATCTCACGCGCCAGGTCCTGGGCCAACTGGCCATTCCACTCGTGACCCAGGTGCAGGATGCGTACACCCGCAAGGATCGCCCGGCGCTCGCGGCCGCGGAGTCACGGGTGATCGGCCCGTTGGGTGACCTCGACACCCTGGTGGGCACCCGCAAGGAGTTCCTGCTGGGGCGCTGGGTCGACGCGGCCCGGCAGTGGGGGCATACCGACGCCGAGCGGCGGTTGTATGAGTGGAATGCGCGGAACATCATCACGCTGTGGGGTACGAAGTGCACCGAGGGCCAGAACGACGACCTCAACCTGTACGCGTTCAAGGAATGGGCGGGGATGTTCTCCTCGTACTTCCTGCCGCGCTGGAAGGCGTTCTTTGCCGGGCTCGATCATTCGCTTGCGACCGGGGTGCCGTTCCACCGGGCTCCCTTCGCCAGGGCGATGTGCACCTGGGAGCAGGGGTGGTCGCACGCAGACACCCGCTTGCCCGTCGCGCCGAAGGGCGATGCGGTGGTGATCGCCCGGCGGCTGCGGGCCGAGTATGGGGATCTGCTGCACTAGGGCATGACCCTCGGTCTATCTTTCCTGCCCGACGCATGCCGGAGAAGCTGCCACGATGACCCACGCCGCCCTCAAGTTCGTGCCGCTGGCCTTCGGGGCCCTGCTGCCGCTGCTCAATCCGTTGGGCTCCGCGCTGATCCTGATGAACGTCGTGGGCGATGAGCCGCCGGAGGTGTACCGCCGGATGGCGCGCCGCATCGCCTTCAACATGGTGATCTTCATCGCGGTGGTCGAGCTCCTCGGGGCCGCGATCCTCAAGTTCTTCGGCATCACCCTGCCGGTGCTGCAGGTCGCCGGCGGGCTGACCCTTGCCGTGATGGGCTGGACGATGCTCAACGCGCAC
>DASSGV010000104.1:0-10966 GCA_035693225.1 Gemmatimonadales bacterium | reverse complement strand
GCCGAGCAGGGGAAGACCTTGACCTATCGCCCGAGCGCCGTGGACGACTTCGTACCGAAGGTGGCCAGAGGCACCTGGCGGCCGTGACTGTGGATGTGGGACCACGGAGGGCTCGGAGCACACGGAGAGGCGCGGAGGACTACCTGATAGTGTGGTCTCGCGAACGGGGTTCCGCCTGCAAGGCCACAAGAGATGCAGTTCTCCGTGAATCTCCGTGCCCCTCCGAGCCCTCCGTGGTCCCACACACCTCTTCGTAACTTTTCGACACCCTGACCCGTAACTTGCTCGACCCCAACCGAGGCACCAACCTGATGCGCCACATCCGTACGCTGACGCTCGCCGTCCTGGCGGGCGCGCTCTTCTCGCTCCCTGCTGCCGCGCAGGAAAAGGCCCGCTTTGCGAGCCTCGATGACGCGGTCAAGGCGGGTGGCGCCCTCAACGGCTCCAACGGTCCCGCCAACGTGAACTGGATCGACGGCGGGGCGCGCTACAGCTACATCACCCGCGGCAAGGATGGCGAGGAGATCCGCGCCACCGATCCCGCCACCGGGGCCGACACCCTGCTCTTCTCCGCCAAGGGACTCACCTTCCCCGGCACCACCGAGCCCTTCGAGTACCGGTCGTTCGAGTGGTCGCAGGATTCCAAGTACCTCGTCTTCCAGGCCAACTTCAAGCAGATCTATCGCCGCAGCGGCATCTCCGACTACTTCGTCTATTCCCTCGCCGATCACACCCTGCGGCCGGCGGCCAAGGGCGCCCGCACCGCCGAGCTCTCCCCGGACGGGAAGACGCTGGGCCTGGAGCGCGGCGGCGACATGTACGTCTACGACCTGGCGTCGGGGAAGGAGACGCGTCTCACCAGCGATGCCCATGGCACCGTCTACAACGGGCACTTCGACTGGGTGTACGAGGAGGAGTTCGGCCTGGCGCAGGCGTGGAACTGGTCGCCCGATGATCGCTACCTGGCGTACTGGCAGCTCGATGAGGGCCCGGAGCCGATGGTGCAGTTCTCCGACTACGCCGGCGTGCACCCGGTGTGGGACACCATCCGCATCCCCCAGCCCGGCGATTCCAACCCCACCGTCCGGATCGGCGTCTCCGACGTCCGGACCGGAAAGCAGGTGTGGCTCGACACCGGCCTGGGTCCCGACACCTACATCCCGCGCATCTACTGGACCAGCGAGAAGGACACGCTGGCGGTGGTGACCCTCGACCGGCACCAGCACGAGATGCACCTCTTCTTCTTCAACGTCACCACCGGCGGCAAGCGCCTGGTGATGACCGACCGCTCCAGCACCTGGATCGACATCTTCGACTTCTACGCCGGCGTGCAGGACATGCTCTCCTTCCCCGAGGGGACGCGGGAGTTCTTCTGGCTCTCCGACCGCGACGGCTACCAGCACATCTACCGCTACGACTACAGCGGCAAGCTCCTGAACCAGGTGACCCGCGGCAAGTGGGAGGCCACCAGGATCGAGGGGACCGACACCAGGACCCACACCATCTACTACACCGGCACCGAGGCGACGCCGCTGGAACGCCAGCTCTACTCGATCCGGTTCGACGGCAGCCACCCGCACCGGCTCACCACCTCGGCGGGGAACCACATCATCGACCTCTCGCCCAATACGCAGTACTACATCGATCGCTGGTCGTCGGTGAGCACGCCGCGCCAGGTGGAGCTGTGGGCCACCAGCGGCAAGAAGCTCAAGACGCTCGAGGACAACGCCAAGGTGACCGCGTGGGTGGCCGCACACGCGTACTCGCCGAACACGCTCTTCAGCTTCACCACCTCCGATGGGGTCAAGCTCGACGGCTCGCTGGTGCTGCCGGTGCCCTTCGACTCGACCAGGCGCTACCCGGTGGTCTTCGCCGTGTACGGCGGTCCCGGCTCGCAGGAGGTCTACAACTCGTGGGGTGGCAGCGGGTTCAGCGAGTGGCTGGCCCAGCAGGGGTATATCGTGGTGGGGCTCAACAACCGGGGCACCAACAACTACGGCAGCGCGTTCATGAAGGTGGTGTACAAGCACCTGGGTGAGTGGGAAAGCCACGACTTCGCCGAGGCAGCCAGGTACCTGGAGACCAAGCCCTGGGTCGATGGCAAGCACATCGCCATCATGGGGACCAGCTACGGCGGCTACAGCACCGTCTACACGATGGCCCGCTATCCCGAGCTCTTCACCGTGGGCGTCGCCAACTCCGCCGTGACCGACTGGCGGCTCTACGACGACATCTACACCGAACGCTACATGAGCCTCCCCTCCGACAACCTGGCGGGGTACGACTCGAGTTCGGCGGTGGTCCTGGCGCCGCGGCTCACCGGGCACCTGCTCCTCATCCACTCGATGATGGACGACAACGTCCACCCGCAGAATACGATGCAGCTCCTGACCGCGATGGCCAACGCCGGCCACGACGTGGACCTGCGGATCTATCCGCCGGGACACCACGGCGCCGCGTACAACCTCCAGAGCTTCCTGCTCATCGAGCACGCCAGCTTCGAGTGGCTGGAGCGGTGGATGAAGTAGACGCGTAGACGCGTGGGCGCGTGGGCGCGTGGAAGGCGATAGCACACGGAACCTTCCCGAGGGAGCGTAGCGACCGAGGGACCTGCTCAGCCGGCGTCGGAAGCCGGCGGGGCAGGTCCCTCCGCTTCGCTACGCTCCGCGTCGGGACGGTTCCATTGGATTTCACGCTCCGCGCGCCCGGGGTGGCCGCAGGCCACCCCCTACACAACAGGCTGCGTGCGTCCATGCGCCCGTGCGCCCCACGCACCCCACGCACCCCACGCGTCTATCTTCTCTCCATGCCCCTCTCCCTCGGCACCCGTGCCCCCGACTTCACCCTTTCTGATCAGCTGGGTGCGCCGGTCTCCCTGCAGTCGTTCCTGGGGAAGCAGGTCGTCGTCCTCTACTTCTACCCTTATGACGAGACCCACGGCTGCACCGCGGAAGCGTGTCGTTTCCGCGACGAGTATGAGGTCTTCACCGCGGCAGGCGCCGAGGTGATCGGCGTGAGTGGCGACTCGGTGGTGTCGCACGCGGAGTTCGCGGCGCATCACCGGCTGCCGTTCACGCTCCTGTCCGATCGGGATGGTGCCGTCCGCAAGCGCTACCGGGTGGGCCGTCAGTTGCTCTTCATCCCGGCGCGCACCACCTTCATCATCGACCGCGCCGGAATCATCCGCGGGGTGTTCTCACATCTCTTCAGCGCAACGGAACATGTGGGTGAAGCGCTGCGGGTGGTAAGGTCCCTTGCCCCCTGACCCTCTCTCCTCACCCTCTCAGCGTCTTCGTCACGATGGGGTGTGGGACCACGGAGGACACGGAGGGGCGCGGAGATACCCGGAGAACGGCGTGTGTTGTGGTCTCCCGGTCAAAGCTCCTCTGGTCTCGCCACGTCAAAGTGGCTTTTCTCCGTGCCTCTCCGTGTAACTCCGTGCTCTCCGTGGTCCCACGGTGCTTGCGTGTGTTGTGGTCTCCCGGTCAAAGCTCCTCTGGTCTCGCCACATCAAAGTGGCTTTTCTCCGTGCCTCTCTGTGTAACTCCGTGCTCTCCGTGGTCCCACGGTGCTTGAGATACTGACCTCAGCGTCCCCGTCCGGAGCCCCAATGCACTCGAACCGCCGCACCTTCCTCAAGTCCTCCGCGCTCGCCGCCGGGGCGTTCGCCATCCCCATCCGCCGCCCCGGCGATCTCTGGGCCACGATCCTCCCGCCGCAACCCGCCGACTCGATGACCTGGTGGCGGGAGGCGCGCTTCGGGATGTTCATCCACTGGGGGCTCTACTCGATCCTCGCCGGCTCCTGGGGCGGACGCGACGACTACGCCGAGTGGATCAGGAACAACGCCCACATTCCGATCGGCGAGTACGACAAGCTGGTGGGGCGGTTCGACCCGACCCGCTTCGATCCCGATGCGTGGGCCACGATGGCCCGGGACGCGGGGATGAAGTACGTCACCATCACCACCAAGCATCACGACGGCTTCGGCCTCTTCGATTCGAAGCTCACCGACTTCTGCATCCGTTCCACCCCCTGGAAGCGCGACGTGATGCGCGACCTCTCGACGGCGGTGCGTCGCCAGGGCCTGGTGCAATGCTGGTATCACTCGATCATGGACTGGCATCACCCAGACTATTTGCCGAGGCGCGACTGGGAAGCCGCTACTCGACCGGTCGGCAACGCATCCTTCGAACGGTATCGTCAATACCTGCACGGGCAGGTGGCGGAACTCCTGCGCAACTACGGCGAGATCGGAGTGATGTGGTTCGACGGGAACTGGGAGGGGACCTGGACCCACGAGATGGGCCAGGCGCTCTACGATCACTGCAAGAAGCTCCAGCCGAACGTGATCGTGAACAACCGGGTGGAGGGGTGGTCACCGGTGAAGGTGGCGCACGAGATCGGCGACTTCAGGACCCCGGAGCAGGAGGTCCCCGCCACCGGGTGGCCGGGAGTGGACTGGGAGTCGTGCATCACGATGAACGGGAACTGGGGTTACAACGCGAAGGACAAGAACTTCAAGAGCACGGCACAGCTGATCGGGCTCCTGACCGAGACGGCGTCGAAGGGGGGGAACCTCCTCCTCAACATCGGCCCCAGACCCGACGGCACCTTCCCCGACGAGAGCGTCCAGCGCCTGGCGGAGCTGGGGAAGTGGATGTCGGTGAACGGCGGGGCCATCCACGGGTCGACCGCCTCCCCCTTCGCCAATGCGCCCTGTCGCGTCACTTCCCAGCTCGGCAAGCTCAATCTCTTCATCACCGACTGGAGCGATTCGGTCACCATTCCACTCACCGACAAGCCGGTCCAGCGCGCCTATCTCCTCGCCGATCACTCCCCGCTGGTCGCGCAGAAGGTGCCGGATGGAGTGAGGATATCGCTCCCACCGCAGAAACCAGACCCGATCTGTTCAGTGGTGGTGTGCGAGGTGGGGGCATAGGCGGGCGCAGATGTGGGGGTCGCCTGCGGCGACCCACGGGCCGCGGTGACGATGACGCCGTAGGGGGTGGCCTGCGGCCACCCCGCATCATCTCGTCCTTGCAGCGTGTCCATCTTTTGCTTCGAGCGAGTCAATGACCCGTACAACAACGAGTAAGGCGATCAGGCCGCTGCCGAGGCCTGGGGCGGTGATCTTGTTGGGCGGGTTGCTGGCCTTCGGGGGGGCGCGCCCCGTCGCCGCCCAGGCGGACCCTCGGGAGGTGAGGCTCCGTAACGATTGCCCCCTGGCCGAACAAGTCTTGCGTACCGGAGAGCCGGCGCCGAAGCACGCGTGGGCCGTCGGGATCATCGGCGCCTGCCCGCAGGCGGGCGAAGTGCTCGGCGGTCTGGTGCTCGCACTCCGGCAGAGCGACGATACCGTGGCGCTCGAAGGGTTGCTCGACGACGTTCAGGGATACCAGGCCCCCGAGCTCTGGGGAGCGGCGTTGCAGGTGGCGAGTGATCCCCGAGCGGCGACGTTGGCTCGCGTGTACGCGTTCCATATCCTGCTCGATGATCTAGGTCTGTCCCTGATCGTCATAAACCGCGACTTGATGCACGCGCCGCCGTACGGAGCGTGTGCCTTCGGGAAAGTCCATGGGCTTCCAGCCCTGGCCGGTCCGGCTCTGCCGCCCGACTACGTTCAGCGGACCCTGTCCGCAGCCCAGTCGGCCCTGGCCGATCCCTCGACACCGGGCGTTGTGCGCAGCGCAGCAGGCTGCACTCGGGTCTACTCGCGTATCAAACTGGGAATCCGGTAGATGCGGCGATCTACACCCGCATTGCCGATTCCCTGATCCAGTTCGCGGCCGAGTCGCTGGCAGCGCCGTCCGATGTGCTCGATCCGCCTGCCTTCCGGCTTCGGGTCAAGGCAATCGCCAGGGACTCTTCGGTCGCGATGGATCATGATTCACGCAACGGCATCGCACTGGACGGGAATGGGGTGCTTGTCCCCTTGGGGTGCAAGTTCAATTTCGACTACTCCCACATCCCCAATAAGTGAGGAGTTCGCCGTGAAGACGATCACCATAGGCCTGATTGCCGGGGCCATGCTGCTTGGCCCCGGCCGGGCTGGGGCGCAGGACACCACGGCCGATTCGCTGCCGCCATTGAACTGTCCCGAGGTGGCCCGGATCGCGCGCGACACCACTGACGGGACCGTGCGTGGGCGGATGTACGCCACCCTGGCCCTGTGCCCCAACGAGGCGAGCGCGGTCTACGCCGACGCCTGGCGTGATGCCACCCTGAGCGACGCCGTGCTGTCCGAGCTTCCAGACGGTGGCGGGGCCGGCAACGATCGTCTTCAGGTGCTTGCCGCGATGCTGTCGGTTGCGCAGTCACCGACCCGCTCGGACTTTGCCCGACTGCTGGCCCTGCGTGGGGCGCTCCACTTCGTGTCGCCCTCGATCACGTTCGATGTGGCCCAGATCGTCCAATCCCATCGGTTCTCCGGTCTTCGAGACTCGCCAAGTGGGCGCAGCGGGCCTGACGACACGGAGGCCCGGGCGCAGGTTCTGCAGGCCCTCGCGGATCTGGCAGCCCGGGGAGATGGCGGATTGGTCACGGAGGTCGCCCGCAAGGCGCGGGCCGAGCTGGCGTACACCTATCCCGGTGACACGCCGCTTCGGCCGGGGGCACTCTCGGCGCACTGGGACTGCCGAGGGAGCCTGGCGCTCGCGAATCGCGGGGACGTATCGATCGCGCTGCGCGTGGTGGATTCGAGTGGCGCCACGCTCGCACAACTGAGCTTGCCACCGGGTGCGGGCACGGGCCCCAAGGGGTACGGGATCGCCGTCTATTCCCCCGGCCCCCTCACCCTCTACATGGGCACGCAGCTCCTCCAGCGCCTCGGCTGTCCGGCGCCAGCTGCCGCGCCGAAGATTCAGGAGTAAGCGCCAAGGAACATCCCGGACAGACGCGACTGGAACGGGCCTCCGATCTCCCACCGATCGAAGGCCCGTTCGCCCCTCACGCCTTCCCTCTCACCGCCCACCGTCTCGCCCGCTCTTCACCCGCTTCTCGCCCGCTGTTGCGCCGCCAGTGACCGCGCCCTACCTCATACCGTCCACCCGTTCCTGAACTCCGGCTTCAAGTACAGCGCCGGCAGCTGGATGTTCGTCGCCATTCCGGTGGACTGATCGATGTCGAGCCGACCACCGGTCCGCTGCGCCAGCACGCCGAGGAGCACCATCTCCGTCAGCGGGCCGGCGTGGCCGTCGAACGACGACATCGGCTTCTGGCCGCCTTTCATTCCGTTGATCCACTCGACGTAGTGCCCCGGGCTCCGCGGATACTTCTTGGCCGGCGGGTTGGCGCGCACCGCGGCGTCCTTCTTCGCGTCCACCAGGAAAGGATCCTCGCCGTACATCCCGGCGATCATCGTCCCCTCGTCTCCGATCCAGATCTGCCCGCCGATATCGGCGATGGGCCAGGACCGCGCGGGGTCGAGTCCCGTGGGTCGCACGGGATTGAGGCCGCCATCGCGCCAGGTCACCTTGATCTCCGGATACTTCCCCTTGGCCGGGAACCAGTAGGTGATGCGCGAACTCTTCGGGCCGCTCTCCGGATGGAGCTCGGTGCACTCCGCCTCGACCCGCGTGGGCCACTTGAAGCCCAGCGCCCAGAAGGCGGCATCCATTCCGTGGCAGGCCATGTCGCCCAGGGCCCCGGTGCCGAAATCCCACCACCCGCGCCAGTTGAAGGGGCAGTACGATGGATGGTACGGCCGCACCGGTGCCGGCCCCAGCCAGAGGTCCCAGTCGAGGGTCGGCGGGACGTTGTACGCCTCGAGGGGACGGTCGAGTCCCTGGGGCCAGATAGGGCGGTTGGTCCAGTACTGCACCTCGCGCACGGTGCCGATGACGCCGGCCTCGACCCATTCGCGGACGACGCGGGTCCCTTCCCCCGCGTGCCCCTGGTTCCCCATCTGGGTGGAGAGCTTGGGGTTGGCGGCGGCGGTCTGTTCCAGCGTCCGCACCTCATAGAGGGTCCGCGCCAGCGGCTTCTGGCAGAAGACGTGCTTTCCGGCGCGGAGCCCCAGCATCGCGGCGGAGGCGTGGGAGTGGTCGGGGATCGACACGGTGATGGCGTCGATGTTCTTCCCCATCTTGTCGAGCATCTCCCGATAATCCTTGAACCGGGGGACGTTGGGATAACTGCGGTACGCGTCGGCCGCCGACTCGTCGTCCACGTCGGCAAAGGCGTAGATGTTGCCGCCGGCATCGCGCACGCCGTCGATATCGCTCCTCCCCTTCCCCCCCGCCCCTATGCACGCAACATTCGGCTTGTCACTCGGCGCCAGATACCCCTTCCCGCCCAGGACGTGGCGCGGAACGATCGTGAACGCGGCAGCCGCGGCACCGCTCGCCTGCACGAATTCACGACGTGAGAGGTCGTTGGGGGTCGCGAGTCGCGGGTCGCGAGTCACAGCACCAACTGTCTCCTGCGACCCGTGACCTGCGGCCTGTGACCTGCGACCTGTCTCCTGCGACCCGTGACCTGCGTCCTGCGACCTGTGACCCTCGCCCTGCGAACCGCGACGCTTTCCCATACTCCCTCCTAGTTGGCCACCGGCGCCGACTTCGGCCGGAAGAGGATCGCGAACAATACGAACACCGCCAGCGCACCGAACGCCGGCCACTGCCAGATGTGGACCCAGTCGTGCGAGGCCTGGGTACAGACGGCTCCCGCCTGTTGCTGGCAGGTGGTGAAGCGCTCCACCACCCACCCCGAGGCGAAGGCGCCGATGAAGTAGCCGACGCCATTGGTGACGAAATTGATGAGGCCCTGCGCCGCGGCCCGGACCTTCACCCCCGCCTTCTCATCGGTGTAGATCTGCCCGGCGACGAAGAAGAAGTCGTAGCAGAGGCCGTGGAGGAGGATCCCGATGTAGATGAGCCACATCAGGTCGCCGGAGTTCCCGCCGCTGAAGGCAAAGTAGCGCGCCGCCCACGCCGCCATCCCCGCCAGCATGATCGTCTTGATCCCGAACTTCCGGAGGAAGAAGGGGAGCAGGAGCATGAAGCCGAGCTCCGACCACTGGCCGAAGGTCTGGATGAAGGCCGGCTCGGGGGCGTGGATCTCGTTCAGGAAGGGGTTGGCAAAGGTGTAGTAGAACTGGAGCGGGATGCAGAGGAGGAACGAGCCCAGCACGAAGATCAGGAACGACCGGTCCTTGAGGAGGCCGAGTGCGTCGAGGCCGAGCGCATCGCGGACGCTGAAGGGGGCGCCCGCCGCCTTGGGGGGCGTGTGCGGGAGCGCCAGGGAAAAGAGCCCCAGCAGCACCGAGGCGCCGGCGGCGATCTGCATCGGCAGCACCAGGGCGTCGGCGTGGAGCCCCTTGCCGATCAACGTCCCCGCCACGATCCAGCCGATGGTGCCGAGGACCCGGATGGCGGGGAATTCCTTGGCCGGATCGGTGATGTGGTGGAAGGAGATCGAGTTGGAGAGGGAGAGCGTCGGCATGAAGCAGAGCGCGTACAGGATCAGCATCGGGTAGAAGGCGCCGAAGGTGGTGAGCGTCGAGGTGTACCACATCACCACCGCGCCCAGCAGGTGCAGCACCGCCAGCAGCTTCTCGGTGGCAAAGAAGCGGTCGGCCACCATCCCGATGAAGAAGGGGGAGACCAGGGCCGCGATCGCCGTGGCGCCGTAGGCGAGTCCCACCTCGCGCCCGCTGAAGTGCAGCGTCTGGCCCAGGTAGGTGCCCATCGTGACGAACCAGACACCCCAGATGAAGTACTGGAGGAACATCAGTGCGCTGAGTTTGGTCTTGATCACGGAGGCCTCGAGAGGGGGCTATCAGCTATCAGCTATCAGCTATCAGCTATCAGCTATCAGCTATCAGCTATCAGCAGGGGTACGCCATTTCGATCACGTGGTTTCAACAAGTTCCGGGTGCGCTCGGAGCAACTGATAGCTGCTACCGCAACTCCCTGATCTTCACATTCGCATACTCCACGCCGCTTCCGCTCCCCGCCAGGCCGATGTGCCCGGAGAGTGCGCGCCCGTAGTGGGGCCACTGGGCGAGGTCGCTGCGGCGCACCCGATCGACCCAGCTGGGGCTTTCCAGCACGTACTCCAACACCTTGGCCCCGTTGAGCCGCTGCTCCACGTGCCGCCCTTGCACGATGATCTCGCCGTGGTTCCAGCGGGCCGAGGGTTCGAGCACACCGCTCCGATCGCGGTACACGCCGGTCACGGCAGCGGCACCATCGTAGGGCGTGCGCGTGTTGCCCTGGAGCGAATCGCCCAGGATCTCGAACTCCGGCGCGCTCTTCCCGATGGCATCGCTCGTCTCATCGGCACGATAGTAGACGCCGCCGTGTGCGCCGGGCGTCGCCTTCCAGTCGAACTGGAGGTCGAAGTTGCGGTACTCTGCCGTCGAAACGATGTCGCCGGTGGGGACGGTGGGGATCAGGGCGCCCGCCACCACACCCCATCCCGCGGGGACCGAGGCCATCCGCCAGCCACGCCACCCGTCGGTGTTGTAGCCGTTGAAGAGGAGTTTCCATCCCTGACGCGTCTCGTCGGCGGTCAACGCATTGGCGGGTGCACCCGCCGGTTCCGGCACCGCCGTATACTCGGCGTCCACTGCGGGGACATTGTGCCCGCCGCAGCCCGACAGCGCAAGCAACAGGATGGCCGACAGGGTGACGGAGCGAGCAGTCATCAGGATCACGGAAGATGTGGCAGGGGTGGGTGACGCGCTCTCAAGCTATTCCCGGGCGCAGGGAGGCGCCAGTGCGGAGGGACGCAGGGACGGAGGGACGCAGGGGCGGCGTAGATGTCGTGGGGGTCGCCTGCGGCGACCCGAAAACAGTGGGACCACGGAGGACGCGGAGGGGCACGGAGAGACACGGAGAACTGCAATTGTTGTGGTCGTCGAATCGAACGCCCTGTCGGGTGATAACATCGTGGGGTCGCCTGCGACAATTCCGCAGGTGTGGGGATCGTCCGCGACACCCCGGCGCCCCTTTCCGGCGCC
>DASSGV010000103.1:0-2085 GCA_035693225.1 Gemmatimonadales bacterium | reverse complement strand
TCGCTGCGGCACCGACCCCGATCACGGTCTACAAGTCGGCGAGTTGCGGTTGCTGCAAGAGTTGGGTGACCTATATGAACGCCAACGGCTTCGCGGCCAACGCGATCGACCTCTCCGACGATGCGCTCGAATCGAAGAAATCCCAGCTCGGCGTGCCTGATGCGGTGCGGTCCTGCCACACGGCGGTCGTCGGCAGATACTTGGTCGAGGGCCACGTCCCCGCCGACCTGGTCCGGCGCCTGATCCGGGAACATCCGGCAGCACTCGGCCTTGCGGTGCCCGGAATGGTGACCGGATCGCCGGGAATGGAAGGTGGAACGCCACAGCACTACGACGTCGTGCTCTTCCAGAAGAATGGCGCCACCCGGACCTACGCCTCCCGCTGACGTGACGTCGCCTCTTCTGCTCATGGCGCCCGCCCCCCACGGCGGGCGCCCGGTGCTTCAGGGTGGCGCGCCCGCGGCATCGGCCGGTGGGGCACTGATCCTTCTGCACGGCCGCGGTGCCACCGCCGAGTCGATGTTCGAACTGGCGGCGGCGGTGTCGCCGCCGGAGCTGGCGTGGTTCGCCCCCAGTGCGGCGCGCAAGACCTGGTACCCGCAGAGTTTCCTGGAGCCGATGGAACGGAACGAGCCGGCACTCTCTTCCGCACTTGCCGCCGTGTACGGGCTCATCGAGACGCTGGGCGTCGCGGGGTTCCCGCCGGAGCGGATTGCGCTGCTCGGTTTTTCCCAGGGCGCGTGCCTGACGCTCGAATGCGCGGCGCGCCACGCCCGGCGGTTCGGCGCCCTGATCGGGCTGTCGGGTGGATTGATCGGGCCGCCGGGGACACCGCGCAGCTACCCGGGGTCGTTCAGTGGCACGCCGGTATTCCTCGGTTGCAGCGACATCGACTTCCACATTCCCGTCGAGCGGGTCCACGAGACCGCGGCAACGTTCACGCAGATGGGCGCCGCGGTGACGGAGCGGATCTACCCCGGGATGGGCCACACGGTGAATGACGATGAAGTGAGAACGGTGCGGGGGATGCTCGACCTCACCCCCTGACCCCCTCTCCCTTGCGGGAGAGGGGGAGGTGAGGTGTTGCCACCAGGCGCTTCGGCGCAGAGATTCTCACTCTATGCACACTCTCTTGTTGCTGGCCTTCACGGCCCTCCTGCCTCCAGCCGATAGCGCCGTCCACCCCGCCCTGATGCCGTGGCCCAAGTCGGTCACCTGGAACACCGGTGCGCTCCGCCTCGACTCGAGCTTCACGGTGTCGGTGTCGGGACGCACCGATCCTCGGCTCGAACGCGCCCTTGGTCGGGCCATCGAGCGACTCGGACGCCGCACCGGGATCACCTTTTCGCATGCGATCCTGCACGGCGCCACCGGCTCGCTGGTCGTGACGGCGAAGTCAGCGGGGCCGGCGGTCCCCGACCTGTCGCAAGATGAGTCGTACGCACTCGATGTGAGCAGTACCGGCGTGACGCTCGATGCCGCGACGTCGGTCGGTGTCATTCGCGGGCTCGAGACCCTGCTCCAGCTCGTCTCCGCCGATCCCTCGGGCTACTTCCTTCCCGCCGTGGCGATCCAGGACGCGCCGAGGTTCCGGTGGCGGGGATTGTTGCTGGACGTGGGGCGGCATTTTGAGCCCGTGGAGGTCGTCAAGCGCACCCTGGATGGGATGGCGCTGGCCAAGGTGAATGTGCTGCACTGGCATCTGTCGGACGACCAGGGATTCCGGGTGGAGAGCAAGCGCTATCCCCGGCTGCAGGGGTTGGGTTCGGACGGACTCTTCTATACCCAGGAACAGATCAGGGAGGTGGTGGCCTACGCCGCCGATCGGGGGATCCGGGTGGTGCCGGAGTTCGACATGCCGGGGCATTCGACCAGCTGGTTCGTGGGATACCCCGCACTGGCGAGCGGGAAGGGGCCGTATACAATCGTGCGGAGCTGGGGGGTCTTCGACCCGGCGTTCGATCCGACCCGGGAATCGGTCTACCAGTTCCTCAACGGCTTCATCGGCGAGATGACCACGCTCTTTCCCGATGCCTTCTGGCACATCGGGGGAGACGAGGTACCCGGCACCGAGTGGAAGGCGAA
>DASSGV010000102.1:0-9428 GCA_035693225.1 Gemmatimonadales bacterium | reverse complement strand
TCCGCCGCCACCTTCGTCAGCGCCGCCGTCGTCGTCGTCTTCCCGTGGTCCACGTGCCCGATCGTCCCGACGTTCACGTGCGGCTTCGTCCGCTCAAATTTCGCCTTCGCCATGGTCCGCGTCCCTGTCCGTTGGTGGCGTGCTACTACGAGCTATCAGCTATCGGCTATCCGCTATCAGCGACCGGCTATCCGCTATCAGCTATCAGGTACCGGCTATCAGCTATCAGATGATCACCATCAGCGCTATCCATACAACCTTCTGATAGCGGATAGCTGATAGCTGATAGCTACTTCTTACCCACCTTCGCGATGATCTCTTCCGCCACGGCCTTCGGCACTTCCTCGTAATGATCGAACTGCATCGAGTAGACCGCGCGTCCCTGGGTCATCGACCGGAGGGTGGTGGAGTACCCGAACATCTCCTTGAGCGGCACGTCGGAGGCCACGACCTGGGCCTCACCGCGCTGCGTCATCCCGCCGATCTTGCCGCGCCGGGCCGAGAGATCGCCCATCACATCGCCCAGGAAGTCGGACGGGGTCACCACCTCGACCTCCATGATCGGCTCGAGGAGGATCGGCCGGGCCGCGCGGGCCGCTTCCTTGAAGGCCATCGAGCCGGCGATCTTGAACGCCATCTCGCTCGAGTCGACGTCGTGGTAGGACCCGAACACCAGCGTCGCCTTGATGTCGACCATCGGGTACCCGGCCACCACCCCGTTCTCCAGCGCCTCGCGGATCCCCGCCTCCACCGGCTTGATGAACTCCCGGGGGATCACGCCGCCGACGATGTCGTCGACGAAGACGAACCCTTCGCCCGGCTTGGACGGCTCGAGGTTGATGACCACGTGGCCGTACTGGCCCTTGCCGCCCGACTGCCGGATGAACTTCCCCTCGATATCGGTGACCTTCTTCGTGACCGTCTCCCGGAAGGCCACCTGCGGCCGGCCCACGTTGGCCTCGACCTTGAACTCGCGCTTCATCCGGTCGACGATGATCTCGAGGTGGAGCTCGCCCATCCCGGCGATGATCGTCTGGCTGGTCTCGGCGTCGGTCCGCACCCGGAAGGTCGGATCCTCCTCCGCCAGGCGCTGCAGCGCGATCGCCATCTTGTCCTGGTCGGCCTTGGTCTTCGGCTCCACCGCCACGTCGATGACGGGGTTCGGGAAGCGGATGGCCTCGAGGATGACCGGCTTGTCCTCGTCCGACAGGGTATCGCCGGTGCGCGTGTCCTTCAGGCCGATGGCGGCGCCGATGTCACCGGCCAGCACTTCCTCGATCTCGTCGCGCTTGTTGGCGTGCATCTGGAGCAGACGACCCACCCGCTCCCGCTTGTCCTTGGTGCTGTTGTACACGTAGCTGCCCGACTTGAGCGACCCCGAGTACACCCGGAAGAAGGTCAGCCGTCCCACGTACGGGTCGGTCGCGATCTTGAACGCCAGGGCCGCGAACGGCTCGTCGTCGCTGGTGTGCCGCTCGACGACCTGGTCGTCGTGCTGCGGCAGGTGCCCCTTGACCGGCGGCACGTCCAGCGGGCAGGGCAGGTAGTCGATGACCGCATCGAGCAGCGCCTGCACGCCCTTGTTCTTGAACGACGCCCCGCAAAGCACCGGCACCAGGGACCCGCTGGTGACCGCCTTCCGGAGCGCGCGCTGGATCTCCTCAAAGGAGAGCTCTGCGCCCCCCAGGTACTTGGCCATCAGTTCGTCGTCGTGTTCGACCGCCGCCTCGATGACCTCGTGGCGCGCCGCCTCGACCCGGTCGTGGAACGCATCGGGCACCGGCAGCTCGGTGAACGTCTTGCCGAGGGACTCCTCGTCGAACACGAACTGGACGCGGCGCAGCACGTCGATGTGTCCGGTGAACGTCTCGCCCGACCCCACCGGCAGCTGCAACGGGAACGCCTTCTTGGTGAGCCGGTCCCGGATCATCTTCAGGCAGCGGTCGAAGTCGGCACCCACCCGGTCCATCTTGTTGGCAAAGATGACCCGCGGGACGCCGTACTGGTCCGCCTGGCGCCACACCGTCTCGGTCTGCGGCTCGACGCCGGCCACCGAGTCGAGGAGCGTCACCGCGCCGTCGAGCACCCGGAGGGAGCGCTGCACCTCGACGGTAAAGTCGACGTGGCCCGGCGTGTCGATGATGTTGATCCGGTACTGCTCGCCGTTCCGGGTCCAGAAGCAGGTCGTCGCGGCGGAGGTGATGGTGATGCCGCGCTCCTGCTCCTGTTCCATCCAGTCCATCGTGGCGGCACCCTCGTGCACTTCACCGATCTTGTAGTTCTTGCCGGTGTAGTAGAGGATGCGCTCGGTCGTCGTCGTCTTCCCGGCATCGATGTGCGCCATGATGCCGATGTTGCGATAACGTTCGAGCGGTGTCTGACGCGCCATTGCCATTCCCAAGAATGCCGCGGAGCCTGCCCCGCGTCGTGTATCCTGCCGCCAGCGAAAAAGCGGGGCGACCAGCCCGGGAAACCCCGGCGGTATCGCTCCGCGCACGTCCGGGCGCTTGCCCTGGACGAGGACCAGATCGGTCCCACGCGTTCTCGTCAGAAGACCAGAGGTGGCGGGCCCACAGCCCCGTCACATGATCCGATGTGCCCCGCGCAACGGCGGCCCGAGACGAGCCGCCCTACTTCTTACCAGCGATAGTGCGCGAACGCCCGGTTGGCCTCGGCCATCCGATGCGTGTCTTCCTTCTTCTTGATGGTGTTCCCCTCACCCTTGCTCGCCGCGATCAGCTCGGCGGCCAGCCGGTCGGACATCGTCTTTTCCGTCCGCGCCCTGGTGAACTCCAGGATCCAGCGCATCGCGAGCGCGGTACGGCGCTCCGGACGGACCTCGACCGGCACCTGCAGCGAGGCACCACCGACGCGGCGGCTCTTCACTTCCAGGGCCGGCTTCGCGTTGTTGACCGCCTGCTTGAAGACCGCCACGCCCGGCTGACCGGTCTTCTCCTCGATGATGTCCATCGCAGAGTAGAAGATCCGCTCGGCCACCGACTTCTTCCCCTCGACCATCAGGCAGTTCACGAACTTCGACACCGTCTGGCTGTCATAGCGCGGGTCCGCCGGAACCGGGCGCTTGACCGCGGACTTGCGGCGGCTCACTTCTTACCTCCCTTGGCGGCGGCACCAGCGGCGCCGGCGGCCTTGGGACGCTTGGCCCCGTACTTCGAACGGCTGCGGCGGCGGTCGTTGACACCCGCCGAGTCGAGCGAGCCGCGCACGATATGGTAGCGCACACCCGGCAGGTCCTTCACGCGGCCGCCCCGGATCAGGACGATCGAGTGCTCCTGCAGGTTGTGTCCTTCACCCGGGATGTAGGCCGTCACTTCATAGCCGTTGGTGAGCCGCACGCGCGCCACTTTCCGGAGCGCCGAGTTCGGCTTCTTGGGCGTCGTGGTGTACACCCTGGTGCACACGCCGCGCTTGAGGGGATTCCGCTCAAGTGCGGGGGCCTTGTTCTTGGCCTCCACGGACCGGCGACCGCGTCGGACGAGCTGATTAATGGTCGGCATGCTACCCTTGTCCAGAGCACAGAACTGGCCGTAAAAGACGGCAGACATGAATGATAGACGCGGGGACAGTGGGGGTCAAGGGTGGGGTGGGTCACTGATGGACTGTCATCCCGAGCGCGGCGAGGGACCTGCCCCGAGTGCAGTCGATCATCGCCGTGCACGTCACACCCGGAGCACCACGACTCGCTTCGGAGAATGTTCGGCATCCCCGCTTGGCTGGAGCCTGTACTTTAGTGAAGGTGCCACGAGATCACATCCGGACTGGCCGGAGATCCTTCGGCCGCTGAAGCGGCCTCAGGATGACCCGGTGCTGAGAACGTCCTGCGGCCTGCGGCCGGGTGCGCCCGCGAAGCGGCGTCCGATGCTGCGCCCAGGGTCATCCTGAGGGAGCTTTAGCTCCCGAAGGATCTCTGGCCCGCCTGACGGCGATCTGCGTTCCCGCTCCCGAAGGATCTCCGGCCCGCAACATCGAGAGGCCTTGTGCTGTCTGACCGAGGTGCCTCGTCCCGCCCGTCGACCGCAGGACCCTCACGGAGATCGCGACCCCACTGGCCGGAGATCCTTCCCTTCGCTGCGCTCAGGGCAGGCTCCGGCCTGAAGGCCCCTCAGGATGACCCGGCGCGGAGGATCGGGAAGCCGCTTCGCGGGTACGGCCGGCCGCAGGCCGCGGGTACGTCCTCGGTAGCGGGTCATCCTGAGGGAGCTTTAGCTCCCGAAGGATCTCCGGCCCGCCTGAGAACGATCTGCGTTCCCGCTCCCGAGGATCTCCGGCCAGTCCGATCGCGATCTCACGTTCGCTCCCGAAGGATGACCCGGAGCGATGCGACGATTCAGCCCCGTTCCCCGTTCAAAGGATGACGGCGGCGGGGCCAGACAGCGCTACAATCGCAGAATGCGTTCCCGCACCTACTACGTCTACATCCTGTCCAGTCGCTTCCGCACCCTCTACATCGGGATCACGAACGACCTGGTGAGACGAGTTTCGGAACATCGGTCCCGAGTGCCGAATACCTACACCGCTCGCTACCGGATCCATTCGCTGGTCTACTACGAGTGCTTCCCAACTCCTCGAATTGCGATCGCGCGCGAAAAGCAGCTCAAAAAATGGAGGCGTGAACGAAAGGTTGAGCTGATTCTTGGCGCGAATCCCGAATGGAAGGATCTCCTGGATCGCGCCCCAACTGGCCGGAGATCCTTCAGCCGCTAGCGTGAGATCGCGACCCCACCGGCCGGAGAGCCTTCAGCCGCTAGCGTGAGATCGCGACCCAACTGGCCGGAGATCCTTCAGCCGCTGAAGCGGCTTCAGGATGACCCGGTACGGAGAACGTTCCCGCGGCCTGCGGCCGGACGTGCCCGCGAAGCGGCGGCCGATCCTGCGCTTGGGGTCATCCTGAGGGGCCTTCAGGCCCCGAAGGATCTCCGCCCCGCCTGACCGAGATGCTCGTCCCGCCTGACCGAGGTGCACTGCCCCGATCGTCGGCCGCAGGACCCTCACGGAGATCGCGACCCAACGGAGTGGAGATCCTTCGGGAGCTCAAAGCGAGATCGCGACCCGGTTGAGCGGAGATCGGTAAGTGGATCGCGACCCCACCGGCCGGAGAGCCTTCAGCCGCTAGCGTGAGATCGCGACCCGACTGGCCGGAGATCCTTCAGCCGCTAGCGTGAGATCGCGCCCCAACCGGCCGGAGATCCTTCAGCCGCTAGCGTGAGATCGCGACCCAACTGGCCGGAGATCCTTCGGGAGCTGAAAGCGAGATCCCGGCCCGGTCGAGCGGAGATCGGTAAGTGGATCGCGCCCCAACTGACCGGAGATCCTTCAGCCGCTGAAGCGGCTTCAGGATGACCCGGTACGGAGAACGTTCCCGCGGCCTGCGGCCGGACGTGCCCGCGAAGCGGCGGCCGATCCTGCGCCAGGGGTCATCCTGAGGGCGCTTCAGCGCCCGAAGGATCTCCGCCTGGCAACATCGAGATGCCTTGTGCTGTCTGACCGAGGTGCACTGCCCCGATCGTCGGCCGCAGCACCTTCACTTAGATCGCGACCCGACTGGCCGGAGATCCTTCGGGAGCTGAAAGCGAGATCCCGGCCCGGTCGAGCGGAGATCGGTAAGTGGATCGCGACCCAACTGGCCGAGATGCCCTGTGCTGTCTGACCGAGATGCCTCGTCCCGCCCGTCGGCCGCAGTGCCCTCACAGAGATCGCGACCCCACCGGCCGGAGATCCTTCAGCCGCTGGCGTGAGATCGCGCCCCAACTGACCGGAGATCCTTCGGGAGCTAAAGCTCCCTCAGGATGACCCGACACGGAGACCGTACCCGCGGCCTGCGGCCGGCGACTCACACCTCCAGCCGATCCCCCTGCCGCGCCACCAGCAGATAGAGCGCCGGCATCAGGAATACGCTGATGAGGAGCCGGGAGAAGAGCCCACCGACGATGACCAGCGCGAAGGGGCGCTGCGAATCGGAGCCGACCCCGTGCGACAACGCCGCCGGCAGCAGGCCGAATGCCGCCACCAGCGCGGTCATCATGATGGGGCGGAGCCGCAGGATGGCGGCCTCGCGAGTCGCCTCGAAGATCGGCATCCCTTCGCCCCGCAATTCATTGGCGTAGGAGATGTAGACGACCGCCGTCTGCACCGACACGCCGAAGAGCGCCAGGAAGCCGATCCCCGACGACACGGAGAACGGCGTTCCGGTGGCGAGGAGTGCCACCATTCCGCCCACCGGTGCCGAAAGGATGACGCCGACGACGGTGATGACCGGGAACTTGACATTCCCGTACAGCGCAAACAGCAGCAGGAAGATCGCGAACAACGTAAGCGGCAGGATGAACCGCAACTGGGTCCTGGACGCGGTGTACTCCTGGTATTCCCCGCCCCAGACGACCCGATAGCCCGGCGGCAGATGCACGGCCTTGGCGACGACGCGCTGCCCCTCCTGCACCGCACTCGCGAGGTCACGCCCGACGACGGAGTACTGCACGCCGATGAAGCGCGAATTGTCCTGCCGATAGATGAACGATGCCCCGCTCGACACCTGGATGTCGGCCAGGCTCTTGAGCGGGATCCGCTCGCCATCGGGGGCCGGCACCAGGATGTTGCCGATCTGCGCCGGCGTCTGGCGGAACTGCGGCGCCAGCCGCACTACGAGGTCGTACAGGCGCTCGCCCTGCTCCACCTGCGTGGCCACACCGCCCCCGACCGCGGCCTCGATCAGCGCGTTGATGTCCCCCGCGTTGATGCCATAGCGCGCGATCTTGCCGCGGTCCACGGCCACGGTGAGCGCCGGCTGCCCCAGCTCCTGGACCAGCGTCAGGTCGGCCATTCCGCGCACCCCTTCGAGCGCGCGCTTGACCTCCTTCCCCTTCTCCTCCAGCACCTGCAGGTCGGGGCCGAACAACTTGACGTCGAGCGCGCTCTTGAGCCCGGTCTCCGCCTCATCGACCGCATCCTCGGCGGGCTGGGTGTAGTTGAAGCTGATCCCGGGAAAGACCCCCAACTTCTTATCGACCGCCTTGATCAACGCCTCCTTGGTCCGGATCGGCCCGGTCCATTCCCCATACGGTTTCAACCCGACGTAGAACTCGGCGTTGAAGAACCCCGTTGCGTCGGTGCCGTCATCGGGCCGGCCGTGCTCCGATCCGACCACCGTCACCTGCGGGAACGACTTCAGGATGGCCCTGATCTGCGGCACGATCTTCGACGACTCATCGAAGGAGATGGTGTACGGCATCGTGGCGCGGACCCAGAGCGCACCCTCGTCGAGGTGCGGCATGAACTCGCCACCGATCACCGGAATGAGGAGGAGGGAGCCGACGAACACCGCGGTGGACAGGACCGTGGTGGCGCGAGTGCGCGCCAGCGCCCGGTCGAGCCAGCGGGTGTAGAGCGCCTTCATCCATTCATACGCCGGATTGCGACGTTCCACGACGCCGGTCCGGAGCAGCCACACGCAAAGCACCGGAATGACCGTGAGCGTGACGACGAGCGAGCCGACGAGCGCGTAGATCGTGGTGTCGGCCATCGGCCGGAAGAGCCGCCCGGAGGGCCCGGCCAGGGCATAGATCGGCAGGAACCCGGCAACGATCACGGCCACCGCATACACGATGGGCCGGTCGACCTCGGAGGCCGCCTCGACGATCACGTCCCGCAGCCGATAATCGCTGCCGTGTCTGAGGGCCAATTGTCGGTGGATGTTCTCCACCATCACCACCGCCCCATCCACCAGGATGCCGAAGTCGATCGCCCCGATCGATAAGAGGTTGGCCGGTATATGTCGGAAGTCGAGGCAGATGAACGCGAAGAGCAGCGCCAGCGGGATGGCCGTGGCCACGATGAGCCCCGAGCGCACGTCGTACAGGAAAAAGACCAGCACCACCATCACGAGCAGGATGCCGCGGAGGAGGTTGTCCTCCACGGTGCGGGTGGTGAGCTGCACCAGGTCGCTGCGGTCGTAGAACGGATGGATCCGCACGTCCGGCGGCAGGATGGAGTCGTTGAGCTCCGCGGTCTTGGCCTCGACCCCCTTCAGCACGGTCTGGGTCTGCTCACCCCGCCGCATCAGGATGACGCCCTCCACGGCGTCATCGGTGCCATTGAACCCGAACTGCCCCAGCCGCGGCGCGTGGCCGATCACCACCTGGCCCAGGTCCTTCACCAGGATCGGCGTGCCGCTGTGCACCGCCACGACGACATTGCCGATGTCCTCCAGCGTCTTGAGCCGGGCGAGGCCGCGGACATAGAAGAACTGGCCACCCTCGGAGTAGAACCCGCCGCCGGAGTTCCCGTTGTTGTTCGCCAAGGCCTGCTGCACGTCGTTGACGGAGATCCCCGCCGCCGCGAGCCGGGTGGGGTCCACCAGGACCTGGTACTGCATCGTCTCGCCGCCCATCGCCGAGTTGTCGGCGACGCCGGGGACGGAACGGTAGGCCTTGGTGATGACCCAGTCGTTGATGTTCTTGAGCTCCATCGCCGTGCGGTCGGGGCTCTGGAGCACGTACCGATACACCAGCCCCGACGGCGAGGAGAGCGGCGCCATCGACGGCGCGACCCCATCGGGGAGCGACAGGTCGCCGACGCGCTCGAACGCCTGCTGCCGGGCAAAGTAGTCGTCGGTCCCGTCCTTGAACGTGAGCGTCACGTCCGACAGGCCGTAGAGCGAGATGGACCGGGACACGGTGAGCCCGGGGAGGCCGTTCATCTCGACCTCGATCGGCACGGTGATCAGCCGCTCCACCTCCTCGGCCGCGTGCCCCGGCCACTGGGTGATGAACTCCACCATCGTGGGCGAGAGATCAGGATAGGCGTCCACCGGCAACCGACGGAACGACCAGATCCCCGCCACCAGCAGCACGGCGGTGACGAGTCCCACCAGCATCCGCTGCTCCAGCGCCCCACCGACGATCCGATTGACCAGGGACCGGGGGCGGGGCGTGCCGGGCGCGGTCACTGACCCTGCGCGAACTGCAGGAAGAGCCCGCCCTCCGTCACCACCCGGTCACCGGGCTGGATCCCGTGGGAAACCTCGTACACGTCCCCCACCCGCTCACCGAGCGTGACGGTGCGCCGCCCAAAGGTCCCGGCCGGACCGGCGGCCACGAACACGAAGGGCTGGTTGTCATCATCCCGCAGCACGGCACCCACCGGGACGAGGATCCCCATCCGGGTCCGGCTCGACCGCACCGCCACCCGCACATACATGTCCTTCTTGAGCAGCCCGTCGCGGTTCTGCACCACGACCCGCACCGCGGTCGCCTTGGTGTCGGAGTCCACTTCGGCCGCGATGTTGTCGACGGTCCCGGCGTAGGCGGCGCCGCCGACGCTGGGACGCACCTCCGCCCGGTCCCCCCGGTGGACATCGGGGAGGTCCGATTCGAAGACGCTGGTCATCACCCACATCCGCGAGAGGTCGGCCA
>DASSGV010000101.1:0-5057 GCA_035693225.1 Gemmatimonadales bacterium | reverse complement strand
GGTGCGATGGCCTCGAGTTCGGTCAGGAGATCGAGGCCCCCGATGTCACCGGCGTGCAGGATCAGGTCGACCTCGCGGAAGACCTCGAAGACCTCGGGACGGAGGAGGCCGTGGGTGTCGGAGATGATGCCGAGGCGCATGTTGGTTGGATGCTAGGTGTTAGGCATTAGGTACTAGGCATTCCGATGACATCATTGATTCCGTCGAACGCCAGAGATTTCGGTCGGCAAACGGCACACCTAGTACCTAGCACCTAGTACCTAGTGCCTAATACCCAGCACCTGATACCTACCCATTCCACCGCTTCCCCACCTCGATCTCCAGCCCCACCTGATCGAGGATCCGCTGCACCACGAAGTCCACCAACTCGCCGATCTCCTTGGGCCGGTGATAGAACCCGGGCGCTGCGGGAAGGACCGTGGCCCCAGCTTCGGTGAGCGTGGTGAGATTGCGGAGGTGAATGAGCGACAGTGGCGTTTCGCGGGGGACGAGGATGAGCGGGCGCCGCTCCTTCAGTGTCACGTCGGCGGCGCGCTCGATCAAGGACCGGCTGGTCCCCGCGGCGATCGACCCGGCGGTGCCCATCGAACAGGGGCAGATCACCATTCCGCGGGTCTTGACCGACCCTGACGCCGGCCTGGCCCCGCGGTCGCCGTCGGGAAAATGGGTCACGGAGCTCCAGTCTCCCCCGGTGGCGGCCTTGAGCTCGTCGATGGCGTTGATCCCGCACTCCTCCGCCAACAGCCGCTGCCCGTGCGAGGAGACCAGGAGCCAGGTCGGCACGTTGTTCCGTGCCAGTACCTCGATCAGGCGCACCGCGTATGGTGCACCCGATGCGCCGGTGACCGCGACGACCAGCGGCCGTTCGGTCAACCACCCCTCCGGTTGCCGGTGGGCATATGCACCGGATGCGCTGGTGGCACCCTCGGTCCCGGGCGCTTCCCCTGGTTCGGCGCGCCGAAGAACTTCGAGCCCTGCGCCGGCATCGGGATCCCGTGACGGGGTGGCATCGGCTTGGGCTTCGGCGCTGCCGCCTCTGCCGGCGATGGAGCTGGCTTCGCGACGGGCGTCGGCGCGGTCGCTGCTTTGGGAGCATTCGCCACCACCTTGGCCGCCGGCGTCGGCTTCTTCTCCTTCACCTCGCTCTTTCCCTTCGGCTCGGCCTTCCCTTTCGCGCCGGCCTTCCCCTGCTTCGGCTTCCCCGCCATCGATTCACCCTCCCTCTGAATGTTGACGCAGCCGCCCCGGACGATACCAGTCAGCCCTGGATCTGCTCAGAATGTTGACGCAGCCGCCCCGGACGATACCAGTCGGCCCCGGATCTGCGTTGTCTCCTGTCTCCTGCCTTTTGTCTCCTGTCCTCAGGCCGCCACCTCCGTCGTCTCCCGCCGTTCAGCCCGCCAACCGGCCGATCAGCGCGAACACGAACACCGTCACGCTCATCACGCCGTTCATCGTGAAGAAGGCGGTATCGAGCCGGGAGAGATCGCCGACCCGGACGAGCCGATGCTCATACGCAAGGATCAGCGCGGCCACCACGAGTCCCGAATAGTACCAGAGACCGAATCCGGCCGCGTATCCGAAGAGCACCAGCGCCGGGATCGTGAGCCCGTGCAACAGCTTGGCGGCCAATATGGCCCGGCGCTGGCCCAGCCGGACCACCAGACTCCGGAGCCCCTCGTCCCGGTCGAACCCTTCGTCGGGAAGGGCATAGAAGATGTCGAATCCGGCGCCCCACGTCATCACGGCAACGACCGCCGCCACGAGCATCCACCACGGCACGCTCCACGCCCCCCTGATCGCGAGGTATCCCCCCACCGGGGCGATGGCCATGCCGAGTCCGAGCCAGAGGTGCGCCAGGCTGGTAAAGCGCTTGCTCAGGCTGTAGCCGATGACCCAGGCGAGCGCCACCGGCGAAAGGGCAAAGCAGATCGGGTTGAGGAGTGCCGCGGCCGCGACGAAGATGGCAGCGGCCACGGCCACCGAGGCCCAGGCCTGGCCCAGCGTGAGGGCGCCCTGGGGGAGTTCGCGCATCCGGGTGCGCGGATTCCTGGCGTCGATGGCGCGGTCGGCGATGCGGTTGAATCCCATCGCGACCCAGCGAGCCGAGGAGAACGCCACCACCACGAGCCCGAGCGCGCGCCAGGTGACCGGTACCTGCATCGACGCCGCCAGCACGCCCAGGAGCGCGAATGGCAGCGCAAAGAGCGTATGGGGGAGCTTGACGAAGTTCGCGTACCGGATCGCCAGCGAACGCCCGGCAAAGGTCTGGCCTTCGCGGGGGGAGGAATGGCGAGTGGTAAGTGGCGAGTGGTTGTGAGTCATGGGCCGTGAGTCTGGAGTCGGGAACTACTGGTGGCGAGTGGTGAGTGGCGAGTGGTTGTGAGTCATGGGCCGTGAGTCGGGAGTCGGGACTACTGGTGGCGAGTGGTGCGTGGCGAGCCTCGACCCACGCGCTTTCCGACCGTGGTAGCAAAATATCTCTCGTTACCGGTCACGGGCACTCGCACCGGTTCACCATTCACGCGCACTCACCACTCGCCACTCACAACTCACCACCCTCACTCGCCACTCGCCACTCGCCACCCTTTCACCAGGCCCCGAAGTACTCCCCCCATCTACGGGTCACGAGGCTCTTCGTCTCCTCCGGCATCGTCACCACCGGCGGATACCCCGGCTTCCACGTCGCATCGATGCCGATCCTTCCGCCATACACCGGCTTGGCACCGACGAACTTCTGTTCCCCGAAGACGATATCGCGGGCGGGATCGAAGCGGGTGAAGATCCCCCAGATGAGGTTGGTCCGATCCTCGAGATCCACATCCTCGCTCACCGCCGCGATGAATCGCACCGGGCCGAGCCCCTGCCATTTGACCAGCTCCTGGAGCACCTCGCGGGGATGGTCCTTGACCTGGACGACCAGGAATCCTTCCACCAGCCGATGACCGCGGATGCGGGGGTCGAACCTCGCCGGATCTTCCACGGCGCGGGGTGGCTCCGCCTGCTGCACCACCTCGCCGGTCGCATCGAGCACCAGCTTGCTGCCGACGTGGAGGGTGAACGAGGTGTAGTCGAGCGTATCGAGCGGTGCCGTCGGGATGAGGAGCATCCGCTCCGCCGGCTCGAATCGGTGCCACAGCTCCCGCAGGACGCGGCGGTAGTCCTGCACCGGCACGTCATCCCGGACCATCACCATCACCTTGGTGAGCGAAAGCTGGCCGGTGCCCAGGAGATTGAACGCCGTCTTGAGGACCTCCCTGGGGTGCCGTTCTTTCGAGGCGACGATGAGCAGGTTGTGGAACGCCGCATCATCGGAGGCGAAGAGGTCGACGATGCCGGGGTTCACCACCTTGATGAGCGGGCCGACGATGTCGCCCACGGCGCGTCCGATCCACTTGTCCTCCTGCGGCGGCACGCCCACCACCGCTGCCGGCACGATGGGCGCACGGCGACGGGTGACCTTCCGGACCTGGAACACGGGAAAGAGTTCCGCCTCGGAGTAGTGCCCGAAGTGGTCGCCGAAGGGACCCTCCATCCGGCGTTCTCCCGGTGGTACGACGCCCTCGAGGATCACCTCGGCGTTGGCGGGCACCGCGAGGGAGATCGTCCTCCCGCGCACCAGGCGGGTGGGGGCGCCACGGATGTAACCGGCAAGCCCCAGCTCGTCGAAATCCTCGGGGAGGGGGAAGATGGCGGAGAGCATCGTGACCGGATCGCCGCCCAAGACCACCGCGGCCTCGAGCGGCCGGCCCAAGCGTTCCGCCTCGAAGTGGTGGCCACGTCCCCCCTTCATCGACTGCCAGTGCATTCCCGTGGTGTGGTCATCGTACACCTGGAGCCGATAGAGCCCGAAGTTCCGGCGGCCGGTCGTTGGCGAGAGCGTGAGCGTCGGCCCCCAAGTAATGAAAGGACCGCCGTCCCGCGGCCAGCTCCACAGGTTCGGAAGTGTGGTGAGTGCAGGATCTTCCACCACTTCCTGCACCGGTCCTGAGCCCACTTGCCGGGGCTTCATGTGTCTGGCCCGGAGCAATTGGCCGCGCGCGGCCCAGAAGGCGCTGAGCGACGGCGGATTGAGCCGCTGGATGAGGTCGAGGAGTTCCTGTCCGATCTCCTGCGGGTGGCGGCCGAGCGCGAGTTCGATCCGGCGTTCGGAGCCGAAGAGGTTGAGCACCACCGGGAAGCGCGCACCCCTGACCCGCTCGAAGAGGAGGGCCGGCCCATTCTCCCGGACCACCCGCTGGACGATCTCGGCGATCTCGAACTTCGGATCCACCTCGACCCGGACGCGCTTCAGCTCACCGAGGCGTTCGAGCGCGGCGATGAAGGATTGGAGGTCGGGCCATGGCTTGTTAGGCACTAGGAGTGGCGAGTGGCGAGTGGCGGGTGGCGAGTGGTGAGTGGCGGGGGGCGGCGGAACCGGCCCGGCGAGCCCGAAGGGCGCGTCGCAAACCCGACAACAGCTTTTGCAGCTCGTCCAATCGCCGGAGAAATGGGACGGTCAATTCGGCCGAGATGAAGCCGAGATCCCTGGCCCGAAGCACGTGACATTCGAGTTCGGTCGCCGATCCCATCGCGATGTCAACAAATCGGGTCAGATCAGGAGTAGTGGCACGACCGCAGCCTTCAGCAATATTCGCCGCGATCGACCCTGCCGACCGAACGATCTGACTTCTGAGCCCAAAACGCTCGACGGAAGGTAAGCCCCGTACGAGCGAATACACATCCACGCTCAGGGCGTGGGCTCGCTGCCATACAACCAGTTTCTTGAAGTCAGACATTTGAAGCCAGGATCCCGTAGAGTTCCCGCCAACGTGGGGCAGACCTGATCCCGGGGCATAACCATTTACACGCGCACCACGCGCGGAAAAAGGCGCCAAGAAGCTCACCACTCGCCACTCGCCACTCGCACCCCCACGTGGATCGCCACGATCCCCAGGAACAACCTCCGGTACCCCACCGATCCGAACCCGCACCGGCCCATCCGCTCCTTCAGCTCCTCCGCCCCCGGGAACGCCAGCACCGATGCCGGCAGGTATGTGTATGCGTTCGCGTGGCGG
>DASSGV010000100.1:0-2266 GCA_035693225.1 Gemmatimonadales bacterium | reverse complement strand
CGGTCGGCGTGCTTGGCGTAGCGCGGGTCGTGGGTCACCATGCAGATCGTCGCCCCGCCCTGGTGCAGGTCGCGGAGGAGGTCCATCACCGCCTCGCCGTTGACGGAATCGAGGTTGCCGGTGGGCTCGTCGGCGAGGAGGATGGCGGGGTCACCGGCGACGGCGCGGGCCACCGCCACCCGCTGCTGCTGTCCGCCGGAGAGCTGAGCGGGGAAGTGCCGCACCCGGTGCGCCATCCCGACCTTCTCCAGCGCCTTCATCACCCGCTCCTTCCGTTCATCGGAGGAGAGCCCGCGGTAGGTGAGTGGCAGCTCGACGTTCTCGTACACCGTGAGATCGCCGATCAGGTTGAAGGCCTGGAAGATGAAGCCGATCTGCCGGTTGCGGACCAAGGCCCGCTCCGCTGCCGTGAGCCGCGCCACCGGCTGCCCGTCGAGGGTGTACTCCCCCTCGGTCGGAGAGTCGAGGAGGCCCAGGATCGAGAGCAGGGTGGTCTTGCCGCCACCGGAAGGCCCGGAGATGGCGACGTATTCCCCCTTCTTGATGTCGAGATGCACATCCGAAAGGGCGTGGGTCTCCACCTCGTCGGTGTAGAAGACCTTCTTGATTCCCTGCAGGTGGATGAGCGAGGCGCCGGTGCTGGACATCGGATCTCCTTGAGTGTGCGCGATGCTTATCGCTTCAGTCGTACGCGGTCGACGTTGTCCCACTGTGACATATCCGACACGATCACGGAATCACCCTGCTTGAGCCCACCCAGGACCTCGACGGTGGTGGCCGAGCCTCGGCCCAGCTGCACCGGCACCCGCACCGCGGCGCCACCGTCCTCGGTGATCCGGAACATCCCCACCGTGCTGTTGGGCTGGCCGTAGGCGGGGCGCCCGGTAAAGAGCACGTTGTGGAGCCGCTCGATCTCGATGGTGCCGTCGACGCTCAGGTCGGGACGCATTCCCGGCGCCTTGCCGTCGAGCCCCACATCCACCGAGACGCTGCCGTTGATCGAGTTGGGGTCGAGCCGGATCACGTGGCCCTTGACGAGCCCGTTCCGGGTATCGACGACGGCCTGCTGTCCCAATGCCACGTCCTTGGCCTGCGTCTCCGCGATCTGGAGCCGAGCGAGGAGGAGCTTGGGTTGCACCACCTTGGCCAGGAGCGTGCCGGCGAGCACCCACTGGCCCAGCTGCAGCGTCAGGTCGGAGACGACGCCGCTGTCGCCGGCGGTGACCTGCAGCGAGCGCACCACGTTCTGCTGGAAGGCGGCGATCTGCCCCAGCCGGTCGACTTGCGCCTTCTGGACCGCGATCTGCGAGTCGATCGTCGAGGTCATCAGCGCCAGGCGCTCCTGCTCGATCCGATAGCGGATCGAGAGCTCCGATGCCTTGTCCTTGGCGGCGGCGACGTCATTGGCCGCGATCAGGTTGAGGCGCTGGAGCGAGTCATCACCGCTGGCGGTGCGGACGGCGGCGGCGTAGTCGCTGTGCGTGGTGGCGACGACCCCTTCCTGGGTGAGCCGCGAGGTCTCCAGGTTGGTGCGGAGGCTCACCAGCTGCGCCCGCGCCGCGGTGAGCTGCTGATCGGCCTGCAGCGCCTGGATCTCGACATCAGGATTGGAGAGGACGAGGAGCACCGTGTTGGGCTTGACCATCTGGCCCGGCTGCGCCAGCACCCGCTCCACCCGCCCGGAGGCGAGTGCGGTGATGAACCGGATATGTTCGGGGACCAGCGTGCCGGGGCCTCGCACCTCGCGCACCATCTCTCCCCGACGGACCGAGTCGACCGAGATCCCGGCGCGCTCGACCGAAGGGGCGGCGGGGCGGAGACTCGAGAAGATCCAGGTCAGGATCACGAGCCCGCCAACGGCGGCCGCGCCCTGCACCAGACGACGATTCTTCCTGTTCGGAGGCGTCCGAGCGATGTCCATTGATCTCGTGCTATTAAGGAAGATGGCGTTCCAGCGACTGAATCATTAGAACGCAGAAGTCGCGCCGCAGTTGCTCGGCGCTAAGATGAATACCAGCAAGCAGTTATGGGTGACCGAGGTGTGGCGACGGGGCGGACGTGGGATTTGGAGTCCCAAAAGCGGACAGTTCCGCGACGTGCGATTGGGGTCAGCGGAAAAGCTTCCTTCCTTGATAATGTCATCCCGAGTCGCACTGTCATCCCGAGCGGAGCGAGGGACCTGTTCCGCCGGCATCGGTGCTCGTGGCCGTCGTCGGATCTTCGTGTGGCAGGTCCCTCGCTCCCTCGGGATGACAGCGCGCCGTGG
>DASSGV010000099.1:0-27694 GCA_035693225.1 Gemmatimonadales bacterium | reverse complement strand
CTCGACCAGCTCCACGCCCGCCAGGCCCAGGCTGAAGAGGGCGGGGGTGCCGAGCGCATCGCCCAGCAGCACAAGAAGGGGAAGCTCTCCGCCCGCGAGCGCCTCGACCTCCTGCTCGATCCGGGGTCGTTCGTCGAGATCGACCGGTTCGTGACCCACCGCGCCACCGAGTTCGGGCTGGCGGAGCAGCGGTACCTGGGTGACGGCGTCGTCACCGGCCACGGGCGGATTGACGGCCGGCTGGTGTATGTCTTTGCCCAGGACTTCACCGTCTTCGGCGGCTCGCTCTCCGAGACCCATGCCCGGAAGATCTGCAAGGTGATGGACCAGGCCGTCCAGAACGGCGCCCCGGTCATCGGCCTCAACGACTCCGGCGGCGCCCGGATCCAGGAGGGCGTCGTTTCCCTGGGCGGCTACGCCGACATCTTCCTCCGCAACACCCTCGCCTCCGGCGTCGTGCCCCAGATCTCGGCCATCCTCGGCCCCTGTGCCGGCGGGGCCGTGTATTCGCCCGCCATCACCGACTTCGTCGCGATGGTCCGCGGGGTGAGCTACATGTTCGTCACCGGACCCAACGTGGTGAAGACCGTCACCCACGAGGACGTGTCGTTCGACCAGCTGGGCGGCGCCGATGTGCACGGCGGCACCAGCGGCGTGGCCCACCTGGTCCACGATTCCGAGCCGGAGTGCCTGCAGGCCCTTCGCGAGCTCCTGTCCTACCTGCCGTCGAACAACGTCGACGAAGTGCCGGTGCTCGCCACCACCGATCCGGTCGACCGCCGGGACGAGGCGCTGCTCGATGTCATCCCGGACAGCGCGGCAAAGCCCTACGACATGCGGGAGGTCATCCGCCGGGTGGTCGACGACGGCCGGTTCTTCGAGATCCACGGCGAGTTCGCCGGCAACATCCTCTGCGGCTTTGCGCGGCTGGGGGGGCGCTCGGTCGGGGTGGTGGCCAACCAACCGGCGATCCTGGCCGGCGTCCTCGACATCAACGCCTCGGTCAAGGGCGCCCGGTTCATCCGGTTCTGTGATGCCTTCAACATCCCGCTGGTCACCTTCGAGGACGTCCCCGGCTTCCTCCCCGGGGTGGCGCAGGAACATGGCGGCATCATCCGCCACGGGGCCAAGCTTCTGTATGCCTATTGTGAGGCGACGGTGCCGAAGCTCACGGTCATCACCCGGAAGGCGTACGGCGGGGCGTACGACGTGATGAGCTCGAAGCACATCCGGGGCGACTTGAACCTGGCGTGGCCCACTGCCGAGATCGCGGTGATGGGACCCAAGGGCGCCGTCGAGATCCTCTTCAAGGACGCGATCGTCAAGGCCAAGGATCCGGCGGCCGAGGCGCAGAAGCTGGCGGACGGGTACACCGAAAAGTTCGCGACGCCATATCAGGCGGCGGCCCACGGCTATGTCGACGACGTGATCGACCCCCGCGACACCCGTCCCCGCCTGATCGAGGGCCTCCGAGTGCTCGCGACGAAGCGGGACCGGAATCCGCCGAAGAAGCACGGGTGCATGCCGCTCTAGGGCCCGCCCGGGGGGTGGCCTGCCGCCCGGCTCGGGGCTAGAATAGAAGGTCCTGATGACACCTTCGCCGCAGTCCAGGTTCCGGGTCCACCGGCGCGCATTCGTGCTCGCGGGCGGCGTGGCGTGCGGACTGGTCTCGCCGCTCCTGGCCCAGGGTGCGATCGATCCGTATGTGGCCCCCCGCGCGGTCGAGATGGACCGCAGCGGCGAACGCGTGGCGGCCACCGAATACCTCGGGCGCTACCTCGCCACCGCGCCCGACGACGGCCGCGCCTGGCTGGCGCTCGGGCGCTTCTACCTGATGGATGCCCGCGACTGGCACGCCCGCGGCCACGCCGGCGTCCCCGACGCATCGATGGTGCTCGACTTCGCCGTCACGGCGCTCGAGCAGGCGGTCCGCCTGCAGGTGGATTCCGGCGAGGTCCTCCGCGACGAGGCCGAGGTGGCCCGCGCCCTGCTGGTGACCGAGGACTCGGGGTGGGACATCGCCCGGGCGGACTGGGGCGGTGCCTCGGCGAATGACCCCGCGCTCCCGGCGATCGTCACGGAACTTGGCGCCAACCTGGTCAACTCCTGTCCCCAGGGCGGGGTCCTCCTCACCGGCAGCGACCTGGAGAACCTCGCCGTCTGGAACGCGATCCTCTCCGCCCACCGCCGTACCGACATCATTCCCGTCGTGCCCCGCCTGTACGCCACCGACGCCCGCTATCGCGCCAGCCTTGCGCGCGCACTCTCGGTCGACCCGGGGCTCGGCATCCGGACCGCGATGACCCAGGTCGCTGCCCATCGCGCCGTCTGCGCCACGCCGCTCGCCGACAGTGCCGCCATCCCGGTCGGCCACGCCACCGTCGTGCGGTTGGTACGGGTCACCGGACCCGACACCGTCGCGGCCCCCGACTACCTCGCCTTCACCGCGTTCATCGCGACGGCCCGTGCCGGGCGCTCGGTCTGGCTTCCGGACGTGACGCGGAGCTACGCCGCCGCCGCCGGGGACAACCCGGCACTCTGCCGCAGCATCTTCGGCCAGGTGGTCGATCGTCCTGACGACGTCTGCCATTGAGCGTAGTACCCTTCCCGCTGACGTCGATCCCTCCGATCGTTCGATGACCAAGGTCCTGATCGCCAACCGGGGCGAGATCGCCCTGCGCATCATCCGCGCCTGCCACGAGGAGGGGCTCGAGGCGGTCGCGGTGTATTCCGACGCCGACCGCCTTGCCGCCCACGTCCGCGCCGCCGACCACGCCGTCCGCCTCGGCCCCGCCGCGCCGGCGGAGAGCTACCTGCGCATCGACCGGATCGTCGAGGCCGCGCGGGCCTCGGGCGCCACGCTGGTGCACCCGGGCTATGGATTCCTTGCCGAGCGCGCCGCCTTCGCCGACGCCGTGGTCACGGCCGGCCTGACCTTTGTCGGGCCGCCGGCCGACGCCATCCGTGCGATGGGAGACAAGACCTCCGCGCGGGAGCGGATGGCGGCCGCCGGGGTGCCCATCGTGCCTGGCGCGCACGTCGAGGCGGGAAGACCCGACGTTGCGGCGGCGGCCGCCGCGGCGGTCGGATTTCCCCTCGTGGTCAAGGCATCGGCCGGTGGCGGCGGGCGCGGGATGCGCATCGTGCGCACCGCGGCCGAGCTCCCCGGCGCGCTCGCCTCCGCGGCGTCGGAGGCCGAAAAGGCCTTTGGCGACGGACGCGTGTACCTGGAGCGGTACATCGAGCGCGGGCGTCACGTCGAAGTGCAGGTGCTGGCCGATGCGGAACGCGTCGTCCATCTCGGCGAGCGGGAGTGTTCCATCCAGCGGCGGTACCAGAAGCTGGTCGAAGAGAGCCCGTCGGTGGCGGTGACGCCGGAGCTTCGCCGTGCGCTCGGTGCCGCCGCCGTCTCCGCGGCGCGCGCCGTCGGGTACCGGAGTGCGGGCACCATCGAGTTCCTGCTCGCATCCGACGGCTCCTTCTACTTCCTCGAAATGAACACCCGCATCCAGGTCGAGCATCCGGTGACCGAACTGGTGTACGGGGTGGATCTCGTCCGGGAGCAGCTGCGGGTCGCACAGGGGCTTCCGATGCGGATCCCCGATCGCGAGCTCTTCCCCCGCGGGTGGGCCATCGAATGTCGGATCACCAGCGAGGATCCCGCCGCCGGGTTCCTTCCCGGCAACGGCAGCATCGAGTACCTGCGGGTGCCCGGTGGCCCGGGGATCCGATGGGACGGAGGCTACGAACTCGGTGATGGCGTGACGCTCTTCTACGACTCCCTCATCGGCAAGCTCATCGCCTGGGGCGGCGGCCGTGACGAGGCGATCGCCCGGATGCGGAGGGCGCTCGACGAATTCATCCTGTCCGGCGTGCCGACGTCGATCCCCTTCCATCGCCGGCTCCTTGCCGATGCCGCCTTCGCCCGGGGCGAGATCGACACCCAGTTCCTCGAGCGCCGTCAGGATCTGGTGCGGTCGGAGCCCGATCCGGCCACCGTGGAGGCGATCGCCGTGGCCGCCGCACTCGCCGAGGACGCCGCCCGCGAACTCCATCGGCCCGTCGTCGCCGATGATGCCCGGGCACGTCCCGCGTGGCTCGCGGCGGCGCGCCGGGAATCGCTCCGATGACGGCCCCGGTCCGGGTGCTCCGGGTGGCCGCCGGCGGCGAGGGCGTGGGCACCCTCGCCGACGGGCGCACCGTCTTCATCCCTCGCGCCGCGCCCGGCGACCTCGTGGCGCTCACCGAGGTCGAACTCCGGAAGCGATTCGCGCGGGCCCGGATCGGGCAGATCCTGGAGGCCTCGCCCGAGCGGGTGGCGCCGCGCTGTCTTCACTATGATGGCGATCGGTGCGGCGGGTGCCAGCTGCAGCACCTGTCGCCCGATGCCCAGCGTGCCGCCAAGTCTGCCATCGTCGGCGACCAGCTGCGCCGCATCGGGCACCTCGCGGTCGTCGACCCGGCCGTGACGCCGAGCGACGTGGAGTGGGGATACCGGAACAAGCTGACCCTCGCCATCGCAGGGGGGCGCATCGGCCTGCACCGGATGGATGGGTCGGCCCGCCTGTTCGACCTTCAACGCTGCGAGATCGCCGCCCCGGCGCTGCAGGAGCTGTGGGCGGTGCTCCGTCCGTTGCGCCACGCCCTGCCCGCCGACGCCGAGCGACTGGTGCTGCGGGTCGACCGTGACGGTGGCCGGCACCTGATCGTCGAGTGCCGCGCGGGCGCCATCTGGGATGGCGGCGGTGCGCTGGGGAAGAAGCTGGTGGCCGCCGGGATGCACGTTACCATCTGGTGGCGCCCGGAAGGGGGGGCGGCACGGGTCGTCTCCGGCTCCGAGGACGCATATCCCGCCACCCTGTTCGAGCAGGTGAATCCCCGCCTCGGTGACGAGATCCGGCGCTATGCCGTCGACCAGGCCGGCGTGGCATCGGGCGAACGGGCGTGGGATCTCTACGCCGGGATCGGCGAGACCACCGAGCTGTTGCTCGAGCGCGGTGCCCTCGTCGAATCGGTCGAGCTCGATCGCCGGGCGATGGAGCAGGGCGTGCGTCGTTCACGGTTCGGGCCCCCTCCCGGAAGCCAGGCACCGGGCGGACCGGTGGAGCGGCACGCCGGGCGGGTGGAGGCGCTGGTGGGCCGGTTGCGGCGGCCGGACATCGTCATCACCAACCCTCCGCGGATCGGGATGGACGCGGTGGTGGTCGCGGGCATCGCGGCCGCCCGGCCCCGTCGGATCGTGTATGTCTCCTGCGACCCGGCCACGCTGGCGCGTGATGTCGCCCGATTCGGCGGCGGCTTCGTCGTCACGTCGGTGCACGCGTTCGACCTCTTCCCGCAGACCGCCCATGTCGAGACCGTGCTCGTGCTGGAGGCGGCGTGAAGTACTTCGTGTCGATCGCGGGCCGGGAGATCGTGGTCGAGATCGAGGGCGGGCACGCGGTCGTCGACGGGCGCCCCGTCGAGGCGCACCTCTCCCGACTCGAAGGGACCCCGCTCTGCAACCTGGCGCTGGGTGATGCCTCGTGCACCCTGATCCTGGCCGCCGCGGGGCGCGGGCAATGGCGGGCGGAACGCTTCGGGGAGCGCTGGGAGGTGGAGGTGGTCGATGAGCGGACCAGGCACATCCGGTCGCTCGCCGGTCCGGGGCAGCGGGCTGCCGGGCCCCCGGTGCTCAAGGCGCCGATGCCGGGTCTCGTGGTCCGGGTCCCCATCGCGGTGGGAGACCAGGTCGCGGCCGGCGCCGGGATCGTGGTACTGGAAGCGATGAAGATGGAGAACGAACTTCGGGTCCAGGCAGGGGGGAAGGTCTCCGCAGTCCACATCAAGCCGGGGCAGGCGGTCGAAAAGGGACAAGTGCTTGTGGAATTTGAGGTTGCGGGGCAGGGCGAGTGAGCTGACGGGGAAGAGGAGATGAGGTGAGGAGGAGGGGGGGGGAGGAGAACAAGGGGGGACGAGGCAAAAGAGGTCAGTCTTCCGCTCTCCCCTCTTTCCCCTCTTCCTCCTCTTTCGCCTCATTCGCCTCCACCCCGCTCCCTTGACCCAACCCGTTATCCACGGCTATTTTACAAGTCTGTCCCTTAAGTCGCGACTTTTTCAGCGGGGTAAGCGCAGGTCATGGAGACGTTCTCCGCCAAGCCCAAGGATCTCTCGCACCGCTGGCTCCTGGTCGATGCCACCGGCGTCCCGCTCGGCCGTCTGGCGAGCCGCGTGGCGCAACTGATCCGCGGCAAGCACAAGCCGACCTTCACGCCGCACATGGACGGCGGCGATTTCGTCGTGGTCGTCAACGCGTCGAAGGTCAAGCTCACCGGCCGCAAGATGAGCGACAAGACGGTGTTCTCGCATACCGGCTATATGGGTCACGAAAGCCACACGCCGATCCGGAACATCCTCGCCAAGCATCCGGACCGGGTCATCGAGAAGGCGGTCTTCGGGATGCTGCCGAAGAACTCCCTTGCCAAGCAGAAGCTCCGGACCAAGCTCAAGGTCTACGGCGGCGCGGAACACCCGCACCAGGCCCAGGCCCCCGAGCCCACTTCCGTCGCCCCGATCGCAAAGAAGAAGGTGACCGCATGACCGCCAAGAGCGAGTTCCGCTGGCAGGCCGTCGGCCGCCGCAAGACGAGCGTCGCCCGGGTCTACCTGACCCCCGGCACCGGCAAGTGGGACGTCAACGGCCGCACCCTCGGCGACTATTTTCCCCGTCCGTCGCTGGTGCAGCACATCCAGCAGTCGTTCACCGTCACCGACACGCTCGGCGCCTTCGACGTCAAGGCCCACGTGGATGGCGGGGGACAGTCCGGCCAGGCCGGTGCCCTGCGTCTGGGGATCGCGCGGGCCCTGATCTCGGCCGATGGGCAGCACCGGGTCAAGCTCCGCACGGCGGGGCTCCTCACGCGCGACCCGCGCGAGGTCGAGCGGAAGAAGCCGGGCCGTCCCGGCGCCCGGAAGCGGTTCCAGTTCAGCAAGCGGTAAGCTGGTGCACGTCGGGGGCGCACAACGGTGCGCCTCCATCTCGCACATCGCTGGACCTTCTGCCGGGTGTCCCGGGCCGTGTGGCCCCAGGGATCAGCGGAAGGGACGAAGGCGATGGACGTCGAACCCCAACGAAGGACCAGGACGAACTGCATGGCCCAACCCCAGTTGCAGGACCTGCTCGAGGCCGGCGTCCACTTCGGACACCAGACCCGGCGGTGGAACCCGAAGATGCGGCGGTTCATTTTCGCCGAGCGTTCGGGCATCTACATCATCGACCTCCAGAAGACCCTCCGCCAGATCCAGCAGGCCCAGGAACTGCTCAAGAGCGTGGTGCTCAAGGGCGAGGCGGTGCTCTTCGTCTGCACCAAGAAGCAGTTGAAGGCCATCGTCCAGCTGGAGGCGCAGAACAGCAACTCGTTCTACGTGACCGAGCGCTGGCTCGGCGGGACCCTGACCAACTTCCAGACGGTCAAGAAGCAGCTGCGCCGGCTCCGCGACCTCGAACAGGGTGCGACCGACGGCGAGTTCGAGCACTATACCAAGAAGGAGCAGCTCCTCTTCGAGCGTGAGCGTGAGAAGCTGTCGCGCAACTTCGAGGGGATCAAGAACATGGCCCGGCTGCCCGGCGCGCTCTTCGTGGTCGATGCGAAGAAGGAGAAGATCGCGGTGCTGGAGGCCAACAAGCTGGGCATTCCGGTCGTGGCGATCGTCGACACCAACGCCGATCCGGACGTCATCACGGTGCCGATCCCGGGCAACGACGACGCCATCCGGGCGGTGTCCCTGGTGACGGGCGCCCTCTCCGACATCCTCAAGGAAGCGCGGGCCCAGATGCCGCTGCGCGAGGTGGTCGAGGACGGCGAGGCCGAGACCTACAGCACCGATGGTGGCAGCGAGGGCGATGCCGAAGGCGACCGCCGCCGTCGGCGCCCGCGGCGCAAGCGGCGGCCCAAGCCGGAGGCCATCGCGGCCCGGCTCAAGACCGACGTCGTCGACAGCGAGCCCGGCGACGCGACGGCCGCCAGCGACGCGTAAGCGGACGGACGTTCCGTCCGGCAGGATCCGCCGCCGCTCGTGGTCCGTTCCCGGCCGTGAGCGGCGGCCCGTCTATCCACACTGAAGCGTGAGCACCATGACCACGAAGGCGATCACCCCCAAGGATGTGAGTGAACTCCGCGCCCGCACCGGCGCGGGGATGATGGATTGCAAGAAGGCCCTCGAGGAGACCGGCGGCGACATGGACCTCGCCGCCGAGAACCTTCGCAAGAAGGGCATCGCCAAGGCGGAAAAGCGCGCCGGCCGCAGCGCCACCGAGGGCCTTATCTTCCTCAACGGCGCCGAGGACGGCGATTTCGGCACGATGGTCGAGCTCGACTGCGAGACCGATTTCGTCGCCCGCACCGAGGGATTCCAGACCCTGGGTCTCGGGCTCCTCGCCTTCGCGGCGAGCGCACCGGCCGGCGTCCACGCGGTGGGCACGGACGGCCCGCTCCTCACCGCGACGTTCGAGGGCAAGCCCCTGGGCGTCCGGGTCAAGGAAGTGGCCGGCGTCATCGGCGAGGCCATCAGCGTCAAGCGCCTGGCCCATTTCCGCCCCAAGGGCGGGGTCGTGGGCTGGTACCTGCACCATAACCGGCAGGTCGGCGTGCTGGTCGAGCTGGACGGCGCTACCGGCGAGGCACCGCTGGCCCTCGCCCGGGAAGTGGCGCTCCACATCGCCTCGGCCGATCCGATCGGGGTCTCGGCGAAGGACATCCCGCAGGCCGTGATGGACCGGGAACGCCGCATCGCCGAGGAACAGGTGGCACAGGAAGGGAAGCCGGAGGCGATCCGCGCCAAGATCGTGGAGGGGAAGCTCCGGAAGTTCGCCCAGGAGCGCTCGCTGCTCGACCAGCCGTTCGTCAAGGACGAATCCCGGACCGTGGCCGACCTGCTCACGGCGGTGCCCGGTCTCACGGTGGTCCGGTTCGCCCGCTTCCGCATCGGGGACGCGTGATGGCACTTGCCTACCGCAGTGCACTCCTGAAGGTGTCGGGCGAGGCCCTGGCGGGCGACAAGGGCCAGGGCCTCGATTTCCGTGTGGTCGGCGCGCTCGCCGACGCGATCAAGGATGTGCACGCGCTGGGGGTGCGCCTGGCCCTGGTGGTGGGCGGTGGCAACATCATCCGGGGCGCCACGGCGAGCCGGGATGGGCTCGATCGCGTTTCCGCGGACTACATGGGGATGCTGGCCACGGTCATCAACGCGCTGGCGGTCCAGGATGTCCTGGAAAAGAAGGGCGTCGACACCCGCGTGATGACCGCCATCCGGATGGAATCGCTGGCCGAGCCGTACATCCGGCGCCGGGCCCAGCGGCACCAGGAGAAGGGCCGCCTGGTGCTCTTTGCCGGTGGCACGGGGAATCCGTTCTTCTCCACCGACACCGCGGCCGTGCTCCGCGCCCTCGAGGTCGAGGCCGAGGTGATCCTCAAGGGTACCAACGTCGACGGCATCTACACCGGCGATCCCAAGAAGGACCCCAAGGCGAAGTTCATCCCGGAGCTGTCGTACCAGGATGCGATCGTGAACAACTACGAAGTGATGGACGCCAACGCCTTCGGCCTCTGCAAGTCGAACCACCTCCCGATCATCGTCTTCAACATCAGCCAGCCCGGCGCCATCACCCGGATCCTGCAGGGTGAACGGCTCGGCACCCTCGTCCGATGAGCACCATCCCCGAGATCACCCGGTCCGGCCGTGAGGCGATGGTCAAGGCCATCGACAGCGTCAAGCGCGAGCTGTCCGGCATCCGGAGCGGCAAGGCGTCTCCCAGCCTCCTTGATACGGTCCGCGTCGAGGCGTACGGGAGCACGGTGCCCCTCAACCAGGTGGCGATGGTGGCGGCGCCGGAACCGAGGCTCCTCACCGTGCAGCCCTTCGACAAGGGGCTCACCAGCGCCATCGACAAGGCCATCCGCGATGCCGGGATGGGGCTCAATCCCGCCACCCAGGGCTCCATCATCCGCGTGCCGCTCCCGCAGCTCACCGAGGAGCGGCGGCGGGAACTGGTCAAGCTGGTGCACAAGCTGGCCGAAGAGGGACGGGTGGCGGTGCGCCAGGCCCGGGGCGAGGCCCACGCCAAGGTGAAGAAGCTGCAGGGTCTCCCGGAGGACGACGTCAAGCGCGCCGAGAAGGAGGTCCAGAAGCTGACCGACGACGCGGTGCGCCAAGTCGACGAACTGGTGGCGGGCAAGGAGAAGGAGTTGATGGAGGTCTGACGTGAACCACGACGACCTGCTCGACCGGCTCCGGCTCCATGGCGGCATCCCCGCCCACGTCGCCATCATCATGGATGGCAACGGGCGCTGGGCCACCGGCCGCTCCCTGCCGCGCTCGCAGGGGCACTACGCCGGGATGGGCGCGGTGCGCGAGGCGGTCGAGGGTGCGCTGGCCGCCGGGGTCGAGGTGCTCACGCTCTTTGCGTTCAGCCAGGAGAACTGGCAACGCCCGGCCGATGAGATCGACGCGCTGATGGCGCTGCTCGAGGAATACATCGCCAAGGAAGCGCAGGAGCTTCGGGAGTCGGGGGTGACGGTCCGGATGCTCGGCGAACTCGGTCGGCTGGTGCCCACGGCGCGCCAGGCGGTCGAACGCATCGAGCGCGACACCCACGGTGGTGACAAGCTGGCGCTCAACATCTGCATCTCCTACGGCAGTCGCGCCGAGATCGCGCGCGCGGCACGGCTCCTGGCGGAGCAGGTGGCGCAGGGTGCGCTCGACCCGGCCGAGGTCGATGAGGCGGCCATCGCCCGGCACCTGTTCACGGCGCACTGGCCCGACCCCGACCTCCTCATCCGCACGTCGGGGGAGATGCGGCTCTCGAATTTCCTCCTCTGGCAGCTCGCCTACGCCGAGATCCACGTGACCCCGGTGCTCTGGCCCGACTTCACTCGACGGGACCTCTTCGAGGCCATCCTCGACTATCAGCGGCGGGAGCGGCGCTTCGGTCGCGTCTCAGTCTGACATGGCCAGCAACCTGACCCGCCGGGTGGCCTTTGCCGCTGTGGCCATCCCGGTGGCGGGCGCGGTCCTCTGGTGGGGTGGTTGGCCGTTGGTGCTGCTGGTCGCCGTGGCCTCCGTCCTCGGCACCCGGGAACTCTACGATCTGAGCCGCCACGAGGGCGTGGCGCCCATTTCGTGGCTTGGCCTTCCGGCGGCGGCGCTTCTGGCCCCCCTGGTCTACCTGGCCGTCGAGTTCCCCGGCTCCGCCGCCGACGCCGCCCTCGACGGCGCGGTGCTCGCGGTCCTGGCGGTCCTCATCGTAGCACTCTGGCGCCGTGCCCCGGACCAGCACCCGCTCGCCGCGGTGGCGGTGACCTTCTTCGGCGTGATCTACACCGGCGCCCTCCCGACCTACCTCATCGTCATCCGGCACGGAAGCTTCGGGCTGCGGGCGTGGCCCGGGCTCGCGTTGGTGATGTTCCCCCTGGTCATCACCTGGACCTGCGACACCGCCGCGATGTTCGGCGGCAAGTGGATCGGCGGCCCCAAGCTCGCGCCGGTCATCAGTCCCGGGAAGACGTGGGCCGGCGGGGTGGCCGGCGTGGTCGGTGCCCTGGTCGTGGCGCCGCTCTACCTCCGTTGGGCGCTCGCGCCGGCGGGGATCGGGATATCGGCGGCCCAGGTCCTCGTGTTCGCCCTCGTGCTGGCGGTGCTGGGACAGGCGGGCGACCTCGCCGAGTCGTTGTTCAAGCGGGCGGCGGGGGTCAAGGATTCCAGCGACCTGATCCCGGGGCACGGCGGGGTGCTCGATCGATTCGACTCGCTCTACTTCGTCCTTCCGGCGGCGGCGTTCCTGTACCGCGCGTTCGGCATCCTCTGATGCGCGGAATTGCCCTCCTCGGCTCCACCGGCTCCATCGGCGTGAGCACCCTCAACGTCCTCCGGCGCCAGCGGGATCACTTCCGGCTCGTGGCCCTCACGGGCGGCCGGAACCGGGAGCTGCTCGAGGCCCAGGTGGCGGAATGGCGCCCGGCGTTCGCGGGGCTGGTCCATCCCGGGGCAGGGAATGGATATGCCGGCGGGCCCGGCTGCCTGGTCGAGGCCGCCACGCGTCCCGACGTGGACATCGTCGTGAACGCCATCGTGGGCGCCGCTGGCCTCGATGCGACCCTCGCCGCACTCCGGGCCGGCAAGCGGGTGGCGCTCGCCAACAAGGAGACGTTGGTGATGGCGGGCCCCCTCGTGCTCGCGGCGGCCCGGGAGGGGGGCGGCGAGATCGTGCCCGTCGACTCCGAGCACAGCGCCGTGCTGCAATGCATCGCGGGACAGTCCCGGGCGCTCCGCCGCCTGATCCTCACCGCCTCGGGCGGGCCGTTCCGCGAGTGGCCGGCGGCGCGGGCCGCCGCGGCATCCGTGGACGATGCGCTCCGGCACCCGACCTGGAAGATGGGGGCCAAGATCACCGTCGACAGTGCCACGCTCGCCAACAAGGCGCTCGAGGTCATCGAGGCCCATTTCCTCTTCGGGATGGGCTACGATGCGCTCGAGGTCGTGGTGCACCCCCAGAGCGTGGTGCACGCCTTCTGCGAGTTCGAGGACGGGAGCGTCCTGGCGCAGCTGGGGTTCCCGTCGATGGAATTGCCGATCCTCTACGCACTCACCCATCCGACCCGGCTTCCCGACAGCGGCGGCCGGCGCTTTGACCCGATCGCGGCCGGTCCCCTCACCTTCGAGCCGGTCCGACCCGACCTGTTCCGCGCCTTCGCGGTGGGGATCGCGGCGGGGCGCGCCGGGGGCACGGCACCGGCGGTATTCAACGCCGCCAACGAAGTGGCCGTCGCCGCCTTCCTCGCGGGGCAGATCCCCTTCGGCGGCATCGCCGAGGCGATCGAACGCGTCCTCGAGGCCCACCGGCCCGCCCCTGCCGATGACCTCGCCGCCGTGCGTGCCGCCGACGAGTGGGCGCGCGACCTTACCCGAAAGTCCCTGTCGTGAGCACTCTTCTCGGCCTGCTTGTCGTCCTCGGCATCCTGGTGTTCATCCACGAGGCCGGCCACTTCGCCGCGGCGAAGTGGGCGGGGATCTGGGTGCACCGCTTTTCGCTGGGGTTCGGATCGCCGATCAAGGCGCTCAGCGTGACCTGGCGCGGCACCGAGTATTGCATCGCCTGGCTCCCCCTCGGCGGCTACGTCAAGATGGCGAGCCGGGAAGAGGAGGCCATCAGCAGCGCGCTCGAAGGCCCCGCGGTGACGAGCCCCGTCCCGCCGGGCGCCTACTACGAGGACAAGCCGGTCTGGAAGCGGATGATCGTGACCCTCGCCGGCGTCGGGATGAACACGCTCTTCGCGTGGGCCGCGTTCGTCTTCCTGGCGGGGAAGAACGGCAAGCAGGTCATTCCCGAGACGCGGATCGGGCGGATCAGTGTGGCCGCCCTGCCCGAGGGTGCGGAGGCGCTCGCGCGGCTCTCCCCCGGCGACCGGGTCACCGCCGTGGATGGGAAGCCGGTGCATTCGTGGGACGAGGTGACCTCGGGCCTCATCTCGACCGCGCGGAGCACGGTGTCGCTCACGGTGAACGACAGTCTGAGCGTGGTGCTGCGCATCCCCCCCGATGCCCTGGAGCGGCGCGCCCAGGCCGCCCAGGCCGTCGCCCCGTGGCAGCCCGCCGTCGTCGACGTGGTGCAGCCGTCGTGGCCGGCCGCGCGCGCCGGGGTCGAGCCGGGCGACACGATCGTGGCGGTGGACGGGCATCCGATGGTCCAGTGGTATGACCTGGTGGACCTGCTCCAGGCGAGTCCCGGTAAGCAACTGGCGATGGAGGTGGGCCGCGCCGGCGGGCGCACGATGCTGCACGTGACCCCGGAAGGGTATGACACCGGCGGCAAGACCATCGGTCGGGTCGGGATCGGTCCGCACGTCGACGTGGTCGCGACCAACTACTCCCTGGCCGGGGCGGTGGGCGCCGGGACCAGGGAGACCGTACGGAACGCCCTGGCGATCGTCCGGACGATCCAGGGCCTGGCCACCCGCAACATCTCGGCCAAGAGCCTCGTCGGGCCGATCGGGATCGGCCAGATCGCGGCCCAGAGCGCCAGGCTCGGGCTCGATGCATTCCTGTTCGTGCTGGGCGTCATCTCCATCAACCTGGCGCTGCTCAATCTCCTGCCCATCCCGGTCCTCGATGGCGGACAGGCGGTGTTCCTGATCTACGAAGCCGTCGTCCGGCGCCCGATGCCGATCAAGTTGCGGGAGGGGCTGATGCTGGTGGGCATCGCCTTCGTGGTGCTGCTGATGCTCCTGGCCAACTGGAACGACGTGCGGCGGATCTTTGGATGGTGAGAAGTAAGAAGTAAGAAGTAAGAAGGAAGAAGTAAGAAGTGAAGAGTGAAGCGTGAAGAGTTAAAAAAAGGAAAAGGTAAAAGGGGGCTCCGTTTCGATCGGTGCCCCCTGTCGCATTCCATCTTGCAGGCCACTGGTGGGAGGCCCACTTCGCCCACTCATCGCCCACCTCTTCCTTACTCCTTTTTACTTTTTACTTTTTACTTCTTACTCTTTACTCCTACTTCTCCCTTCTCCCTTCTCACTTCTCACTCTTCACTTCTCACCACGGCTTCCACCACTTCCGAGACTGGGCGTCGCCGGGCGCGGGCTTGCCTGAGTCGGTGACGGCACGGAGGTACGGTCCCGGCACCTGGAAGGTCTCGGTGGAGCGATCCTTCGAATGGATCCCCTGAAGGTCGGCCATCAGCTCGGCGGCCGAGGGGTAGCGGTCGTCGGGGTGCTTGGCGAGGCAGCGCAGGATGATCCGCTCCAGCCGGCGGGAGAGATCGGGGCGGCGGGTCCGGGGGGCGTCGGGGGGCACTTCCACGTGCATTCGGGCGAGCTCATACCAGTCGCGGGACTTGAACGGCAGGTCGCCGGTGGCGGCGCGGTAGAGCGTGATGCCGAAGGAATAGATGTCCGATCGTCCATCGAGCGGGCGCCCCTGGGCCTGCTCGGGGCTCAGGTAGTGCGGCGTGCCGATGGTCATGTTGACGCCGGTGGCGGAGACGTATCCGCTCACCGCCCGGGCAATGCCGAAGTCGGTCACCACCGCCCGGCCATCGGCACCCAGGAGGATGTTGTCCGGTTTGACGTCGCGATGGACCACCCCTTGGTCGTGGGCGAAGCGGAGCGCTTCGGCCACGTCCGTGGCGATCTCGATCAGCTGGGGCTCCTCCAGCTTGGTCTCCGGGGTGAGCAGCGACGCCAAGGATCCGGGGTAGAGGTCCATCGTGAAGTAGACCCATATCCCCTGGCGCCCGACCTCCTCGATGTGGATGATGCTGGGGTGGCGCAGGTTGGCGGCGAACTGGGACTCCTGCCGGAAGCGGAGCTCGAAGGCATCATCCCCTGAGTACCTGGGCTTCAAGATCTTGGCGGCAAAGGACTTACCGTCCTCCCGCCGGGCCTCCCAGACCGCGGCGAACCCTCCCTGACCCACCAGGCGAACGAGGGTGTAGGGACCGAGCGTGGTACCGGGGGTGGGGGAGTCCGAAGGGGGCACCGGGGGTTGCCTAAGCCGTTGTGGGGTTATTAGTTTTGAATGCTACGAATGAATCGATAATCGATCAGGATCGCGCCACGGACAGGACAGACCGAGCATGACGTACGACAAGCAGGGTGTCGTCACCAAGCACCGCCGCCACGACAAAGATACCGGCTCGGCGGCCGTGCAGGTAGCGCTTCTCACCGAGCGGATCAACTCGCTCGGGGGCCACTTCGAGCAGCACCGGAAGGACCATCACGGTCGCCGGGGCCTGCTCAAGATGGTGGGACAGCGCCGGCGCCTGCTCACCTACCTCGAGCGGACCGACCTCGCCACGTATCGGGCGTTGGTGGTCCAGCTCGGTCTCCGTCACTAACTCGCGTAGCGCGGTAGGGGCGTCCCATACGAGCACATGGGACGCCCTTCTGCCATTGATGTGCTCCGTATCCCAAAGGTCGTGAACGTGCAACGCATTGAGACCGAGTTCGCAGGGCGTCCCCTCAAGATCGAGACCGGACGGCTGGCCAAGCAGGCCGCAGGATCCGCGCTGGTGCAGTTCGGCGAGACCGTGGTCCTCGCGGCCGTGACCGTCTCCCCCAATCAGTCCTCCCTCCCGTTCTTCCCCCTCACCGTCGAATATCGCGAGAAGACCTATGCCGCGGGGAAGATCCCCGGCGGGTTCCTCAAGCGCGAAGGCCGTCCCTCCGACAAGGAGATCCTGGCGGCGCGGGGGATCGACCGGTCCATCCGGCCGCTCTTCCCCGAGGGGTTCAAGAACGAGGTGCAGGTGTTCGTGACGGTCCTCTCCGCCGACCAGCAGAACGATGCCGACATCCTCGGCGTCACGGCGGCGTCGATCGCGCTGACCCGCTCCGTCATCCCGTGGAACGGGCCGATCGCGGGCGTCAGGGTCGGCAAGGTCGAGGGGAACTGGATCCTCAATCCGACCTTCCAGCAGCTGGAGTTCTCGACCATCGACCTGACGGTCTGTGGCGGCGCCGATTCGATCAACATGGTCGAGGGCGGCTCGCTCGAAGTGTCCGAAGCGGAGATGTTGGAGGCCCTCAAGGTGGCGCAGAAGGGGCTCCGCGACATCCTGGCCATCACCGAGAAGGCCACCAAGGGCAAGGTCGAGAAGCTGGCCTGGAAGAAGGACGAGGCCGATCCGGCGCTGGTCAAGCGGGTGAAGGAGCTGGCCGAGAAGGCCATCGCGCAGGCGATCAACGGCAAGGAGAAGGCCACCCGTTACGGGCAGGTCAAGAAGGTCAAGGCCGAGGTCGCCGCCAAGCTGGCCGAAGAGTTCCCGGAGGCCGGGCGGACGATCGGGAACCTCCTGGAGGAGGTCGAGTACGTGGCGCTCCGCGGCCAGGTGCTCGACAAGGGGGAGCGGGTCGACGGCCGCGACCTCGACACCATCCGTCCCATCGAGATCACGCCGGCCTTCCTGCCGCGCACCCACGGTTCGGCCATCTTCCAGCGCGGGGAGACCCAGGCGCTGGTGAGCGTGACCCTCGGCACCCAGGACGACGAACAGCGCATCGACAGCATCGACGTGGCGGGTGAGACCACCAAGTCGTTCATGCTGCACTACAACTTCCCGCCCTACTGCACCGGCGAGGTCAAGCCGGTGCGTGGCACCAGCCGCCGCGAGATCGGGCACGGGGCGCTGGCGGAGCGGGCGCTCCAGCCGCTGCTTCCGGCGTACGACCAGTTCCCCTACACGCTGCGCGTCGTCTCCGAGATCCTCGAGTCCAACGGCTCGAGCTCGATGGCCACGGTCTGCGGGGGCTCGCTGGCGCTGATGGATGCGGGCGTGCCGATGCGGGCGCCGTGCGCCGGCGTCGCGATGGGGCTCATCAAGGAAGGCAAGAAGGTCGCCATCCTGACCGACATCCTCGGCGCCGAGGATCACCTCGGCGACATGGACTTCAAGGTCGCCGGCACCGAGGCAGGCATCACGTCGATCCAGATGGACATCAAGATCGACGGGCTCGATCTCAAGATCATCGCCGAGGCGCTGGAGAAGGCCCGCAAGGGGCGGCTCCACATCCTCGGAGAGATGAAGAAGGCGCTGCCCACCCACCGCGCCGACCTGAGCCCGCACGCGCCGCGCATCATCACGATCCAGATCAAGACCGACAAGATCGGCGACGTGATCGGGCCGAAGGGCAAGACCATCCGCGGCATCCAGGACACCACCGGCGCCAAGATCTCGATCGAGGACTCCGGGCTGGTCACCATCGCCGCCGTGGGTGGCGAGGCGGGCCAGAAGGCCAGGGAGATGGTGATGGCGCTGGTGGCCGAGCCCGAAGTCGGGAAGATCTACGAAGGGCCGGTCAAGAGCACCACCGCGTTCGGTGCCTTCATCGAGATCATGCCGGGCGTCGAGGGGTTGCTCCACATCAGCGAGCTTCAGCACGGCCGGGTCGAGAAGACCGAGGACGTCGTCAAGAAGGGCGACGTCGTCAAGGTCAAGCTGCTCGAGGTGGATGAGCGGGGCCGGATGAAGCTCTCCCGGAAGGCGCTCATCCCCAAGGAGTAGCGCCGTGGAGACCCGTCCGCTCGATCGAGGGCTCTTTCAGACGACCGCATCCAACGGCCTGACCATCCTCACGGAGGCCATGCCGGGGGTGCGGTCGGTGGCCGTGGGGGTATGGGTGCGTTCGGCAAGCGCGCACGAATCGCCCACGCAGATGGGTGCCGCCCATATGCTGGAGCACCTGGTGTTCAAGGGCACCGAGCGCCGCACCGCACGGCAGCTGGCCGTCGAGCTGGAGGCCCGGGGCGGGAGCCTCGATGCCTATACCGGGCGCGACCACACCAATTTCCAGGCCCATATCCTCGACGCCGATCTCCCGCGCGCGGTCGACGTGCTCACCGACCTGGTGCGCCGGCCGCTGCTGCGCCAGCAGGACCTCGACCTGGAGCGCAACGTGGTGCTCGAGGAGATCAGCATGGTCGAGGATACCCCCGACGACCTGGTGTTCGAGCTCCACTCCCGCGCACTCTACCCCGACCACCCCTACGGCTATTCGATCCTGGGTACCCGCGAGACCGTCTCGGCCCTCTCGGCCGAAGGACTCCGGGGGCTGCACGATCGCGGATACCTCCCGGGCAACGTGGTGGTGGCGGCGGCCGGCCGGCTGGAGCACGATCAGGTGCTCGGCCTCCTGGAGCACGAAGGGTGGCTGGAGCCCGGAGCCGGCTCGGTGCGCCCGGAGGTGCGTCCCGTGGCGGCGGTGCGGGGGGCCCACGAACGCCACCACCGGGATACCGCGCAGACCCACATCGTGATCGGCACCGACACCTTCCCCACCCGGGATCCGCGGCGCTGGGCGCTGTCGGTGGTGACCAACGTCTTCGGGGGCGGGATGTCGAGCCGTCTCTTTCAGCGCATCCGCGAAGAGCTCGGCCTGGCCTACGCGGTGTACGCCTTCCAGAGCCTCTATCAGGCTTCCGGGCAGGTCGGCAGCTACATCGGTACCCAGCCCGCCACCGCCGACCAGGCGCTCGACGCCATCATGGCGGAATACCTCCGACTGGCCCGTGAGGGGCTTACGCCGGATGAGCTGGCCGATGGCAAGCAGCAGCTCAAGGGGCAGATCATGCTGGGACTGGAGAGCCCGATGAGCCGGATGGGCCGGATGGCGTCGGTGGCACTGGGTCAGGACCGCTACCGCGACCTGGACCAGCTGCTGGCCGAGGTCGACGCGATCACCGCGGACGATGTCGCGGCGATCACGGCGGAATACTTCGCGCCGGAGCGGCAGACGGTGGTCCGGCTGGGGCCGGAGAAGTGAAGAGTAAGAAGTGAGAAGGGAGAAGTAAGAAGTGACAAGTGAAGAGTGAACAGTGAAAAGTGAACGGTGAACGGTGAATGGTGAATGGAGAAATGGAGAACGGCAGGGGATGCCCCGTTGACCGTTCACCGTTGACCGTTCACTTGCAATCAAACTCCAATTCGCAGAGACGACCATGCAGATCGGCGTGCCGAAGGAGATCAAGACCAACGAGAACCGCGTGGCGCTGGTGCCGGCGGGTGCGGAAGCTCTCGTGGCGGGTGGCCACACGGTCACGGTAGAGCAGGGGGCCGGGGTGGGCAGCGGGTTTGCCGACGAGGCCTACGTGGCCGCCGGGGCCCGGATCCTTGCCACCGCCGATGAGGTATGGGCCAAGGCCGACATGATCATGAAGGTGAAGGAGCCGATCGCGTCGGAGTGGCCCCGGATGCGGAAGGGTCAGGTCATCTACACCTACTTCCACTTTGCCGCGGCCGACGAACTCACCAAGGCGGTGATCAAGTCGGGTGCGATCGCGGTGGCGTACGAGACCGTCCAGCTGCCGAGCGGGGAGCTGCCGCTCCTGACGCCGATGTCCGAGGTCGCGGGCCGGATGGCGGTGCAGGAGGGGGCCAAGTACCTGGAGAAGCACCACGGCGGGAGCGGGATCCTGCTGGGCGGCGTTCCGGGTGTCGCACCGGCCGAGGTGACCATCATCGGCGGCGGTGTGGTCGGCATCAATGCCGCCAAGATGGCCGCGGGCCTGGGTGCCCGGGTGACGATCCTGGACGTCTCGTTGGAGCGGCTGCGGTACCTGGCCGACGTACTGCCGGCCAACGTGAACACGCTCTTCTCCAACCGGCACAACATCCTGGAGTCGATCGGGCGCAGTGACCTGGTCGTCGGGGCGGTGCTGCTGCCGGGTGCCAAGGCTCCGCATCTGGTCAAGCGCGAGGACCTGAAGCTGATGAAGCCGGGCTCGGTCATCGTCGACGTGGCGGTCGACCAGGGTGGGTGCGTCGAGACCATCAAGCCGACCACGCACGAGAACCCGACCTACTTCGTGGACGGGATCCTCCATTACGCCGTGGCCAACATGCCGGGCGGGGTTCCGCGGACCTCCACCCTGGCGCTCACCAATGCGACGCTCAAGTACGGCGTGCGGCTGGCCCGCGACGGCTGGCGCAAGGCGTGCCGCGAGGATCGCGCGCTGGCCCTCGGGTTGAACGTGGTCGAGGGCAAGGTGGTATACCCTGGTGTGGCCGACGCATTCGGCTTGGCGCTGGTCGACGTGGCGTCGGTGCTCTAAAAAGGCGGAGGGCCGGAGAGGCGGAGGGGCGGATGCTTTCTGGCCGCGATCCCTCCGTCATTCCGCCCCTTCGACTCCCATCCATGCTCGACATCAAGTTCACCCGCCTCCCACATGGCGCCGGCCTGCCGCTGCCGTCAATGGCCACCGTTGGATCGGCGGGATATGACATCGTGAGCGCCGATGAGGGCGTGCTCGGGCCCCTGGAGCGGAAGCTCTTCCGGACCGGCTTTGCGATCGCCGTTCCGTCCGGCTACGAGTGCCAGATCCGTCCGCGATCGGGACTGGCGTTCAAGCAGGGCGTGACCCTGCCCAACACGCCGGCCACGATCGACAGCGATTACCGCGGCGAGTTGTGCATCGCGCTCGTCAACCTGGGGACGGAGCCGTTCGAGGTGACGCGGGGGATGCGGATCGGTCAGCTGGTCTTTGCGAGGGTGGAACAGGTCGAGTTCCAGGAAGTGACCGAGCTGCCGCCCACCGGGCGGGGGACGGGGGGGTTCGGAAGCACGGGGAGGTAGGGAGGTTGCGAGTCGGGAGCCGTGAGTCAGGAGTCGGGAGCCGAGAGTTGAGAGCCGTAAGTCTAGGTGCGCGGGATTGTCGCCAGCGCCCAGATCCGCCATCGTCCCGGTCCCACCTAGCACCTAGCACCTAGCACCTAGCACCTAGCACCTAAGTCGGGAGTCGGGAGCCGTAAGTCACGGTGCGCGGGATTGTCACCAGCCCACAGACCCACCATCGTCCCGGTCGCACCTAGCACCTAGCACCTAGCACCTAGCACCTAGCTCTAAGCCCCAAGCTCATAGCTCCCAGCTCCTGTCCGCGCCCCCTAACCCCGCCTCTTGTCGAAAGTTACGCCCCGCCGTTACCTTAGGCTGTCCCGTGGTCCTTCCGGCCTCCCACCCGGCCCGTTGATGAAGTTTCCGTCCTTCGAATTCGGATCTTTTCTCCCCGCGAACGAGATCGCCGTCGATCTCGGCACGGCGAACACCCTCATTTACGTGAAGGGTGAAGGGATCGTGCTCAACGAGCCTTCGGTCGTCGCGATCGAGAAGGCGACCGGGAAGATCAAGGGGATCGGGCTCGAGGCGAAGCGGATGCTGGGCCGCACCCCCGACGGCATCCAGGCGGTGCGACCGCTGAAGGACGGCGTGATCGCCGATTTCGACGTCACCGAGAAGATGCTGCGGTACTTCCTCAAGACGATCATCGACAAGCACGTCTTCCGGGTGAAGCCGAAGGTGATCGTCTGCGTCCCGTCGGGGATCACCGAGGTGGAACGCCGCGCGGTGCGCGATTCGGCCGAGACCGCCGGCGCCAAGCAGGTGCTGATGGTGGCCGAACCGATGGCCGCGGCGATCGGGGTGGGGCTCCCGGTCGAGACGCCGACCGGCAACATGGTCATCGACATCGGCGGCGGGACCACCGAGATCGCGGTGATCGCGCTGTCGGGGATCGTCTCGGACACCTCCATCCGCACCGGCGGCGACGAGCTGGACCAGGCCATCGTGCAGTTCATGCGGAAGAACTACAACCTCCTCGTCGGCGAGCCGACGGCGGAGCTCATCAAGATCAAGATCGGTTCCGCCGCGCCGACGGGCGAGGAGCGCGAGATGGAGGTCAAGGGTCGGGACCTCGTCTCCGGGATCCCGAAGACGGTGCGGGTCCACTCGAGCGAGATCCGCGAGGCGGTGCAGGAGCCGATCCAGCAGATCGTCGATGCGGTGCGCCGCGCGCTCGAGATCACCCCCCCGGAACTCGCCAGCGACATCGTGGACCGTGGCATCATCATGACCGGTGGCGGCGCGCTCATCCGGGGCCTCGACGTGCTGCTGCAACAGGAGACGGGGCTCCCGATCCACGTGGACGAGGATCCCCTCACGTGCGTCGTCCGCGGCACCGGACGGATCCTTGACGACTTCGAGAAGTTCCGCAACGTCCTCACCACCTGACGCCAGGTCGCACTGCATCGCATGAGCGCCCTCGGCCGCCCCTCGCCATTCGGGCCCGACCGCTCCTCCGGTCGGCGCGACTCGGTGCTGGCCCTCTTTTCCGTCGTCGTTTCCCTCGTCTTCCTCCTCGGCCCCGCCAGCTGGGGGAATACCGCCGGCTCGCTCGTCCGGGCGTCGGTGCTGCGCCCATTCCTCTGGCTCCAGGCCGAGGCGGTGGCGGCGCGGACCAGCCGGGCACGGTTCGCGGTGCTCGAGTCCGAGCGCGATTCCGTCGCGTTCACCGCGCAGCAGGTGCCCGCGCTCCAGGTCGAGAATGAGCGCCTGCGTCGGTTGCTGGGACTGGCGCAGCGCCTCACCACGCCGTACATCGCCTCCGAAGTGCTGCGCCAGCCGGAACTGGCCGATGGCCGGACCTTGCTGGTGGCGGCCGGCGCCGATCGTGGGGTGCGCCCCTTCGATCCGGTGGTCAGCCCCGAAGGGCTGGTCGGGGTCGTGCAGACGGTGGAGCCCACGACCAGCATCGTCCTGACCTGGGCGCATCCTGAGTTCCGGGTGAGCACCTTCGTGGGGGATGGCGCCGTCGCCGGCATCATCGCGGCGGCGGAGCTGCCGCTCGGCAGCAATCCGATGCTGGAACTCCGGGGCATCCCGTACCGGGACACCGTCCCGATCGGCTCGGCGGTGCTCTCCTCCGGGTTGGGGGGCGTGTACCCCAAGGGGATCCCGGTGGGATTGGTGGCGGGGGTGCTCCGGGAGCAGCCGGGCTGGGAGCGGATCTACCTGGTCCGGCCGGCGGCCAACCTGGCGGCGGTGTCTCACGTGCTGATCCTCCGCGGCGGGCCCGGCACGCCGGTCGATGCCGCGTTCCAGCCGGGGGCGGCGCCGTGAGCGCGCGTGAATCGCGGCTTCGGCTCGGACTGGTCTTCCTGCTCCTCCTGGTGCTGCATTTCTATGTGCGGCCCCGCTTCGGGGATTCGCGTGCGGCCCCGGATTTCCTCGCGATGGCGGTGCTGCTCTTTGCGCTCCGAAGCACCCCCGGGGATGCCGCCGTGGTGGGTCTCTGCACCGGACTGCTGGTCGATGCGCTGACGCCAGGCCGTTTCGGCGCGAACGCGCTGGCCCATTCGGTGGTGGGGTATTTGGCGTCGTGGGGGCGGGCCGTCTTCTTCGCGGACAACATCGTGGTGACGGCGGGCTTCTTTGCCGTGGGGACCTGGTTGCGGAACCTCCTGGTCCTGCTGGCCAGCGGCACCGGCGGGGCCGACCTCCTGACCCAGGCGCTGGTCTGGTCCACGTTGCAGGCGCTCTCCACGGCGGCGTGCGGCACGGTGCTGGTGGTGGTGTTGCGCGGCTGGCTCGATATCCGCATCCTCGAATGAAGGCGTTCGCCAGCGTCCGGCTCGAGGCACGGGCGGATGGGGCCCGCTGGGTCCTGCGGGGTGCCTTCCTCCTGCTCATCTCGACATTCTTCGCCACGCAGATCATCCAGCATCAGCGCTACAGCCTGCGCGCCGCCGACAATCGGCTGCGCGCGGTGCCGCTGACGGCGCCACGGGGCCTCATCCTGGACCGGGATGGCCGGGTCATCGCCGAGAACGTGCCGGGATATGCCGTCAAGCTCCTCGCGCCCGACGTGCGGCAGTTCGAGTCGGTGCTGGAGAAGCTCCGGTCCATCGTGCCGGTGGACAGCGATGGCGCCGCGGCGGCCGAGCGCCGATTCATCCAGGAGCCGTTCCTGCCGGCGCTCATCATCCGGGATGCGACGCTGGAGCAGGTGGCCGCACTCGAGGAACGCCGATCGGTCCTGCCGGGGTTGGTGATCCAGTCGGAACCGAAGCGCTTCTATCCTGACAGCACCGCCGTGGCCCACCTGGTCGGGTACGTCGCGGAGGTGACCGACGCCGACCTCGACTCGAAGCGGTTCGCTGGCGTGCAGCTGGGGACCCTGGTCGGTCGCTCCGGGCTCGAGCTCGCCTATGACAGCATCCTGCGGGGCACGCCCGGAATGCGCTACATCGAGGTCAACGCGCGCAACCGGCTGGTGCGGGAGGACGGCGCCGCGCCGCCGCTCCCGCCGGTGGCCGGGTTGACGCTGCACACCACGGTCGACCTGCCGCTTCAGCTCTACATCGACAGCATCTGGCCGGCGGGAGTGCGCGGGGCGATGGTGGCCATGACGCCCGATGGCCAGATCCTGGCGCTCTATTCTGCGCCGACCTACAACCCCAACGACTTCATCGGCGGGATCTCCAGCGAGCGCTGGTCGCACTACATCGACGACCGGGCCAAGCCGCTGCTGGACCGGGCGATCCAGGCCCGCTACCCGCCCGCCTCTCCCTTCAAACTGGCCATCGCGGCGATGGCGCTGCGGCGCGGGATCGTCACGCTCCACAGCCACATGCCCGAGCCCTGCACCGGCAGCTTCTTCTACGGCGACCGGGCCTTCGGCTGCTGGAAGCACTCGGGGCACGGCGACCTCGACCTGACCCAGGCCATCGCCCAGAGCTGCGACGTGTACTTCTACCAGCTCGGCCTCAAGCTCGGGCTCGAGCCCATCCTGACCGACGGCGTGCTGATGGGCTTCCGTGACCGCAGCGGCATCGACCTGATGAACGAAGTCCGGCCCCGCTACCCGCCATCGACGGCGTACTTCGACAAGACCTACGGCTCCCGGGGCTGGAGCAAGGGCGTGACGCTCAACCTGGCGATCGGCCAGGGTGAGAATGCCCAGACGCTGATCAACATGATGCGATTCTACGCCGCCCTGGCCGGGAACGGGACGGCGGCGGCCCCATACCTGGTGCACCCGGATGCGGGCGCGGCCCGGGACCTCGGCCTGTCGGCGGATCAGCTCCTCGGGCTCCGGCGAGCGCTGGAACTCGTGGTCGACGAGGGGACCGCCGCGTCGTCGCGCAGCAGCGACCTGGAAGTGGCCGGCAAGACCGGCACGGCGCAGAACTCCCACGGCAAGGACCACGGCTGGTTCATCGGGTTTGCCCCGGCCGACCATCCCGCGATCATCGTCGGATCGATCATGGAGTTCGCCGAGCATGGCACGAGCGTGGCCCCTTACGTGGTGCGGGCCATCCGGCGCTATGTGCTGGGCGCCGGGTCCGACGACCGTTGGGGCATCCGGGTCATCACCACCGACGAGGCGCCGGCGGCGCAGGTGATCGCGCCGGTGCCCGATTCCGTGGCCGAGGATACCACCACGCTCGACATCGGTGACACGACCGACGTGGACAGCACCGGAGGTGGACGGTGAAGGGCCGTCAGCTCGGGCTCGACCGTCCGCTCCTCGGGGTGGTGGGTCTGCTGCTCGTCTACGGAGTGCTGATGATCTACAGCGCCGGGGTCACCGATGTCCCCACGGCTGCCAGCGGGGCCTGGGAAAAGCAGCTCGTCTGGATCCTGGTGGCGATCGGGGCGGCGTGGGCCACCTTCTCCGTATCGCCGCGACTCTTGGAGTGGGCCGCGCCGCCGGTCTATGCGCTCGGGCTTCTGGTGCTCGTCGTCACGCTGCTCATCGGCACCGGCGCAGGCACGGCGGCCGGCACCAAGAGCTGGATCAGCCTGGGCGGCGTGAGCCTGGGCCAGCCAGCGGAATTCGCGAAATTGGCGACGATCCTGATGCTCGCGCGATGGCTCTCCAGCCAGCGCGAGGCACCGCAGTCGCTCCGGGATCTGGTCCCCGCGCTCATCATCGTCGGCGTGCCGGCGCTGCTGGTGCTCAAGCAACCCGACCTCGGGAGCGCCATCGTGTTCGGCGGTGTGCTCTTTGCGATGCTCTTCTGGGCGGGGGTCCGGATCCCCCTGCTCGTCCTGCTCGCGTCTCCGCTGGTGAGCCTGCTGCTGGCGTTCAGTGTCTGGAGCTGGGGGGCCTGGGTGGCGCTCCTCGGCCTCCTGCTCTGGTGGTGGCGGCCGTTCGTGCTGGAAGGGATCGTGGTCGGTGCGCTGAATGTGCTCATGGGCTTCATTGCCCTGCCGCTGTGGAAATCGCTCCATCCGTACCAGCAGAACCGGCTTCTGACCTTCCTGCGACCCACATTCGATCCGCGGGGGGCCAACTACCAGGCACTCCAGTCGAAGGTGGCCATCGGTTCGGGGGGGTGGTTCGGCGCCGGGTACCTCCACGGCCCCGAGAAGCGGCTGGTGTTCCTGCCGGCACAGCACACCGACTTCATCTTCGCCGTGGTCGGGGAAGAACTGGGGTTCGTCGGCGTGCTCGTGGCACTGGCGCTCTTCCTGGCGCTGCTCCTGGTGCTCGTCCGGATCGCGCGGCGGGCCAACGAGCCGTTCGGGAGCCTCGTGGCATTCGGCATCGTCGGGCTCTTCTTCACCCACATCTTCGAGAACGTGGGAATGACGGTGAACCTGATGCCGATCACCGGGATCCCGCTGCCATTCTTCTCCTATGGCGGGTCGTTCCTGGTGGCGTCAGCGCTCGCCATCGGGCTGGCCCTCCGGGTCGCGTGGGACTCTCGACTGTCTGGCTATGCTGATATGTGACAACGACTTAGGTGTCAAGGCCTAGCGCAGGACCCCGGCCAGCCCCAATATTCAGCCCCTCGACGACCGTCGGGCAGCATCACCCCGCCTGAGGCCAACCTGTGCGAAAATGGCTGTAATGGCTTGGTTCAAGAAGGAGCGGAAGCCCCGCCAATCCCTGCGCGCCCGCCTGGAGATCCCGGCCGATGCGTGGGAAAAGTGTGAGCAATGCGGGCACCTGGCCCTGCGGGAGAAGTTCGAGAAGAACCTGCAGGTCTGTCCGGAGTGCGGGCACCACCGCCGCATCCCGGCCGAGGAGTACATCGAGCTCCTGACCGACGAGGGGACCTGGAAGGAGCTGTTCACCGACCTCCGGTCGGCCGATCCACTCCATTTCCAGGGGTACCCCGAGCGGGTGGCCGCCGCCGTCAAGAAGGCCGGTCCCTCCGACGCCATCTATACCGGCTGGGGGAAGCTCGAGGGGGCCCCGTTCCACCTGGGCGTGATGAACTTCGCCTTCATGGGCGGGTCGATGGGTTCGGTGGTGGGTGAAAAGATCGCCCGGTTGACGCGTCGTTCCGCCGAGAAGCGGATCCCGTTGGTGCTGGTCTCCGCCTCGGGCGGCGCCCGGATGCACGAAGGGGTGCTGTCGCTGATGCAGATGGCCAAGACCTCCGC
>DASSGV010000098.1:0-30252 GCA_035693225.1 Gemmatimonadales bacterium | reverse complement strand
CGACGACAGCGGCCACCCCTGCGTCACCGGATCGTACACCGCCTCAGTCGACTCACCGAGCCCCTGGTACTTCACGTCCCCCACCACACCGACGATGACGCTGGGCGGACAGGTGGTGCACCCGCCATTGTACAACTTGCGCCCAACGACGTTCCCCTCAGGAAAGAAGTGTGCCGCCCACGATCGGCTGACGACGAGCACCGACGGCGCTCCCGCCGTGTCGCCCGGGGCAAAGAGACGTCCTTCGAGGAGCGGGATGCCGAGGGTGGCGAAGTAGCCGGCATCGGCATCGATCCAGGGAGAGGTGGGCTCTGCACCCCCCGGCGGGACCGGGTGGTCGACCAGGTCGAAGTTGTTGCAGCAGACGTTGTTGTCGTTCGGAGGAACGGCGGTGCCGATCCCCGCTGACACCACCCCCGGGAGATCGAGCACCCGGGGCAGCGCCTCGATCCAATAGCGGCCGATGATGGTGTCATCGGAGTAGGGGACGATCGGCAGCTGGATCCCGACCGCGAGCAGGTTCCCCGGATCGAAGCCTGCGTTGACCCGCTCGAGCCGGAGGAAACTGTTGAGGAGGAGTCCTGCCGCCGCCAGGAGCGGGAGCGCCAGCGAGAACTCGACGATGACGAAGGCGGCGCGGAGCGCCCGGGGCCGCGGCCCCGCGCCGACGGAACGATCGCCGTCGCGAAGCGCGGTACTCTCGTGCTGCGGGAGCAGGAAGATCGGATAGGCGGCGATGACCGCGCCGGTCCCGAGCGCCACGACGATGGCGAAGAGGGCGCCCGGCCACCCGAAGTGAGCCTGGTCGATCCCGTGGAGGTCCGGCGCGATGACCGCGAGGAGGCGAAGTCCGCCGATCCCGACGACGATTCCGAGCAATGCCCCCGCCAGCGCAAGGATCACGCTTTCGGTCACGAGCATCCGGACCAGCCGTCCGCGCCCGGCGCCGAGCGTCACACGGAGCACCACCTCCCGCCAGCGGCCGGTGGCCCGGACCAGCATCAGGCTCGCCACGTTGGCAACGGCGATGAGAAGCACCAGCGCCACCGCAGCGGAGAATATCCCGAGCTGCTGGCCCGCGGAGCCAAGGATGGTGGTGCGGAGGGAGTACGGGGTGAGGCGCGCCACCTTGTCCTGGAAGGTGGAGGCCCAGAGGGGGTAGATCCGCTCGCTGATCCCGGCGAGATCGCGGGCGGAGGCTTCGAGGGTGACGCCCGGGCGGCGCCGGGCGATCAGCCGGAGCCAGAAAGGGCCCCGCCGGTTCCGCGGGACGATCTGGAGCGCCGGCCAGACTTCGGTCTTGAGCCCGGCGAGTTCCGTCACCCCGCGCGCCAGGACGCCGACCACGGTGTACGAGGTCCCCTCGATGACGACCGAGCGTCCGATCGCGGCGGCGGGGCCGCCGAGGGCGCGGGTCGCAAATGCGTTGCCGACTATGGCGACCGCCGGAGCCCCGGGGCGCTCGTCATCCGGCACGAGGTCCCGCCCCGCAGCCACCCCGACGCCGAGGACGCGGAAGAAGCCGGCGGTGGCGCGCCCCGTCGTCATCTGGACCGGATCGCCCCCGGCGCTGACCGCGGCACTCCGGGCGTTGGCCGCGCCCACCGCGGAGAAGCTCCGCTGCTCCGCGACGACCGCCTGGTAGTCCACCGTGGAGATGGCCCAGCGATTGGTGGGAGAGTTCTGCTCGTAGATGCGGACCAGCTGGTCGTCGTCGGGATAGGGGAGGCGCGTCAGGAGGACCGTGTCGACCGCGCTGAACATCGCGGTGCTGGATCCGATGCCGAGGGCCAGGACCGCGATGGCGGAGACAGTGAAGGCCGGAGTCCGGCGAAGGCCGCGGATGCCGTAGCGGACGTCGTTCCACAGGTCCTCGAGCCAGCGCCATCCGCGGACATCCCGGTGTGCCTCGGCATAGCGGTCCACTCCCCCGAAGGCCACCCGGGCGCGGCGGCGTGCCTCGTCGGCGCTCAGTCCTTCGGTCCGTGCGAGCTCTTCCGCTTCAAGCTCCAGGTGGAGCCGCATCTCTTCGCTGAGTTCGCGATCGAGGGCCCGTCCGCCGAAGAGCGCGCGCAGACGGTGGCTGATGCGGCTCCAGATCCCGCCGGTCTCAGCGCGCACCGAGCACCTGCTCGACCGCGGCGGAGAAGGCGCGCCACTGCGCCCGCTCGGTGGCGAACTGCTTCCGGCCGTGGACGGTCAGTGAGTACGACTTGGTGCGGCGCCCTTCGGGGCTCGTGCCCCACTCGGACGAGATCCAGCCGCGGTCCTCAAGACGGTACAGGGCCGGATAGAGGCTCCCCTGCCCGATCGCGAAGGCATCGTCGGAGAGGTGGCGGATGCGCTTGGAGATGCCCCAGCCGTGGAGGGGGCCGAGCGCGAGGGTCTTGAGGATGAGGAGGTCGAGACTTCCCTGCAGCAGGTCGGCGCGGTCGGACATCGGTGGTCTCCGGGAAGCGAGATACCTTGTCATTCGACAATACGATGGACCCGCTGTTGTCGGATGTCAAGGCATCAGACGACGGTCGGCCGGAAAAGGTTGGCAGCCTTTCGCGGGTGCGACGCCCGCCACTCCACAAAGAGAGCCCACCCCTGTCCGCGCATCGATCGCGTTGCATCGATGCAACGTGCAACCAATTGCCTTGCCCGTCCGTCTAAAGCTCGACCCTCGCCGAAGGATCGACGTTGCACGCCTCCCGCCGTCCCCATTTCGATATACGCCGATGCAGGCGTGACACTTGACACCGATCCAGGCCAGTCATACTATATGCTGAAAATTCAGCACACACACCGGGATGGCAAATGAGCGGTCGGCGGGCGGAAGGAATCCCCGGGATTCGGGGTGCGGCGCTGTGGCTCGCCTGTGCGGGGTTGCTCCCCACCTTGGCGGCGGCCCAGGGGGCCTCCACCCAGGGGAGCGCCGTGAGGCTGCCGACGCCGGTGGTATCGGAGCGGTCGGTGGTGGCCACCCGGGCCGTGACGCCACCGGTCATCGATGGTCGGGACGACGACGCGGTCTGGCGCGTCGCTCCGCCGATCACGGCGTTCCGGGTGTACCGACCCGTCGAAGATGGAGATCCCAAGTTCAAGACCGAGGCGAAGGTGGCCTACGACGCCAACTACCTCTATGTCTTCGTGCGCGCCTACGATCCGCACCCCGACAGCATCGTGGGGCTCCTGGCACGCCGGGATGCGATGACGCCCTCGGACCTGATCACCGTCTTCCTCGACGGCTACCACGACCGCCGCAGCGGGTACGAGTTCGACGTGAACCCGGCGGGGGTCAAGACCGACCTGGCCATCTACCAGGACGGGAACGAGGATATGGCGTGGGATGGGATCTGGGACGTGGCCACCCGGGTGGACTCACTCGGCTGGACGGCGGAGTTCCGGTTCCCCTTTTCCCAGATCAAGCACGGGCGGGAGGCGAGCAAGACCTTCGGCTTCACCATCGCCCGCACGGTGGAGCGCACCACCGAGCAGTCGAGCTGGCCGGTGTACCACGTGTCCCGCCCGGGGCTTGCCTCGCAGCTGGGCGACCTGACCGGACTCGACAGCCTGGCGCCACCGCGACGAGCCGAGATCGCGCCGTATGGGGTGGCCAAGAACGTGACCGTGCCACGCGGCACCGAGTACGGACGGGACCAGCAATTCTCCGCCGGGGTGGACTTCAAGGTCGGCGTCGCGTCCAACCTGACGGTGACGGGAACAGTGAACCCCGACTTCGGCCAGGTCGAGGCCGACCCGGCGGTGCTCAATCTTTCGGCATTCGAGACCTTCTTCCCTGAAAAGCGTCCCTTTTTCGTGGAGGGGAACGGCCTCTTCCAGTTCAGCGTCGACTGCAGCCAGGTCAACTGCTCCAACGAGCAGCTCTTCTATTCCCGCCGGATCGGACGGGAGCCGCAGCTCGACGGCCTCTACGGTGACGCGAACTCGCCGACCCGCACCTCGATCATCGGCGCCGCCAAGCTGACCGGTCAGCTGGCGGGAGGGCTCTCGATCGGCGCGATCGACGCGGTGACCCAGCGCGAGACCGGGGTGGGTGGCGCCACGATCGAACCGACCACCAACTACGCCGTGCTTCGTGCCACCCAGGACTTCAAGGCGGGGCAGGACGGGATCGGGTTCATGTTCACGGGCGTGAACCGCGACCTCGATTCGTGGACCAGCCCGTCCCTGGGCCGCAATGCCTACGTTGGCGCCTTCGAGTTCCGGCACCAGTTCCTCAACCGCCGGTATCAGCTCACCGGATCGTTCGACCTCTCGCGGGTCTCGGGGACCCCGGCCGCGATCACCGCCCTGCAGACCGACGACGTACACCTCTACCAGCGCCCCGACGGTGCGCTCCACGTGGACTCGACCGCCACCTCCCTTTCGGGCGACGCCGAGGAGGTCCACTTCGGGAAGATCGGCGGGGAGCGGCTGCAATTCGAGACCAGCTACCTCCGGCGTTCCCCGGGGTTCGAGATCAACGACCTCGGCTTCCTGCGGCAGGCCGACCAGCAGAGCTGGAACACCTGGTTCGGGTTCTCCTACAACCACCCGACCGCCATCTACCAACGGATGTGGTGGAACCTCAACTGGTGGCAGTACTGGTCGGCGGCGGGGCTTCCCACCGAGCGCGCCTTCAATGCCAACATCCACAGCCAGCTCAGCAACCGGTGGTGGATCCACACCGGCGCCACCCTGGGCCAGTTGGGCACCACCTGGTGCGACCGGTGCGCCCGCGGCGGCCCGGCGGTGCGGCAGGACCCATACTTCTCTCCCTGGCTCTCGATCCAGGGGGACGACCGGCACCGGCTCATTCCCGGACTCAACCTCAACGGCTTCCGCGGCGATGCGGGGAAGAATTCGCAGTACGACGTGAACCCGACGCTCACGCTCAACGCCTCCACCCGTTTCTCCGCGACCGTGGGCGTGGACTACAACGTCAACACGGCGGACAACCAGTACTTCGGCACCTTCACCGACTCGGGGACGCACGCCAGCCGCTACGCCTTTGCGCACCTGGACCAGAAGACCCTCTCGTTCACCGCCAATCTGGCGTACACGGTGACGCCGACCCTCTCGCTCCAGTGGTACCTGCAGCCGTTCGTGAGTCGAGGGACGTACAGCAACGTGCGCGACCTGACCAACCCCGGGGCCGCCGACTACGATGCGCGGTACCAGCCCGATACCCTGGTGACCAACCCCGGCGGCGTGGACTCGAAGCAGTTCAACTCGAACTTCGTGGTGCGGTGGGAGTACAAGCCCGGCTCGACCCTCTTCCTGGTCTGGACCCAGCAGCGGGGGGACTTCCAGTCGATCGTGGGACCGAACGGACTGAGCGGCGCCTTCAACGACCTCTGGGACCTGCACCCGGACAACACATTCCTGGTCAAGGTGTCGTACTGGTTTAGCAGGTAGGGTTGTTAGCTATCAGCTATCAGCTATCAGCGAACAGCTATCAGCTATCGGCTAACAGCGAACAGCTATCAGCTATCGGCTATCGGCTAACAGCGAACGGCTATCAGCTATCAGCTATCAGACAACAGCTATCAGCTGGCAGCTAACAGCCAACGACCTGCGACCAACTGCATTACCCCCCTGTCCCTCTCTCCTCATCCGAGGAGAGGGGGAACGCCGGGCAGGCGCCACCCCGAACGGCACGGGCTCGCGTGAATCAGTACCATAACGCACGAGTTCGATGACGGCTCCACGACCCACAGAAGCTACGCTGTGGGCCCATGGACCTTGTCACCGCGCTTGGCGCCGTTGAATCGCTCGCCGATATCCCCGCGGTTGTCGCCGCGCTGGGGCACGAACCGATGTGGGAGGAGATGCCCCCGGCGCGATGGTTCTCGGGCGCCCGCTGGCACCCCGAGGTGCGACGCCTGGCGCTGGTGGGGCGCGTTGGGCGGTGGCATTGGTATGCCCTGGAATCTGCCGACAGCGAGCGCATCGCGGAGCGCGCGGGACGGTGGATGGGCCGCCGAGGTCGGCATGGGGGACTGATCGCGTGGGACCGGGAGCACCGGAGGATCACGGTCTCCGTCAGCGCCGACCCGCCTCCGTCGCTCGATGTTCCGCTCGACACGCCGGACCGCTTTGCACTCGCAACATTGCGCCGGGCCGCCGCGACGCCCCGACCGGGGCCCCTCGAGCAGTCCTTGCACGTGGCGGACGTGCTGGCGAATCGGCGGGTCGATCGGGCGTTCTTTGAAGCGTTCCGGCGCGGCCGCGACCGCCTCGCCGACGCGATCCGGGGGCCCAGTGCAGCGGAGCGGGACGAACTGGCGCTGCTTCAGCTCACCCGCATCCTCTTCCTCTATTTCATCCAGGCAAAGGGCTGGCTCGACGGGCGCGACGATTTCCTGTCCCGGTCGCTCGATGAGTGCCTGCGCCGCGGGCATCGACCCCAACCGCAGCTGCTGCACCCCCTCTTCTTCGGCACACTCAATCGGCCGATCGCGGAGCGCAGTACATCGACCCGACATTTCGGCAGGATCCCCTTCCTCAACGGCGGACTATTCGAGCCACACCCGAGCGAACGTCGCTGGCATGCCATCATTCCGTCACCAGTGTGGCGGCAGACATTCGACGAACTGTTCGAGCGGTTCCATTTCACCGTCGGGGAGGGTGACTCCGCGGGCATCGCGCCGGATATGCTGGGGCGCGTGTTCGAAGGGCTCATGGCGCCGGAGGCTCGCCGCGCGTCCGGCACCTTCTACACGCCGCCCAGACTTGTGGCCCGGATGGTCGATGCCGGCCTTGCGGTGGTCATCCAGACCCGGCTCGGCGTCACCCGGCCACGCGCCTTCGAGCTCCTGGGGGACCCTGACGGACCTGCGCGCCAGCTCCTGCACGACATCGCGATCCTTGACCCCGCCGCCGGATCGGGCGCGTTCCTGCTGGGTGCGCTCGAGCGATTGAGCAGCTCCGCGCTGGCCGAACGGCCGGTCATTCAGGGAGGCGCCGCCTTGACGGGCGCCCGCCGGGCGGTCCTCCGAAACAACCTCTTCGGTGTCGACCAGAGCGCGACGGCTGTTCGGCTGGCGGAGTTGCGCCTGTGGCTCGCCGTCGTGCGGGACGACCCGGCCGGCCCCGGCGATCTGGTCGAGCCGCTCCCCAACCTCGACTGCACCATCCGGCAAGGGGATTCGCTCCGCGACCCGCTGCCGCGGGCATCACGGGCCGTGCTCGACGCTGCTTCGCTGGGCGCCGCCCGCGTTGCCGCCATATCGGCATCCGGCCCCGACAAGCGCGCCGCAACGGCGACCCTTCGTTCGGCCGAACGCTCCGCCGCGAACTCGATCCTTGCCGTGACTGAATCGGAACTCGACCGCCAGATCGAAGAGTGCCTGTCCGACGCCCGTTCGCCCACCTTGTTCGACCGCCAACGTGGACTCGACCGTGAGCTCCGGATCCGCCTCGCCGCATTGCGGGAAGAGCGTGCGCTGGCGCGCGACGCCCGACGGCGCCTCCATCGCCACGGCGAGCTGTCGTGGTTCCACTATCAAGCGCACTTCGGCGATGTGTTCGCACGCGGCGGATTCGACCTCGTCATCGGGAACCCGCCCTGGGTCCGGGCCGAGGCGTTGCCGCCGCGGCTCCGGGAACAGCTCACGCGTCGCTATCGGTGGTGGGGCGGTGCCGGCGGGCCGGGGTTCGCCCATCAGGGCGACCTGTCGATCGCATTCCTCGAGCGCGCGCTCGAACTCGCGGCCCCGGGGGGGACCGTCGCCATGCTGTTACCGGCCAAGCTTGCGACCTCCGCCTACGCCGCCCGGGCGCGGACCGCCCTCAGCACCCGATTCGCCGTGCGGGTGGTGGCTGATCTCGGACGCGACGCCGATGCGGCCTTCGATGCCAGCGCGTACCCGATGGCGGTGGTCGTCTCCAAGGTGCGCCCCGGCGGGTCCGATCAGGTCGTGACCTCGCTCACCCCGACGGGCCGGGGCGTGCCGGCGGCGTCGCTCGCCGCGACCGGCCCCTGGGTCATCACCGTCCCGCGGGTCGAACAGGTCCTCCGCGCTATCCGTGACCGGTCCGGCCTGCTCCGGGACCACTCGCCGCCCCAACTCGGCGTCAAGACCGGCGACAACCGGGCGTTCCTCGACCCGCCGGCGGAGGTGGCACCGGAATGCGTCCGCATCGCGCTGCGGGGCCGGGAGATCGATCCGTTCAGGGTCCGCCCGGCACACCGCCTCCTCTGGACCCATGACGCCGATGGGCGGCCGCTCCCGGCACTGCCACCCTCCGCCGCGGCGTGGCTCCTGCCCAATCGAGCGCGCCTGGAGCGACGGGCCGACCGCCGGTCGGGCCCCTGGTGGCAGCTCTTTCGGGTGCACCCGGCACTGGCACGGTTCCGGGTCGTGTGGCCCGACCTGGCGCGCCACCTGACCGCGGCAGCACTCCTCGACGCGCCGATGGTCATCCCGCTCAACAGCTGCTATGTCGCCGCCCCGGCGACGGCGCAGCGGGCGCTGGCACTCACGGCGTGGCTCAACGCATCGCCGATCCGGGCCATCGCCGCGCTCGGCGCCGACGCCGCAATGAACGGCTTCTCGCGGTTCAATGCGCGCAGCGTCGGCGGCATTCCCTGGCCGGACGCCGCCGCCGACGACCCGGCCCTCATCCGATCGGCAGAACGAGGATCCCACGGTGAAGACACGACTGCGGCGCTCGAGGCCCGGGTCACCGAGCTACTCGGGCTCGATGCCCGCGACCGGCGCGCGCTGCTGGCCGCAGGTGCCGACCATCGTCGCTGAGGTACTGCTCCCGGTCGCCGATCCGCTGGCGCTGTGGCTGCGGGCCGGACCGACCAGCGCTCCATCGTCGGTCGCGTACGCGATCGCAAGGTCGGCTGTGACAGCCCCCGCGCCGATCGCCGCACCCGCATGGCTGCGACCCGAACAGCGCGCCGCCTTCGCAACGCTGCTACCCGTCATCCGCCGCCACCACGGCGCGCTCCTCGCGGATGCCGTCGGCACCGGAAAGACGTTCGTCGCGCTCGCCATCGCCGCTACGTATCCCGCGGGGACCGTCGCGGCACTGGTGCCCGCCACCCTCAAGCGCCAATGGACTGACCGGGCCGCGTCGGTGGGTGTGACGCTTGAGGTCATCAGTCACGAGGAGGTGAGCCGCGGGCGCGTGCCCGCGCCGTCGACGCGGCTCGTGGTCATCGACGAAAGCCATCGCTTCCGGCACCCGGGGACCAGGCGCTACCGCGTGCTGGCACCGTGGCTCACGGGCCGACACGCGCTGTTCGTCACCGCAACGCCGATCGTCAACGACCCGATCGACCTTGCCCACCAGTTGCTGCTCGCGGTGCGACACGATGCACTCGCTCCGCTGGGCGTCCCGTCCTTGCCGGCCCTCCTCGCCGGCGGGCGTGGGCATCCCGCGCTCGGCGATCTGGTGGTCGCGCGGGAGCCGTCCATGGGATCTTTGCCCGGCAGGCGCCACCAGGTCATCCGCTGGTCACGCGACGAGGCGGCGCCGGACTGGGCCTCGACGATCGAGTCGCTTCGATTGTCGTCGGTCCCCGGGGTCGCCGAGCTGATCCGAAGCGTGCTGTGGACCGCGGCTGGGTCGAGCATTGCCGCACTCGCCAGCAGCATCACGCGATACGCGACACTCCTCGATCATGCGGCAGATGCCCGTGCCGCGGGACGCGTACTGGGACGCGAAGACCTTCGCGCATTCACCGGCCCGCTGGGCGGACAACTCGCGATGTGGGAGCTCATCTCCCCGGCCGGCGATGTCGCTGACCTCGATCTCAGCGACCGGGAACGCCTGACGCTCGTACGTTCCCAGCTCGAACGGGAGGCTGGGGGCGCGGACCCCAAATTCGAGGCGCTGGGCACCGTGCTCGCCGACGCGCAGCCCACCATCGTATTCAGCATTTCCGTCGACACCGTGCGGAGTCTTCGTGGCAGGATTCCGGCCGCCGCATGGTGCACCGGTCAAGCGGCCGGGATCGGACACATTCGCGCATCTCGGGACACCATCCTCCGCGGCTTCGCCCCCGGCGGCAACGGGCCCCGTGTGCTCATCACGACCGACATCGCGGCCGAAGGGCTGGACCTGCAACGGGCCGCGAAGATCGTGCATTTCGACCTGCCGTGGACGCCGATGCGTATCCGGCAACGCGAGGGCCGCATCGTCCGGCTGGGGGCGGTACGGTCGGAGGTCGACGTGGTGTGGTTCCGCCCGCCTGAGTGGCTCGACCGCAAGGAACGTCGGGCCCTGCGGCTTCGGAACAAGGCGCGAATGCCGGCGCAGGCTGGACTCTCGGAACGGGCGCCCGAGATATGGCGGTGGCGTCACGACCTTGCGCGCGAAGCGGAGGGATATGACGCAGCGCCACCGGGACACTGTGCCGTGGCGATCGGGCCACGGTCCGAGCTTCTCATCTCCTTCGAACTGCACGCCGGCGGCGAGCGACTGGGCTCCACGCTCGGCATCGTGAACGAGAGCGGCGAGTGGATCGACGACCCGAGCGCCATCGTGGCGGCGGTCGATACGGCGCAGGGAGCAGCGTCGGCATCGGTCCGGCCGGAGATCTGGCGCACCTGGCTCGATCGCGCCGTCCCCCACGCGCGCAGGCTGGTGCGACACGGCAACGACCGCCGCTGGACCTCGGCTGAATTGCACCCCGATGTGCGGCTGCTCCTCCGGCGACTTTCTCGGGACGCGGCAGATGCGGCGCATCGGCGAAGTTCCCGCGACCTCACACTCATCGAGACCGGAACGGCGTTCGCGATCCACGGACACACCGCCGGGGAGCTGATGCTGATCAAGACCCTTGCCACCGCGTCCAAGCCGGAACTGCTGCGCGCGCTCGCCCGGATCCGGAACGACGACCGACCGCTCGAGCCGATCGTGCTGAAGGTGGCAGGAATGATTCTGTTCGTGCAGGCAGGCGAGAAGGGGGGATAAATGGACGGGCGGGATGACAGGCCGAGGGGGTGGCGCCTCGCGACCCCTGCGCCTGTGCGCCTGTCCGCGAGCGCCGGTCCGCCCGTGCGCCCGTGCGCCTGTCCGCCTATCGTTCCCCCATGCCCCTCACCACTTTCCTGTTCGATCTCGACGGCACGCTCATCGATTCGGTGCGCCTGATCCTCGACAGCTACCACTACACCACCACGAAGCACGCCCTCCCTCCCCGCACCGACGCCGAGTGGCTCGCCGGGCTCGGCACCCCGCTCAGCGCGCAGTTCGCCGCCTACGCCGACTTGCCCGCACGGATGGCGGAACTCATCGCGAGCTACCGGGAGTACAACCTGAGCCACCACGATGCCCAGGTCACCGCCTATCCTGGAGTGGTGGAGACGGTGCGCGCACTCGCCGGCCGTGGCATCGGACTTGGCCTGGTCACCAGCAAGAACCGATCCGGCGCCGAGCGCGGCCTCCGGGTTATCGGGCTTGAGGGGATGTTCCCGGTGATCGTGGGGTCGGATGACGTGACCAACGCCAAGCCCCACCCCGAGCCGGTGCTCAAGGCGATGGCGTTGATCGGGGCGACCACCGAGACGACGGTCTATATAGGAGACAGCACCCACGATATGGAGTCGGGTCGAGCGGCGGGAGTGCGGACGGCGGCGGTGCTCTGGGGGCCGTTCACCCGGAAGGACCTGGCACATACCGCGCCGGACCATTGGCTGGAGCGGCCGGCGGAACTGTTGGAGCTGATGACAGGTGAACGGTGAAGGGTGAACAGTGAACGGGATACTCGAACCGTCATCCTTAACGAAGCGAAGAGCCTGTCCCGAGCGCAGCGAGGGAGTCGGCTCGCAGCCAGGCCGATCCTTCGCTGCGCTCAGGATGACGATGGGTCAACGGTGAACGGGATCCGCCAACCGTCATCCTGAGGCCGGAACGATCCAGTTCACTTTTCACCCTTCACTTTTCACTCTTCACTCGGATCACGCCGCCCGCCGCGCGCCGCGTTCCCGGACGAGCGGCAGATACTCCTCGTCCACCAACCGATCGAAGATCTGGTCCCAGTCGCGCACGAGCGCGGTGGTGCGACCTCCCTCCGCCAGCGACCGGCGCAGCGACGGATCATCGACGAGCCTGGCGATCGCATCGGCGGTGGCGCCGACACTCTCCGGCGCCGCCACCCAGCTGTTGACCCCGTGCTCGGCGAACTCCAGCAATCCGCCGGCGCCCGCAGTCACGCACGCCTGCCCCGCCGCCATCGCCTCGAGAAGTGAATTGCCGAAGGTCTCCGTGGTCGACGGGAACACGAAGATGTCCCCTGATGCGTACGCGGCGGAAAGCGCCTCGCCCCGCAGGAGGCCGGCCAGGTGGACACCCGGGAGCCGACGCTCAAGGATCTCCCCCTCCATCGGGCCGCGTCCCGCCAGCACCAGCTGGGCGCCACGGCGTCGCGGACCGAGTGCTTCCCACGCGTCCAGCAGGAGTCCGATGTTCTTCTCGGCCGCGAGGCGCCCGATGTAGGTCACCATCACATCGTCGGCGCCGACCCCGAAGCGTCGGCGCCAATCATCGCTGCGGTGCGCCGGCGAGAAGGCCACACGATCTACGCCCCGGGTCCAGATCCCGGTGTTGGAGATCCCGCGCTGGTTGAGGTGGGCCTCGTAGAATCGGGACGGGGCCAGCACCTTGCGGGTCTGGCGGTAGAACCAGCGCATGTACGGCCACCCCCAGTCCACCACCCACCCCATCCCGTAGCGCGTGGCATACCGTTCGTAATCGGTATGGGCAGATGCCACCACCGGCACCCGAAGCTGCTGCGCCGCCCGGACCCCGGTGAGCCCCATCGCGAATTCGGTGGCCACGTGGACCAGGTCGGGAGAGAACGCACGCAGGTCCGCCGCGATCTCGCCGGGACGGGGGAAGGCCCACTGCACGTCAGGATAGAGGAAGAACGGTGCGCTCGGCGACTGATGGATCTCCGGGCGGGGACAGAGGTCATCGGGCGTCGGGTAGGTCGCGGTGTAGACCCGCACCGCGTGCCCTCGGGCCGTGAGCGCGTCGGCGAGACGCGGGAGCACGACCCCCACCCCGCTCACCATCGGCCAATACACCTCGGAGAAGAGCGCGATCCGCATGGCATCAAAGGTATCGAGGCGGGTCACTTCCCCGCGAGCCCCGGGTCACGGCGGGGGATGGCGGCGGGTGGAGCGGGTGGAAAACTCGACCCGGGGGAGTTTCGGGCCCAAGGGAACTGTCATCCCGAGCAGAGCGAGGGACCGTTTCCGTGGTGACCGGATGCCGGCGGCCTGCTCCCGATCCAACACGCGAGATCCCTCGCTCCGCTCGGGATGACAGATCATAGGTCATCACCCGCTTCACACCCGCTCATTTCCACCTGCTCCGCCCGGTCATTTCCACCCGCTTGACCCGCTGCCCCGTTTACTTTCCCGGGGTGCCCGACGAACCCGCGCTCTACGCGCTCTTTCTCGCCGCCGGCGAGGGACGCCGTTTTGGCGGCCCCAAACTGCTTCGGCCCCATCGCGGCCGGCCGCTGGTGGCCTATGCATTGGACACGCTGGGTCGAGCCCGCGCCGACGGCCTGATCCAGGGAGGCGTGGCCGTGATCCCGGCACGGAATACCGCCCTTCGCCAGCTCGCCCGCGATCGGGGCCTGCGGGTGGTGCCGAACGCCGGATCGGACCTGGGGTTTTCCCATTCCTTGCAGCTCGGCCTCCAGGCACTCGACACGCTCGAGCTCCTGCCGCCGCCGACGGCAGCGCTCCTGATCCTCGGCGACCAGCCACGCGTGCCACCGGCCACCATCGGGCGCCTGGTCGAGGCGTGGCGCACCGGCTCCGGTGGCGTGGTGGGTCCGGCATATCGAGATGGCCGGGGATCGGGCCACCCGCTCATCATCGACCGGGGCTCCTGGCCGCTCATCGCGGAGCTCCAGGGCGATTCCGGTGTCGCCGAGGCGATGGCGCAGCACCCCGAACTCCTCACCACGATCGAGATCGATGGGATCAATCCCGACATCGACACGCCCGACGACCTCGCACAGCTGGACGCCGAATGACCGAACTCTCGTTCAGCGGCACCACGACGATCGCGGCTCCCGCCGAGCGGGTGTGGGCGCAATTGATGGACCTGCGCGCGCTCACCGGATCGTCCAGTGCCGTCGAATCGATCGAGGAAGTGGGACCAGGGCATTTCCGGGTGCAGGTCGCCGTCGGCCTCGGGTTCTTCAAATTGAGGACACCGATCGACGTCCGAATGACCGACCTGGTGGAGCCGGAGAGCGGCACCCTCACCGCGGCCGGTGAGGCGATGGGGACCACCGTCAACGCCCGTACGTCATTCACGATCGTGCCGGAGCCGTCCGGTGTGCGGCTCGATTGGACCGCCGCCGGGGAGCTCTCCGGAAAGCTGGCGGGGATGGCGGGCCCGGGCCTCGACGGCACGTTGCGACGCCTGAGCGATGAATTCTGGAGCGGCTTCGCCAAGCGGGCCGCGGCTGCCGGCTGAGGGCGATCTCGATGCGAGCAGAACGACTGACCTCCGCGGCCCTCGGCCGCACCGCCAGCGCCGATCTGGTCGGTGCCGTACTGCTGTCGTCGGTCCAGCTCCCCTCGGGCCCGCTCGAGAAGGGCGTTCGCCTCGACCCGGCGCAGGCCGACGCCCTCAAGGCGGCGGTGGATACGCTGTCCGGGCCCGTGTCGATCGCGTGGCTCGACGCCGACGAACTGCACGAGGACGAGGCGGCGTGGCGGCTGGCCCGCGCCGTCGGCGGCCAGGGCGTCATCGTCGGCGTACCGCACCAGAGCCGGGTGGACCTGAGTGCCGAACGGGCCGGCGTGCTGCACGTGAACGTGGAACCGCTCTCACGCCTCAACCGCATCGACCCGATCGAGGTCTGCACCCTCTACCACGGCAGCCCGGTCAAGGCGGGGGAGGTGGTGGCATCGGTGAAGGTGGCGCCGCACGTGGTGCCGTCCTCAGTGATCAAGAAGGGGGAGGCGTTCGCCACCGGGAACACGCGATTGGTGCGGGTGGCCCCGTATCTGCCGCTCGATGTCGGAGCCATCGTGGTGGAGGAGGTCTCGGTGCCAGCCCTGGTGCACTTCGAGGCCACGATCCGCAAGAAGATCACGGCACTCGGCGCCCGGCTCGACGGCGTGGCGACCGTGGCAGCGAGGTCGCCAGCGGATGCGGAGGCCAAGAGCCGAAGCACGCTCGAGTATCTCGTCCTGCAGCGCCGGCTCCCGGTGGTGCTGGTGGCCGGCGTCTCCGCCAGCGACGTGTTGTCGCCGTTCTTTGCCGCGCTGGAGGCCCTGGGAGGCCAGCTCCTGCGACGTGGCGTCCCGGCCCGCCCCGGCTCGATGCTCTGGCTCGCCGAGCTCTCGGGGACCCGGATCCTCGGCGCACCGCATTGCCGGACATTCGACGTCAGGACCGCCGCGGACCTGATCCTGCCGCGATTGCTCACCGGCGAAGCGATCACCGCCGAGACGCTGGCGGAGATCGGACACGGGGGGCTGCTGCGAGGGTGAGCGGGTGAGGCGGGTGGACGGTCGGCTCGAGGGGCTCCTACTGCAAGAGACCTGTCATCCCGAGCAACGTGCCTGTCCTGAGCCTGCCGAAGGAAGGAACCTTGCCCGACAGTCCGGGAGCCGGCCGCCGGCGCCGGTCACGACGTACCAGGTCCCTCGCCCTGCTCGGGATGACAGCGCGTACACCATCGCCCTCGTTCAGCCCGCCTCTTTCGCTCATCTCCACCCGCTACACCTGCTCACTTCCGCCCGTTCACCCGCCCTACTTCTCATCCGCGCTCGGCCCGTACATCCCCGGCACCGGCACGTCGCGAAGCCGCAGATAGACGCTGAACTGCCCGCGATGGTGGATGATGTGGCTGAAGAGCAATGTCCGGAGCACCGCCGCCTTCGGCATCGTGAACACCACCGCGCCGCCGCGCAGCAGCGACCAGGACTTCCCGAGGTCCGCATCGGAGGCCTGCGCGAGCGCGGCTCGGGTGCCCGCGACATTCTCGTCGAAGAGCGCGAGGACCGCGGCGCGGGAGGTCAGCGGCGCCGCCGGGGCCTGCGGCGCTCCGGGAGGGGCAAAATCGAATGAATCGGTGGTGAGCGCCCGGCTCCCCCAGGCGGGGATCTGCGCCAGGTGGGTGGCGAGGCGGCCCAACAGCATCGATTTGGCGTGCGGTTTCCAGTCGAATGCGTCTTCCGGAGCCCGCTCGAGCATCTTGCGGGTGGACGCCATTTCCAGGTCGAACTCCGGCAACAGCGCGTCTTTCAATGCCATGGGATCTCCAGTGGTTCAACCAGCTCGATCGTGGCGTTCCGCCGTGCAACCTCCGGGATCTCTTCCCTCGGACGCGATCGCACTCTACCATAATAGCTTCGTCGAACTCTCCCCACTCCAAGGATCCCTGATGTCCAGGCTTCGTCTGTTCGCGACCCTTCTGGGTGCGGCATGGGTCGGTTCCGCATGCGCCTCCGGCGGCCACCCAGCCACCGGCCCCACCCCGGTCTCCGCCCCTGGTGGCGCCACTGCCGCCGGCAATGGCGGGAAATCCGGCGCCGAATCCAGCGGGCCAAAGCCCTACGGCAAGGTGATCACCGCCGAGGCCACCTCGGACAGCGGCTTGTTCATCGTCCATCAGGTAAAGGACAAGTGGTACTTCGAGATCCCGGTCAAGCTGCTGGGGCGGGAGATGCTCCTGGTGACCCGCCAGGCGCAGGCGGCCGAGAACATCGGCTATGGTGGCGAGGAAGTGAATGACGATGCGCTCGTCTGGGAGCGGGTGGGTGACCACATCCTGATGCGGGTGCAGAGCTACGACAACGTGGCCGCTGATTCGATGCCGATGGCCCTGGCGGTGCGCAACTCGAACTATGCCCCCATCGTCGGGGCATTCGAGATCGCGGCATGGAACAAGGATTCGAGCAACGTCGTCATCGACGTGACCGGGCTCTACTCCAAGGACGTCCCGTTCCTCGGGCTTTCCAAGGGGACCCGCGACCAGTACAAGATCACCCGGCTCGATGAAGCACGGACATTCATCAAGTGGATGCACGTCTACCCGACCAACATCGAGGTCCGGGTGGTACAGACCTATGCCGCCACGGAGGCGCCCGCCTCGGCCGAGACCGGGACCGTGTCGGTCGAGATGAACCACTCGATGGTGCTGCTCCCCGCAACGCCGATGCAGCCGCGCGTCTTCGACGAACGGGTCGGCTACTTCACCGTCCAGCAGACCGACTACTCCCGTCCCGAAGACCGGTCCGTCATCCGCCAGTACATCACGCGCTGGCGCCTGGAACCCAAGGATACCGCCGCGTTCCGGCGCGGCGAGCTCACCGAGCCGGCCAAGCCGATCGTCTTCTACATCGACCCGGCCACCCCGGTCAAGTGGAGAAGCTATCTCAAGCAGGGGATCGAGGACTGGAACCAGGCGTTCGAGGCGGCGGGATTCAAGAATGCGATCATCGCGAAGGATCCGCCAACGCCGCAGGAAGATCCCAAGTTCTCCCTCGAGGACGCGCGCTACTCGGCCATCCGGTACTTCGCCTCGCCGGTCGAGAACGCCTACGGACCCCACGTGAGCGACCCCCGCTCGGGCGAGATCCTCCAGACTGACATCGGCTGGTACCACAACGTCCAGAACCTCCTGCGCGACTGGTTCCTGATCCAGACCGCGGCGGTCAATCCGGTGGCGCGCGGACTCGAGCTTCCCGACAGCGTGATGGGCGAGTTGATCCGCTTCGTCTCCTCCCACGAGGTGGGCCACACGCTGGGCCTCCCCCACAACATGAAGGCGAGCTCCTCCTATCCGGTGGACTCGCTCCGCTCAGCCAGCTTCACCAAGCGGATGCACACCGCACCCTCCATCATGGACTACGCCCGCTTCAACTACGTGGCCCAGCCGGGAGACACCGGGGTCTACCTGATGCCCGGGATCGGCGTGTACGACAAGTACGCGATCGCCTGGGGATACCGGCCGATCCTCGACGCCAGGACACCCGACGCCGAGAAGCCGACCTTGGACTCGTGGATCCTGGCCCACGCCGGCGACCCGATGTACCGCTTCGGCGACCCGAGTTCGACCGATCCAGGTTCCCAGACCGAGGATCTGGGGGACGACGGCGTCAAGGCGAGCACGTACGGGATCGCCAACTTGAAGCGCATCCTCCCCAACCTCCGCACCTGGACCATGGCGCCCGGCGCCAATTACGACCAACTCCGGGAGCTCTACGGACAGGTGATCGTCCAGTGGGCCCGCTATATGGGACATGTGACCGCGATCGTCGGCGGGGTGGACCAGACCCGCAAGGCCGATGACCAGGCCGGGCCGGTCTACACGATGCTGCCGAAGGCACGCCAGCAGGCGGCGATGCAGTTCCTTGCGGACCAGGCATTCGCCACGCCGAGCTGGATGATCGACACGACCATCCTGCGCCGGATCGAGCACGCCGGCATCGTCGAACGGCTGCGGACCCGGCAGGTGGCCGTGCTCAACAACGTCCTCGACCCGCGGCGGATGCAGCGGCTCATCGAAGCGTCCGCGGTCCTGGGGAAGGGTGCCTACTCGCTCCCCGAGATGCTGGGAGACGTCCGCCAGGCGGTCTGGTCCGAGCTCAGTTCGGGCGCCGTCGTCGACCCCTACCGCCGCAACCTGCAGCGGGGCTATCTCGACCGGATGAACTACCTGATGACCCAGGAGCTCGACCCGATCCCGCCGCGGTTCCGGCAATACTTCACCGGCACCGACGTGACCGTGTCCCAGTCCGACATCCGTCCGCTGGTCCGCGGTGAGTTGGTGGAGATCCAGCGCCAGATCAGGTCCGACCTGCCCCGGATCAGCGACACCGAGACCCGGCTCCATCTGCAGGATGCCCTGGCCCGGATCGACCTGACGTTGAATCCGAGGAAGCAGTGAACGGTGCGCAGTGAACCGTGCGCAGTGAACGGTGCGCAGTGAACGGTGAACGGTGAAGAGTGAACGGGGGATCCCGATGTGCTGGGATCCCCCGTTTACCGTTTACCGTTCACCGTGTACCGTTCACCGTTCACCGTTTCCTTCGTTCCCCGCTCACTCCTGCGCCTCGATCCAGGCCAGTGCCTGCTCCCGGGTATCGAACGCGGGGATCTGGCGGCGGGAAAAGTACATCACGGTCAGGTACGCGGCCTTCTGCAGGGTGCCCATCCCGAATACCGCGCCGGCCCGGACGTGGGGCGCGTTGTCGACCGCGAGCGTTTTCATCGCGGCCAGCGTGGCCGCGTTGAACCGGGCATCGGTCACGTTGGTGAGCGTGTAGACCGACTTGGGCCCCTGGGCCTGGACGAGTGCGGCCGCGTCAGCGATGGCGGCAAGGCCCTCTGCCTCCCCGGGAATGCCCGAGAAGTCGAGCGACGCGACCCGCTTTCCCGCGTGGGTGATGATCTCCATCCGTGGCATCAGAATGCTCCGGGGTCAACGCACAGGATCGGCCAGGCGCTTCAGGCGGCGGATGAACCCCCGCTGGGCCCGCCCATCGCGCACCGCCACGAAGATCGTGTCGTCCCCGGCAATAGTACCCACGAACTCCGGCCACGCCAACCGATCGAGCGCCACCGCAACGCGATTGGCCTCACCCGCCGGCGTATGGATCACCACCAGTGCTTCGCCCGCGGGGTCGATGGCCAGCAGACCCTCGGCGATCCGCTGCTCATCGGGATCGATCCGCGGCTGGTGGACCCGGCGGGCCCGCTGATAGACGCCGTCCACCTTCACGAGCCCCAGGGCGGTGATGTCCCGGCTCACCGACGACTGGGTCACCTCCCACCCTTCGGCGCTCAGCCCGTCGGCCAGTTCCTCCTGGGTCCCGATGCGCCGGGCGCTGATGAGCTCGAGGATCTTGAGATGACGCTTGCGACGATCGGAGGTCATCGGCCACCTCCGCCGAGGCGCCGGAGCGCGGCGCGGAACCGGCGCTCCTCCACGCCCGCCCATCGGGCCGAGGCACGGATGCGGGCGCGGAGCGCCGGAAGCCCGAGGTTGCCGATCCCGCCGGTCGCACTCCGCCGGGCGATGAGCGCCGCCGCCCGCGGCGGCGGGAAGGCCTCGCCCCGCGTGAGCGCCGCCGCGACCTCACGATACGCACGCCGGAACGGCACGCCAGACTCGACCCGCCGCATCACCTCGTCGGTGGCGAGCGCCCCGCCCTGGAGCGCCTCCATGCCGCGGGTGCGATCGGCGTCGAGGCCCTCGACGGCGTGCGCGATCATCGCGAGCATCTCCTCCGTCCGGCCCAGCCCCCGCAGCAACGGCTCCTTCAGAAGCTGGAAGTCACGATGGTATCCGCCCGGAAGCCGGCCGCCGATGGCCATCGTGGTGAAGAGATCTCCCTCGAGGGCCGCCGCCCGGGCGCGGGTGAGCTCGAAGAGATCGGGATTCCGCTTGTGCGGCATGATGCTCGATCCGGTCGCGAGCGCCGCCGGGAGCCGCAGCAGGCCGAACTCCTCCCCGGAGTAGAGGATCACGTCGGCGGAGAACTTGGCCAGGTCGTGCCCGAGCTGGGTGCACCAGAAGAGCACCGCCGCCTCGAGCTTGCCCCGTCCATTCTGCACTGCCGCGACGTTCGGCTCTACACCCTTGAATCCGAGCGCACGCGCTGCCACCTCCCGTCGGATCTTGAGCGGTACCCCATATCCGGCGGCGCTACCCAGCGGCGAACGATCGAGCAGGCGCCAGACCGCCGACAGGCCCTCCAGCGTATCGACGATCCCCTGGGCATACGCCGCGGCCCAGAGCGCCGCCGATGACGGCATGGCCCGCCGGGTGTGGGTGTAGCCGGGCCAGAGCGCGGTGCGGTGGCGCGCGGCAAAGCGCGCGAGCGCGTCCGCCGCCCCGCACCCGGCCCGATGGATGGCGAGGACCCGGTCCTTGAGGAAGAGCCGCAGGTCCGTCGCGACCTGATCGTTGCGGGAGCGCCCGGTGTGGATGCGTTCGCCGACGGGGCCGAGCCGGCGGGTGAGCCACGCTTCTACCGCGGAATGGGCGTCCTCGTGCTCGATGCCGATGCGAAGGCGCCCGCGCTCGACCGCAGCCAGCGCCGATCGGAGCTCCCGCCGAAGTGCTCGATGCTCGGAGGTCGAGACCAGCCCCGCATCCCTGAGCCCTTCGAGGTGCCCCAGGCTGCCGTAGATGTCCCAGGGAAGGAGCCGGGCATCCCACGCGCGGTCATCACCCACGGTGTAGGCGAGCATCCGTGCGTCGACGGCACCGGATTGGGACCAGAGCGTCTCCGCCTTTGCTCCCCTGCCCCCCTGCCGCCGCGTGCGCTTCATCCCAGATACTCCTTTGCCACCTCGGCATAGAATGCCCGCGCGGCGGTGACCTCGGCGAGTTCGACGCATTCATCGGCGGTGTGCGACCGCCGGCTCGTCCCCGGACCGCACTTGACCGCATCGGACCCGCGCAGGAAGACCCAGTCGGAACAGGTCGGACTGCCGAAGGTGCGGGCCGCGGGACGGGCGCGCAGGACCGCCGCGAGGAGTGCGGAATCGCGGCGCGTTTCGCACGGCACCAGGCGATCGCTGGTCACGATGACCTCCGACGTGAGCCGCTCCCTGAGTGCAGCGGCCAGTTCCGCGTGGGACCAGGCTGGCGTGCTCCGGACGTCGAGCACCGCCTTGGCCGTGGGCGGCGTCACGTTCCGGCTCACGCCGGCATCCAGCATCGTTGCGGTGATGGTGGGCTGGCCCAGGAGCGGATGCGGGCGATCCTGGGCGACCGAGCCGAGCGCCAGGAGATCCGCCGCCAGCGCGGTCACCGCATTGGTGAACTTCCCGTCGGCGGCGTATCCCGCGTGGCGCTGGTCGCCGCGGGCGATGAGGTCTACCATCATCAGGCCTCGCTGCGCCACGGCGACGTCGAGGTTGGTCGGCTCGCCCACCACCGCAGCATCCACCTCCCCCGCGCGCGCCGCCAGCGCGGGCATCGATGTGTGGCGCGTCTCCTCACCGTAACCCAGGAGCACCACCAGCCGGCCGGTGGCCGGGCCGCCCTGCGTGGCCACGTCCCGCACGGCCGTGAGCATCGCGGCGACGCTCGCCTTGGCGTCCCCCGAACCTCGGCCGTAGAGCTTCCCGTCGTGCACCACTGGGGTGAACGGATCCCGCGTCCATCCCTCTCCCGGTGGCACGGTGTCGAGGTGCGATGCGAACGCGAGCGTCGGGCCCGGGCCCTTGCCGCGGACCTCGACCAGGACGCCGCTCTCATCCCGCGAGACGTCGAGCCCCCACCCCCGCACCTCGCCTTCGAGCCAGCGGCCCAGCATCTCCTCGGTACCGCTCACCGAGTTGGTGCCGACCAGCGAACGGAGCAGCTCGATCTCAGCTGGCGAGGTCGACGCCAAGGTAGGTCGCCTTTTCCTTTCGGCCCACGATCATCGTGCCGCATCCGGCACCGGTGAACACTTCGAGGAGGAGGGCGTCGGGGGCTCGGCCGTCGATGATGTGGGTGCGCTCGACCCCGCCGGTGGCGGCCCGGATGCACGCCTCCACCTTGGGACGCATCCCGCCCGCGAGGGCACCGCTCGCCATCAGTTCGGCGAGGTCGTCCGGATCGGCGAACGCCACCAGCGTCGATGGGTCGGCCCGGTCCCGGAGCACGCCCGGCGCCCCGGTCAGGAACACCAGCTTCTCTGCCTTGAGCGACACGGCCAGCGCTTCGGCCACGGTATCGGCGTTGACGTTGAAGACGTGCCCCTCGCTGTCGCCGGCGAGGCTCGCCACCACCGGCACGAACCGCTGATCGAGGAGCGTCGTCAGCACCCGCGGGTCGACCGCCGTGACGTCGCCCACGTGCCCGTAGTCGACGGTAGACTCTCGACCGTCATCGTCGACCACCTTGCCCGGCGGGCGCCGCCGGGCGGTGATGAGGTCGGCGTCGACGCCGGAGAGCCCGACCGCCTGGATCTCATGTTCCCGCAACGCCGCCAGCAGGTCGATGTTGAGCTGACCGGCATAGACCATCTTGACGACATCGAGCGCCAGGTCGTCGGTCACCCGACGCCCCGCCACCATCTTCGGCTCGCCGCCCAGGCGCCGGGTGAGCGCATTGGCCTGCGGACCGCCGCCGTGGACCACCACCAGGCGGATGCTGAGCGAGGAGAGGAGTGCGAGCTGTGCGGCGACCTGGTCGAGCACGGCGGGGTCACGCAGCACGTCGCCGCCAAGCTTCACGACGAAGACGTGGTCGCGGTACGCTCGCACATAGCGGAGCGCGCCCTTGAGGCCGGCAATGCCCTGCGAACTGTCGATCGACATTGGTTCTCCGATTCCCGTCATCCTGAGCGAATTCAGGTCATCCCGAGCGAATTCCTGTCATCCTGAGCGAAGCGAAGGATCGACCTGCGTGCGGGCCGATCCTTCGGCCCTCCGGGTGTCAGGATGACGCGCGTGGCCGGGCGGCCACTTCCCTGTCGCCCTAACCCTTTTTCGCCTTCCCTCTCGCTTCTCACTTCTTCCTTCTTCCTTCTTCCTTCTTCCTTCTTACTTCTCACTTCCTACTTCTTCCTTCTTCCTTCTCACTTCCTACTTCTTCCCGATGAGCTCCAGCAGCAGCGCCCGCTGCACGTGAAGCCGGTTCTCCGCCTGGTCCACCACCACCGAATTGGGGCCGTCGAGCACCGCGCCGTCGAGCTCCACATTGCGTCGGACCGGCAGGCAGTGCAGCACGACCCCCTGCCCCCCCGCCGTGCGCCGGAGACGGTCCTGGGAGACACGCCAGTGCCGGAGCCCCGATCGGAAGGAGGATTCCTCTTCCGGTCGGCCGAAGAGGCCGAGTGCGCCCCACGACTTGGGGTACACCGCGTGCGCCCCCTCGAGTGCGGCGTCGAGGTCGTCGGTCACCCGCACCGAGCCGCCGCGGGTGCGCGCGAGCGACGTGATGGCGGTCAGGTCGTCAGGATCGAGGTCGTAGCCGGAGGGGCGCGCGATCACCACCTCCATCCCCATCTGGGCGGCGGCGATCGCGGCACTCGCGGGCACCGCCGTCGGCAGCGCCTTGGGATGCCAGGCCCAGGAGAGGACGAAGCGCTTGCCACGGGTCTCGCCCAGGTGCTCCCGAAGCGTCAACGCATCGGCCAGCCCCTGGCAGGGATGGCGCCGCGCCGACTCCATGTTGATGACCGGCTTCTCGCAATACCGCGCGAAGTTGCCGATCACCTCGTCCTGCCGCGCCTTGGCCCACTCGGCGCCGCGGGGAAAGCTCCGCACGGCGAGTGCATCGGCGTACCGCCCCAGCACCCGTGCCGCTTCGATGATGTGTTCGACGGTGGCGCCGTCCATCACGGCGTCGAGTTCGGTCTCGAGGCTCCAGCTTCCCTTCCCCGGCTCCAGGATCACCGCGTGCCCGCCGTGCAGGAACATCGCGGTCTCGAAGCTGGCCCGGGTGCGCAGGCTCGGATCCATGAAAACCGCCGCCAGCACCTTCTTCTCGAGGCCGCCCGGGAACTCGCCGCGCTTGACCCGCGCCGCGAGCGCCAGCAACCCGTCGATCTCGTCGGGGCTCCACGACTCCATCGACAGGAAGTCGCGCTTCACCGCAGCACCGTCCCCAGCGCCCCGAGCAGTTGATCGGCCTCGGCGCTCGAGAACGACAGCGGCGGCAGGAGCCGGATGACCCGTTCGCCACCGGTGCCCACGAGTACCCGCTGGCCCCAGAGCGCTTGCTGCACCAGCTTGGCCGGTCGATCGAGCCAGAGGCCGAGGAGGAGACCACGACCGGTGACCTTGGAGACGCCGAGCGCTCGGGCACCGCGCTGCAGCTGTTCCCCCACGGATCGTACGTTGGCGAGGAGGCCCTCGCGATCGATGACCTCGAGCGTGGCGAGCGCCGCGGCACAGGGCACCGGGCCGCCGCCAAAGGTGCTGCCGAGGTCACCGGCACCGACGGCGGAGGTGAGTCGCGGGGTGGCGATGGTGGCGCCGATCGGGATCCCGGAGGCCAGGCCCTTGGCGACGGTCAGGACGTCGGGCACGACACCCACCGCCTCCGCCGCCGTGAACGCCCCCGACCGTCCGACGCCGCATTGCACCTCGTCGAAGATGAGCGCCGCGCCGTGGCGGTCGCACGCCTCCCGCGCGGCCCGGAGGAATTCGACCGAGGCGTCCCGGGCACCGCTCATCCCCTGCACCGGTTCGACGATCACCGCCGCCGTCTCGCCGTCCACCGCGGCGTGCATCGCGGTCACGTCGTCGAACGGGACCTTGGCCGAGAGCGGGATCCCCGCGCGCCTGGCAATGGCCTGATAGTGCTCGCCGTCGGTCACTGCGAGCGTGGCCACGGTGCGCCCGTGCCAGCCGCCCGAGACCGACACGATCTTCGAACGCCCCGACCACTTCCGCGCGAGGTGCAGCGCGTTCTCGTTGGCCTCCGCACCCGAGTTGCAGAAGAACACCTTGCCGAGCGGTGAGGGCATCCGCGCCACCAGTGCTTCGGCCAGCGCCTCCCGCTGCGGCAGCGGCACCGCCATCGAATAGAACAGCAGCTCCGCCGCCTGTTCCTGGATCGCATGGACGACGTGCGGATGACAGTGCCCGGTCGACGCCACGGCGTGCCCGCCGTATGCGTCGAGCCAGCGGGTGCCGTCGGCCTCGATGAGCCAACTCCCTTCTCCGCGGACCGGCCGCACCGGCATCTGGGCATATGTCGCCAGGAGCGCGGCGCCACCATCCGTGGGTCCCTCCATCCGACGGTCCGCCGCCTTCAGCACGGGTAGATCCCCCCGAATTCGAGTCCCGCCGTCTCGGCAAGTCCGAGCGACAGGTTCATCGCCTGCACGGCCTGCCCGCCGGCCCCCTTCACCAGGTTGTCCAGCGCGATCATCACCTGGATCTCGCGTCCATCGGGGCTCGTCGCGGCGTGCACCAGCGCGTAGTTGGTCCCCACGCAGTGGGTGAGTTCCGGCGGCTGGGCAAGCATCCGGACGAAGGGGCGCCCGGCATAGGCCTTGGTGAAGAGATCGGTCGAGAGGGCACCCGATTCCGACCGCGCGTGGAGTGTGAGATAGATGCCGCGCACGAAGGGGCCCGAGTGGACCATCATCCGCGGCTCGGGACCACGGCCACCCCACTGGCGCCAGCGCTCGAGGATCTCCGATTCGTGACGGTGCCCGAGCACGCCGTAGGCGAAGACGTTGTCGGCCCGCGCCGGGTGGTGCGTCGTGGGCTTGGGCGTGACACCGGCGCCGCTCGAGCCGGTGATCGCGAAGAGCGATGGTGCGCCCCCCGCATGCCGAAGGGGATAGAGCGCGAGTTGCGCCGCAGTGGCGAAGCACCCCGGCGCTGCCATCGCGCGCACGCCCTTGAGCGCGGCACCGGCCACGTCCGCGAGCGCATACGTGAACCGCGACAGAAGCTCCGGCGCGGGGTGCGGGCCATAGAACTTCCGGTAGAGCTCAAGGTCGGCGGTGCGAAAATCGGCGGCCAGGTCGATCACCAGCCCCGGCGCCGCGGCGAGGACCTCCCCCGCCACCCGGGACGATTCACCGTGTTCCAGCGCCAGGAAGACCACATCTCGACCCTTGGCCGCGTCCGCCGGGGACGAGGCCAGGAACCTGCCGTCGGTGAGCGTCGCAAGCTGTGGATGCACCTCCGCCAGCAATTTCCCCGCCTGGCTCCGACTGGTGGCGACGACATCACCCACCTCCGGATGCCGCAGGAGCAGGCGCAGCAATTCCCCGCCGGCGTATCCGGCGGCGCCGATCACCGCGACCTTCACGCCGACATCCTGGGGACGACCGGCGCCGACCAACCCGCCAGCGATCCCTGCACCACCCCGACGAGCCCTTCAGCGTCGCGCCGCGCGTTGAATGCGGGGACGCCAAGCGACGCGCGGATGTAGTCGCGGCCCACCTCGTTGTCGGTAGCAGGACCGGTGAGCACGGCCACGCTCAAGCCGAAGCGCTCCCGCATCAGCTCCACCGCACCCCAGCACCCCACCGGATCGGGGGCCGCCATCACGAAGGCGGCGCCGGCCGCCGCAAGTTCCCTGTCCTGCAGGATGTCCTGCACGCCGTATTCACCCAGGATGCCGTCGCCGAGTTCGGCCACGATGACGTCGGGGCGTTCACCGGCCAGGCGGTTGAAGATCCCCTTGGCCACACCCACGGTCATCCCCGCGTGGGTGCTGGCGGCGCCGGCGTCGTTGAACGTGAGCGCAGCCACGGCGCCGGCATCGCGCATCGAGAGGGAATCGCGCATCAACGACACGCCGGTGAGCTTGGCCGCCGCGACGCGGAGACCCGCGCGTGAGAGCCCGCGCACCAGCTCCGTGGCGGCGACGGTCTTGCCTGCGTTCATGCAGGTGCCCGCGACGTACACCACCGGCACATCAAGCTCCAGATGGTCCGCCAACGGCACCGCCCCGTCACGGATGTGGGCGGGCCGTCCCACCCGGTCGCCGAGGTCGGGAAAGGCGAGGATCGCTCCGAGCACCTCGGCCTTGAACGGCTGGCCGATGTCGGGATTGACCGACGTACACCGCCCCAGGATCCCGCCCAGGTTGAGCACGTTGATCACATCTCCCACCGCGATATGGCTCGGCACCTCTCCGGCGTAGCCCCGCAGGGCACGGCGCACACCGAGGGTCCCGGCGAGGACATCTCCCGCCCGGAGCGACACCATCCGGCCGGCCAGGTCCTCGAGCGTGTTGTAGGTCGGCTTGTCCTCCAGGATCCGCACCGCCAGCACGTAGCCTTCGGCCGCGACGATGTCATTCCCCACGATGACATCGGCGCCGAGCCGGGCGTTCTTGGTGGACGAGGCGATGCGATCGAGGCGTACGCGTGTCGTGACGACCATCTCAGTCCCCTCCCGCCCTGCGGGCGATGAGCGATGGGATCGCGGCGACGCGGGCGAACCCCCGCGCCTCCTCACCGGTCCAGAGCCGATTGTCCTCGCCGTACGTCGCGACGGCCGGGTCCATCATCGAATACCGGCTGCGCGCCCCGACCACCTGGAAACGGCCGGGTGCCAGGCGCACGCGGGTGTCGCCCTCCACCCGCACCTGCGAGCTGGTGAGGAGCGCTTCGATGTCGCGGAGGGCCGGGTCGAAGTACTGGCCCTCGTGCAGGCGATCGCCGTAGAATCGGGCGAGCTGGTCCTTCCAGAACGCCTGCCACTTGGTGAGCACCAGCTTCTCGAGCTCGCGATGGGCGCGAATGAGGAGGAGGGCGGCGCCCGCCTCGAATCCCACGCGACCCTTGATGCCGATGGTCGTTTCGCCCACGTGGATGTCGCGACCGAACCCGTACGCACGCGCCAGCAGGTTGAGCTGATCCACCAGCGCCGCCCCCTCGACCGCCACGCCATCGACCGCGATCGGCAGCCCGCCCCGCCACGTCAGCACGATCTCCCGGGGTGGCGGCGCGTCCACCGGCGGATCCAGCAGATCGTCCGGCGGGCCCACCCACGCATCGTGGGTCCAGCCACCCCCCCAGGTGGTGCCCCAGAGCCCGCGATTGATCGAATAGGCGCCGGCCTGTCCCGGCACCGGCAGCCCGCGGCGCTCAAGGTCGGCGATGGACTCGGCCCGCTGGACGTTCCGATCGCGGATCGGCGTGACGATCTCAAGGTCCGGCGCCAGGACGCGGAACGCCACGTCGAAGCGGATCTGGTCGTTGCCGGCACCGGTGGACCCGTGCGCCACCGCCGCCGCGCCGATCGCACGCGCCACGTCCACGACCGCGATGGCCTGCTGGGTGCGCTCCGCGGCCACGCTCAGCGGATAGACTTCGCCGCGGAGGACATTGCCCTGGATGAGGAACCGCACGAACCTGGTGTATACCTGCGCGCGGGCGTCGACCTCGTGATGCTCCACGGCACCCACCGCCAGCGCCTGGGCCCGCACCGCCGCGCGATCCTCCGGAGTGGTCCCGCCGGTGTCGACGAAGACGGTGTGCACCGTCCAGCCGAGGTCCGTGAGATGGGGAACGCACCACGAGGTGTCCAGCCCGCCCGAGAAGGCAAGGGCGATGAGGCGATTTTGCATATTGCATAAATATGCATTATGCCTCGCGGGCGCAAGAGGGGGTCGCCTAGATGTGGGACCACAGAGTACGCGGAGGGGCACGGAGAATCACGGAGAACTGCATCGCATTGTGGTCTCGTGAGCGGAACTCCGGGCGCGCTTCGGAGTCATCCCGACACCGAGCGAAGTGAGGGGGTCGCCTAGATGTGGGACCACGGAGTACGCGGAGGGGCACGGAGAATCACGGAGAACTGCATCGCATTGTGGTCTCGTGAGCGGAACTCCGAGCGCGCTTCGGAGTCATCCCGACACCGAGCGAAGTGAGGGAGTCGCCGAGATGTGGGACCACTCTTCGCTACGCTCAGGGCAAGCTCGGACACGGAGGAACGATGGCTTCGATGCGGCCACGGGACTCCTCCCGGGAAACCACATCATCCGTTCTTCTCCGTGCCTCTCCGTGTTCTCCGAGACCTCCGTGGCCCCCCACCCCCCGCTACACCTCCCGGCGACGGCCAAGATGAGATGGGCGAACGGGACTCGCCCCGGGAGACCACATCATCCGCTTTTCTCCGTGCCTCTCCGTGTTCTCCGAGGCCTCCGTGGTCCCACCTCGCCCGCTACCAATTCTCGGCAACGGCCCGGATGAGGTCGGCGAGGCGCGCCACGTCCTTCAGGTCGATCACCTCCGCCGGCGAATGGGCGTAGCGCAGGGGCCAGCCGATCGGCACGTCGACGACGCCCCACGGCGCGAACGCCGATCCGTCGTTGCCCCCGTTGGTCGCCCCGACCTGGAGCGGAATGTGATGGACCCGCGCCACCGCCTTCAGTGAGTCGACGTACGCCGGCGGCGTGACGGAACTCTGGTCGACCGCCCGCGCCACCGGTCCGAGCCCCAGCGGCGCCACGGCAAAGTTCTGCGGCTCCAGCGGCGAGTCGGCGGACACGAAGGTGTCGATGGCGTGCACCCGCCCGACGGATGTCCCCAGGGATTCGGCCACCGTGCGGGCTCCCTCCAGGCCGGTCTCCTCCCGCACGCTCCAGATGAACGTCACCGCGTGGCGCAACTTGGTCCGGTCGAGGCGCCGGACGGCCAGCAGGAGCGCCGCCACACCGACCCGGTCGTCGAATGACCGCCCGGTGGCCCGCGTGCCCGCCAGTCGCGCGTAGCGCTTGGGCATCGTCACCGTGTTGCCGATCCGGACGCCGAGCGATTCCGCCGCAGCCCGTGTCGACACTCCCAGGTCGACCTGATAGGGCCACCGCCGCCCACGGACCGCGGTCGAATCGGCGGG
>DASSGV010000097.1:0-4108 GCA_035693225.1 Gemmatimonadales bacterium | reverse complement strand
CACATCGCGCGAGCGATCGATGCGCGCGCGGCGCGCTCCCTACTTCTTCTTGTTGACCATGTCCTTGAGCGCCTTGCCGGCCCGGAACACCGGCGCCGTCGAAGCCTTGATCGTGATCGACTTGCCGGTCTGCGGGTTGCGGCCCATACGCTGCGCCCGCTTGCGGGTCTTGAAGTTCCCGAAGCCGGTCACGTTGACCTCGCCGCCCTTCTTGAGCTCCTTCGAGATGACGCCGTCGTGCCCGAAGAAGGTGTCGACCCACTTCGCGGCCTCGGCCTTGGAGGTGTCGTTCTCCTTCGCGACGGCCTCCACCAGCTCCTGCTTGTTCATGAAATGCTCCGTGTGAGGGGGGACGTGGTCCTGCACGGCCCGGAACGCGCCGGCGCCGGAAGGATCGGACTTTACGACATCCACCGGCGGAAAAGCCAGTGAATGCGCCACAATATGGGGGTAGCCCCCGGAAAACCGCAAGATGGCGCGGTTTTCGCTTGACCATACCGCCCCGACCCAGTAAGCTCACCGCTCCTGCCCGACCCCCACCTGAGGTCTCCGATGTACAGCGGCGCCCGCTCCGGATCGATCGAGGTCGTCAGTGGCGTGATGTTCAGCGGCAAGAGCGAGGAGCTCATCCGTCGAGTGCGGCGGGCGATCATCGCTCGGCGGGCGGTGCAGGTCTTCAAGAGCCACCTGGACGCCCGCTACGCCGGGCTCTACCACGTCTCCAGCCACGACGGCCGGGAGGTCGAGGCCGTCCCGATCGACTCCGCCGCCGAGATCGTCCGGCAGGTCCGCCCCGACACCGAGATCGTCGCCATCGACGAGGCGCAGTTCCTGGATGAAGGGATCGTGCAGGTCGTCAGCACCTTGGCCAACCGCGGGGTGCGGGTCGTCATCGCCGGCACCGACACCGACTTCCGGGGGGATCCCTTCGGCTCGATGGGGGAGCTGATGGCGATTGCGGAGAAGGTCGACAAGCTGCGGGCCATCTGCGTCGTCTGCGGCGACGAGGCGTGCCGCAACCAGCGCCTGGTCGATGGCCGCCCCGCCAAGTACGACTCCCCCACCATCATGGTGGGCGGACGGGAGAGCTATGAGGCCCGCTGCAGGCATTGCCACCGGGTGCCGCGGACGGACGAGGATCAGACGGCGTTGCTGTAGAGGCAGCTGTCAGCTATCGACTGGCAGCTATCAGCTATCGGCTATCAGCTATCAGCGCAAGCGATTGGTCGTTAGGCACCGCTACCGAGGCCATATCAAAGCCCACTCCCCGTCACTCGTACTGCTCCTGGTGCTTGGCACGTCCCGTCTGCAGGCCCAGACTCCGGTGACGACGCCGCTAGATCACTGCATGAACGCCACTCCCGACATACAACTACGGGTCCCGCCAGATAGCATCGGGGCCTTCAGGGCCTGCTGGTACACCGAGCAGCTCGACAGCCTCAAGGAGCCCGACCTGGGCTCTCTACGCCCAACGGCTGATACTGTCGTCCGGTTCCTCTGGTTGCGAACGTTCCATCATCCGGTCGCCGTCCGGGTTACAGCTTGGGAAGGAAGGTGGACCGCCATCATTTCTGTGGCGAGCGGTCAGGGCGGCTACAATCCTGGCCACCTCGTGAGACGGGACACACTGACTCTTGTGCCCGCGACCATTGATTCATTGCGTGCGCTGATCGCAGCCGCCGACTATTGGCATGCCCCCACTGCTGAGCAAGATCTCGGCGGTGAGGATGGCTCCCAGTGGGTGTTCGAGTTCATGACCGCCCATCAGTACGGCCTTCGTGACCGCTGGACCCCTCGCCCACCCAACGCGTTCAATCCTCTGGGCATGTTGTTCATTGGATTGCTACACGATACGGCGCTCACGAAACCCCTCTACTAGTGCTACCGAACCAGCGTTTGGAGTTGACGGGCCGGTCGGGCTGGAGCTCCATGGCACGTTCAATTGCGCCCTTCACTGGCTTGCGCCCGCAGTTCAACCACGACTGTTAGGCAGCTACAAAGTTCCATGCCCCTTCAGCGTAAACTCATTCGCACCCTCTCCCCCGGTTTGCTTGCCATCTCGGCGTGCACAAGCCATGCGGCCGTTCCCAACTCGCAGCGAGAATCGGCCGCACCCGACACCGATCCTGTCGTCGTCGCTGACACCAATATTCCCGGAGTCGCCAACGCCTGGGCGAACACGGTTGCCTTGACGCCGTGGGCCGAAGCACACGGCGCGCCAACACTCCAGCAGTTTCCGGTCGCCGAGGTATATCGCGGGCGCCCAGCGCCTGTGGACTTCCGGCCAGTTCCTCGTGCGCGGGAATACCGCACCGTGCTTGAGGAGGGTGCCGCAGCAGGCCCCAACTTCGCCGGTCGATACACGGTCGTGGTGTGGGGGTGCGGGAGCCCGTGCGTCCAGTTTGCAATTCTCGATGCACCGACCGGTCACATACTCTTGTATCAGCCCGACTCTACCTACATTCGGCCGCCGATGTACGGACTGCGCAGCCGCCTCTTGGTCGATGATCCGACCGGCTTCATGATGGCGGATTCCCTGGGCCGCCTCGATGGTACCGTGACCTACTATGAATGGACCGGATCGCGCCTACGCGTCGCCGACACACTAGTTGTTGATCACGTCCGCGTTCCGATGCACTAGCCGCCGAACAAGCGCTTGGAGCTGGCGGGCCAGTGGACAGGGCTCCACTGACTGATGGTAGATCGGGAGGCCCCAGTGGAACCACTCGCTTCATTCTCACCGACTCAGCGCCCGCAGGTCAACCACGACCGTTAGGTGCCCACGATGCAGCCAGACACGCCACAACGGCCCACCCCCGTCTCCGTAATTGGGTGGATAGCAGTCGGGCTCGGGTGCCTCTCGACACTATCGGCGGCGGGCGCTCTGGCGGTCTCCGCCGCCATGCCACCGATGGACAACTTCCCCGCGCAGCCGGGCTTCTACTTTCCCACCTGGCCCTTCGAGCACATACGAATGCTGGCGACGGGGCAAATCATCCTGGCCCTCTGCGCGGTCTGGACCGGCATCGCATTCCTGAAGTTGCGTCCCTGGAGTCGCCCGGTGCTCGAGATCTTCGCCTGGTTGACCCTCGCGGCGGTATTCATCTTTTCGGCCGTGTGGGTTCGCACGGCATTGTCCATGAGCACGGCGATGGGGAGCCAGACCCAAGTGGCGTTCCCCGGAGGCCTGTTCGTCGCCATGGGAATGATCCCTATGCTGATCTTCGTCGCGCTGAACGTTCTGGTCATCCGAACCCTCCGCGGTCGTGTCGTGCGCACAGCCTTGGGGAACACCGTGACCGACCAAGCTGATAGCCGTTAGCTGATAGCTGATAGCTCCTAGCCGATAGCTGATAGCTTTCACCCCATGCTCTCCATCGCCCTCACCGGCAACATCGGCGCCGGCAAATCCGAGGTGCTCCGTCGCTTCCGGGACTGGGGCGCCACGGTCATCGACGCCGACCAACTGGTCCGCGAGGCCCAGCAGCCCGGCACCGACGTCTTGAACGCCATCATCGGGCGCTTCGGGCGGGAGGTACTCCTCCCCTCCGGGGAGCTCGACCGCGCCGCCCTCCGCGGCCGTGTCATCGGCGACGACGAGGCGCTCTCCGCCCTCAACGGCATCGTCCATCCGGCGGTCCGGAAACGGCGCGAGCAGCTGGTGGCCGAGGCGCTGGGCCGCGGCGATGCGCTGGTGGTGAACGACATCCCCCTCCTCTTCGAAGCCGCCGACCCCGGCGCCTTCGACCTGGTGGTGCTGGTCGACGCCCCGACCGACCTGCGGCGCGAACGGCTCATCCGCCACCGATCGCTCACCGCCCAGGAAGCCGACCGGATGATCGAGGCGCAGATCCCGGCGGCCCGCAAGCGGGAGCGCGCCGACCTCATCATCGAGAACGGCGGCACCCTCGCCGACCTGGACCGGAATGCCCGCACGGCGTGGGAGGAGATCCGCCGCCGAGCCGATGCCACGGCTTGAATCAGCCCCACGGCGCGCCTATCTTCACCGCGCCTCGAACACCCCGGAGCCACCGTGTCGAACGTCCCCGCCGACCTGCAGTACACCAAGGACCACGAGTACGTCGGCAAGACGGCCGATGCGTCCATC
>DASSGV010000096.1:0-5525 GCA_035693225.1 Gemmatimonadales bacterium | reverse complement strand
CGATTTCCGGGTGCAGGTCGAGCATGGCGGGAGCACCCGTTCCGCGGCCCCGCCCGACGCCCTCTGCACCCAGGCCCAACGAGTCGTGGATTCAGTGGGGGAAGAACTGCTCTACGCGCGGGTGGATGGGCTCGACGTGGGCGGGCAGTTGCAGCTGATGGAGCTCGAAGTGCTGGAGCCCGATCTCTTCCTGCAGTACTCCGCTGGTGCCGCGGATCGGTTTGCGGAGGCGGTACTGGCGGGGGTGTAGCGGGCAATTGGTTGACACTCACCCTGGTCACGCCCGCTTGTCGCCCGCTCTTGGCCCGCTCTTAGCCCGCTTTTCGCCCGCCTTACCCGTCCCCCACCTCCACCGCGATCACCAAGTCCATCACGTTCGTCCCGGTGAGGCCGAGCTTGACCAGCGCGCCCGCCGCATCGAGCGCCGGGTAGGCGTCGTGACCCGAGAGCGCCGCTGCCGGGTCGACCCCCGCCGCCTTGATCTTCCCCCACGTCTCCCCATCGACCACGCCGCCGGCGGCGTCGGTCGGCCCATCGCGGCCATCGGTGCCGAGCGCCAGGACCCGGAGCCCCGGGCGGGAGCCGTGGGCCGACAGCCGCTCCGCCGCCGCGAGCGCCAGCTCCTGACACCTCCCGCCGTGGCCATGCGGTCCCGTCAGCTCCACGGTGGTCTCGCCGCCCCAGATCATGCACCACGGTCGCTTGTCGGGGTGCTTCGCGACGGAGGGGCGGGTGAGGATCCATTCCGCCACCTTGCGCCCGGCCGCCGCGGCGTTTCCGATGAGCGGCTTGCTGTTGACCACGGTCTCGAAGCCCAGCGCCTCGGCCTGGCGTGCGGCGCCGAGCACTGCGGTGCGATTGCCGGAGACGATCACCCCGGTCACTGCGTCGAAGACGGGAGCCTCAGGCTTGGGGGTCTCGGGGAGTTTGCCCGCTTCCACCTGCGCCAGGTGGTCGCGCAGAGCAGGGGGGAGGTCGGCCCAGAGCGGGGTGGCCTCCAGTTCGGCGCGGATCTCGGCGGCGGTCGCGGGGTCGGGGACGCAGGGGCCCGATCCGATCGACAGGAGGTCGTCACCGACCACGTCGGAGACGACGAACAGCCGGATCGACGCGCCCCCAAGCGCCACCGCCAGCCGGCCGGCACCCCATCGGGCAAAGCGCTTCCGGATCCGGTTGATCGCCCGGATGTCGAGTCCGCTCTTCACGATATGCGAAAAGAGCCACTCGAAATCTTCGACGCTGATCCCGTCGATCGGTGCCGCCGCCAGGCTCGTGGCGCCGCCCGAGAGGAGGACCCACACCTCATCTCCCCGCTGGACCGACCGTACCGCCTGGCCCAGTGCCAGCGAGGCAGCCCGTGACCCGGGCCCCGGGATCGGGTGATCGCCGACGGCGACCCGCAGGGCGGGGTGTGGGGTCGGCTGAAGCTCGGGTGCGATGATCACGCCCCCTGCGGGTGCGATCCCCCGGTCGCGGAGGACGGCGACCGCCGTCGCCGCCATCGGGTGCGCCGCCTTGCCGAGGGCAAGGATATGGAGCGGGTGCGTGGGCTGCGTCGCGGGACCGTCCAGCGCCGCGCGCAAGGCCGGCCCCGGGGCCACGGCGGCCAGCGCCGCATCGGCGATCGCGCGCAGGTTGTCCCGCGGGGTGCCGGTCGGAGTGCTCATTGGTCGGCGGATCCGTTCACCATTCACTTTTCATCGCTCACCCCTCAACTTACGCCCTCCTCTCCTCCGACGCGACTTTGCCCATGCCTGGCCGTCATTTCCTCTTCGTTCCCGGTCCGACCAACGTCCCCGACCGGATCCTGGGCGCGCTGCACGTTGCGATGGAAGACCACCGCTCGTCGGCGTTCCCGGCGCTCTGGCGCGATCTCACACCCCGGCTCCGCCGGCTCTTCGGCACCGACCAAGGCCGCCCCCTCGTCTTCCCCGGTACCGGGACCGGCGGGTGGGAGGCGGCGCTGACCAACGTCCTCTCCCCCGGAGACCGGGTCCTGGCCCCGCGGTTCGGCCAGTTCAGTGTGCTCTGGGCGGATCTCGCCCGCCAGCTGGGGTTCGAGGTCGAGGTGCTCGACGGCGAATGGGGCACGGCGGCACCGATCGATCGGATCGAGGCGGCGTTGCGCGCCGATCGTGGCCACGCCATCAAGGCGCTGCTCATCGTCCATAATGAGACCGCGACCGGCGTCACCAGCGACGTCGCCGCCGTCCACCGGGTGCTCCTGGCAGAGCGACACCCGGCGCTCCTGCTGGTCGACAGCGTGAGCGGGATCGGGTCGCTCGACTTCCGGATGGATGAATGGGGGGTGGACGTGGCAGTCACAGGTTCCCAGAAGGGGCTGATGCTCCCGGCCGGCCTCGCCATCGTCTGTGCCTCGCCCCGCGCGATGGATGCCACGACGCGCGCCACCTCGCGGCGGTCCTACTTCGACTTCGGCGCTCTCGCCACGGCCAACGACCAAGGGTACTTCCCGTACACCCCGTCGGCACCGATGCTGCGGGGGCTGCTCGAATCGCTCACCATCCTGCTCGACGAGGAGGGGATGCCGGCGGTCATCGCGCGACACCATCGGCTCGCCGAGGGAGTTCGCCGCGCGGTGAAGGCAATGGGACTGGCCCTCTGCGCCAGGGAGCCGGGGTCATACTCCGACACGGTCTCGACGGTGCTCGTGCCGGAAGGGATCGATGCCCGGAAGGTCATCTCCCGCGCGTTCGATCGCTACGCCCTTTCGCTCGGCGGCGGCCTCGGCCCCCTCGCCGGGAAGGCCTTCCGTATCGGTCATCTCGGTGACTTGAACGAGTTGATGCTGCTGGGAGCGCTGGCCGGTGTCGAAATGGCGCTCGTCGATTGTGGCGTGAAGGTCACGTCGGGAGCTGGTGTTGCGGCGGCCGAGGAATATTGGAGGGCGGGGGATTGACGCTCAAACCCAAAGGAGCTGTCATCCCGAGCTTCACTGTCATCCCGACCCCCTCTGTCATCCCGACCCCCTCTGTCATCCCGAGCGGAGCGAGGGATCTTCTCAGCTTTAGCTGGTGGTCTGCAGCCGTTGTCGATCCCCGACTGGCAAGATCCCTCGCTTCGCTCGGGATGACAGAATAGCTCGGGATGACAGAATAGCTCGGAATGACAGAATTGCTCGGGATGACAGTGTAGGCGTCCACGGGCCTGCACGGCCGAGCGTAACCTTTTCCTGTTCTGGTGTGTCTTAGCCTCGACTCCCTACTCGGATACCTGATGTCACTCTTCTCCGACGCCGTGATGGACCTCCGTCACGGCTTCCGCCTTCTCCGGCATCGTCCGGGTTTTGCATTCGCGGCGATCCTCCCCCTCGCGCTCGGGCTTGGCGCCGCGACGGCGATGTACAGCATCCTCGACGGCCTCCTCCTCCGTCCCCCCGCCTTCACCGAGCCCGACCGTCTCGTCGCCATCTGGGCCACGGAACAAGCGTGGCAGAACGACCCGACGATCAGTTTCCGCTGGGACCGCATCGTCATCGGCCACGGGGATTTTGAGGCGCTTGAGGAGCGTTCCCGCACGCTGTCGAAGGTCGCCGCCTGGAGCCAGAGCAACGGGATGCTCGGCGATGCCGACGGAGGCTACTCCCTGGCCAATGAAGCGCTCGTCTCTTCGTCGATCTTCGATCTTCTCGGTCTCCACCCGTATCTGGGCCGCACCTTTCGGTCCGGCGAAGACGTTCTCAACGGTCCCGCCATCGCTATGCTCGGCTACGAGACGTGGCAGCGCAACTTCGCGGGAGACCCCGCGATCATCGGCAGAAGCATCGAATACGGCGGAAAACGGTTCACCGTCGTCGGCGTGATGCCCCCCGGCATCATCCTCGACCGGGCGATGGGGATCGTCGCCGTCTGGGTCCCCGCGTTCCAGGGGAAGGGGGACATCCCTTCGCAGCACAATCGCAGCTACCGCGGCCTTGGCCGGTTGCGCACCGGATCCACCCTTGCACAGGCCAACGCCGAAGTGCACCGGATCTTTGCGGACGTCAAGGCGGAGTGGCACGGCTCGGCGGGCGGGACCGGTGGGAAGGCGGTCAGCTATCAGGATGACCAGACCCTCTCCACCCGCCCGACACTCCTCCTCCTCGCCGGCGCGACCGGCCTCCTGGTGCTCATCGCCTGCGTCAACCTCGCGATGCTGATGCTGGGCGACATCACCCGCCGTCAGGGCGAGCTGGTGGCGCGGAACGCACTTGGTGCCGCGCCGGGGCGGTTGTCGCGCCAGTTGCTGGCGGAGACGCTCGCCATCTCCGCCAGCGGTGCGGTGCTCGGCATCGGGGTGGGCTGGGCAATGCTCAAGGTCCTCATCGCGCTGGCACCAGCCGACATCGCCGGGCTGGGTCAGGTCAGGTTCGACCTCCCCGTCTTCGGATTCGTCGCCGTCTCCGCCGCACTTGCCGGAGTCGTCGCGGGAGTGCTCCCGGTCGTCGCGATCCTTCGGTGGCGCCGCTACGGAGCGGGTGGGGCCGGATACGGGCAGACGCCGCGGGGAGAGGTGCGGGTCCAGCGCGCCCTTGTCGGGGCGGAGGTCGCCATTTCACTGGTGATGCTGGTGGGGTGCTCGCTGCTGGGCCGCGCGCTGTTGAAGCTCACCGCCATCGATCCCGGGTTTGCGTCCGACGGCCTCATTACCGTCGACTACTGGCCGCCGGTCCACCAGTGGGGCGATTCCGCCGCCGCCATCGCGTTCAACGCCGCCGCGGTCCGGGAGCTGAGCGCCATCCCGGGGGTCACCGCCGTGAGCGGGTCCAACTCGGGGCTCTTCAACGGGAATGCGAGCAGCTCCCCCCTGACCGTGGTGGGTGAGGACCCGAACACGGCGCCCCGGATGGTGGCACAGCACGAGGTGCTCCCCGGATACTTTTCGACGCTGCGGGTCCCCGTCGTTCAGGGGCGCGACTTTTCCGAGAGCGACAACGCGAGTGCCTCCAAGGTCGCGATCGTGTCGGCGTCGGAGGCGCGGCGGGACTTCCCGGGGGTCTCGCCGGTGGGGAAGCTGGTCAGGTGGCAAGGGCAGGAGCTCGCGGTCGTCGGCGTCGTCGCCGATCTGCATTACAACAAGCTCGACGCCGAGTTCCAGCCGACCATCTATGTGCCAGCAGCACAGTGGTGGGCCGACTGGATGTCGTTCCTGGTGCGCGGAGCGCCCGGGTCGGCGTCGCTGCGGCTCATTCCCGTCATCCGCGACCGGCTCCTGGCCATCAACCCCGCCATCTACGTTGAATCGGTCTCCCCGGTCCCGGCGCTGGTGCGGCGGTCGTACGCCGAGGAAAGCTATCGGACCCTCCTCGGCACCCTCTTCGGGATCGTCGGTACGGTGCTCGCGGCGTTCGGGATGTTCGGTGTCGTGTCCCGTACTGTGGCGGGTCGGATGCGGGAAGCGGGGATCCGTTCCGCGCTCGGCGCGCCGGCGGCCTCCATCACGACGTTGATGCTCCGCGAGACCGCCATCGGCGCCGCCTTCGGCCTCGGGGCGGGGCTGTTCCTCGCGGTGTGGCTGGCGCAGGT
>DASSGV010000095.1:0-20364 GCA_035693225.1 Gemmatimonadales bacterium | reverse complement strand
ACGCCACCAACGGACAGGGACGCGGACCATGGCGAAGGCGAAATTTGAGCGGACGAAGCCGCACGTGAACGTCGGGACGATCGGGCACGTGGACCACGGGAAGACGACGACGACGGCGGCGCTGACGAAGGTGGCGGCGGACAAGGGGCTGGCGACGTACGTGCCGTACGACCAGGTGGCGAAGGCGTCGGAGAGTCAGGGGCGGCGGGACGCGACGAAGATCCTGACGATCGCGACGAGCCACGTGGAGTACTCGACGGCGCAGCGGCACTACGCGCACGTGGACTGCCCGGGGCACGCGGACTACGTGAAGAACATGATCACGGGGGCGGCCCAGATGGACGGGGCGATCCTGGTGGTGAGTGCGATGGACGGGCCGATGCCGCAGACGCGGGAGCACATCCTGCTGGCGCGCCAGGTGAACGTGCCGTCGATCGTGGTGTTCCTGAACAAGTGCGACCTGGTGGATGACCCGGAGCTCTTGGACCTGGTGGAGCTGGAGGTGCGCGAGCTCCTCTCCCAGTACCAGTTCCCGGGGGACCAGGTGCCGGTGATCCGGGGGAGCGCGATCAAGGCGATCGAAGGGGACCCGGCGTGGGTGGCGAAGATCGAGGAGCTGTACACGGCGCTGGACACGTTCATTCCGCAGCCGGTGCGGGACACGGACAAGCCGTTCCTGATGCCGGTGGAGGACGTGTTCTCGATCACGGGGCGGGGGACGGTGGCGACGGGGCGGATCGAGCGGGGGAAGATCAAGGTGGGGGAGGAAGTGGCGCTGGTGGGGTTCAACAGCGACAAGAAGACGACGGTGACGGGGGTGGAGATGTTCCGCAAGCTGCTGGACGACGGGCAGGCGGGGGACAACGTGGGGCTGCTGCTGCGGGGGATCGAGAAGGCGGACATCGAGCGCGGGATGGTGCTGGCGAAGGCGGGGTCGGTGACGCCGCACACGCACTTCCAGGCGGAGGTGTACGTGCTGACGAAGGAAGAGGGGGGGCGGCACACGCCGTTCTTCAAGGGGTACCGGCCGCAGTTCTACTTCCGGACGACGGACGTGACGGGGGCGTGCGAGCTGGCGGCGGGGGTGGAGATGGTGATGCCGGGGGACAACGTGCCGATGACGATCGAGCTGATCACGCCGATCGCGATGGACGAGGGGCTGCGCTTCGCGATCCGCGAAGGGGGCCGCACCGTCGGCGCCGGCGTGGTGACGAAGATACTGAAGTAAGCTATCAGCGATCAGCGATCGGCTATCAGCGGGATCGATAGCGCGAAGCTGACCGTTGATGGCAGTGGACTGATAGCTGGCTGATCGCTGATCGCTGATAGCCAGCACTGATAGCTGATCGCTGATAGCCAGCACTGATAGCTGATAGCCGATAGCTGATAGCTGCTCAAGAGGCCTACATGCCGCGCGAAAAAGTCATCCTGGAGTGCACCGACTGCAAGAGTCGGAACTACTTCACGGACAAGAACCGGCGGAAGCATCCGGAGCGGGTGGAGTGGAAGAAGTTCTGTCCCACCTGCAACAAGCACATGACGCACAAGGAGTCCAAGTAAGTGGACTCCCAGGTGCAGGTGGCGGAGCGTCCGGGCCGGCTGGCCTGGCTGGTGCGCACGGTGGCGTTCGTGCGGGCCAGCTGGGACGAGCTGCCCAAGGTCTCCTGGCCCACGTGGAACGAGCTCTACCTGCAGACCCGGGCCATCGTGATCCTCTCGGTGATCCTCGGGCTCCTGATCGGGTGGATGGACCTGCTGCTCCAGTTGGTGCTGGTCGATGGCATCGCCAGGCTGACGCGATGACCGTGGCCACGGACTACCGCTGGTACGCGATCCAGACGACCGCGGGCCACGAGAACAAGGTACGCGGCCTGATCCAGACCCGGATCCAGGACGACCAGCGGCCGGCGGAGCAGAAGCTCATCCGCCAGGCGCTCGTCCCGGTGCAGGAAGCGATCGAGATCAAGAACGGCAAGAAGGTGGCGGTGGAGCGGAAGCTCTTCCCCGGTTACGTGCTGGTGGAGATGCAGCTGGGGCAGGACGCGCTCCACGTGGTGAACAGCATCCAGGGCGTGATCAAGTTCGTGGGCACGGGCAAGTATCCGCAGCCCCTCCGCCAGGATGAGGTCAACCGGCTCCTCGGCGTGGTCGAGGAGGTGCGCGAGTCGGAGCCGAAGGAGGAGATCCCCTTCCTGGTGGGCCAGGTGGTGGAGATCACCGAGGGGCCCTTCTCCGATTTCAGCGGCACGGTGGAAGAGGTCCTGTCGGACAAGGGCAAGGTGAAGGTCTCGGTGAGCCTCTTCGGGCGCCCGACCTCGGTGGAGCTCGATTATCTGCAGTTGAGAGGGCATTAGGGTCGGTCACGGGTCACGGGTCACAGGTCGCAGGTCAGACGACGTGACCTGGCGCCGGCGACCTGCGAGGCAAGTCCGACTCCCGCGACCGCGCGGGTCATCGCGGCAGATGAAGGTGGGGCGGATCTCTCGTTCGCCCGGACTGATCGAAAGGAAGGGATATGGCCAAGAAGGTCACGGCGGTCGTCAAGCTGCAGTGTCCGGCCGGTGCCGCGAACCCCGCGCCGCCGGTGGGTACGGCGCTCGGGCCGCACGGCGTCAACATCATGGAGTTCTGCAAGCAGTTCAACGCGCGGACCCAGTCGCAGGCCGGGATGGTGATCCCGGTCGTGGTGACGATCTACCAGGACCGCACGTTCACCTTCATCACCAAGACCCCGCCGGCGGCGAACCTGCTGCTGAAGGAAGCCGGGATCGAGAAGGGGAGCGGGACCCCGAACCGGAACAAGGTCGGCAAGGTCACCCGCGCCCAGGTGAAGAAGATCGCGGAGCTCAAGATGGCCGACCTGAACGCGGCGGACCTGGTCGGTGCGGCGAAGATGATCGCCGGCACGGCGCGGTCCATGGGCCTGGAGGTCATCGACTGATGACGGTCCAGGGCAAGCGGTACAAGGCAGCGGCGGCCAAGGTGGATCGCATCCGGGAGTATCCGCTCCTGGAGGCGGCGCAGGTGGTCAAGTCCGCGGCGTACGTGAAGTTCAACGAGACCGTGGACATCGCGGTGCGGCTCGGGGTCGATCCCCGGCAGGCCGACCAGGCGATCCGCGGCACGGTGGTGCTCCCCAACGGCACCGGCAAGTCGGTCCGGGTGCTGGTCGTGGCGCAGGGCGAGAAGGCCAAGGAGGCCGAGGCGGCCGGCGCCGACGCGGTGGGGATCGAATACATCCAGAAGCTCAAGGACGGCTGGCTCGACACGGATGTCATCGTGGCGACGCCGGACGTGATGGGCCAGCTGGGCCAGCTGGGCCGGATCCTCGGTCCCCGCGGCCTGATGCCGAACCCGAAGGCGGGGACGGTGACCTTCGACGTCGCCAAGGCGGTGAAGGAGATCAAGGCCGGCAAGATCGAGTACCGGGTGGACAAGACGGGCAACGTCCACGCGCCGGTGGGCAAGGTGAAGTTCACGGCCGAGCAGCTGGCCGAGAACCTGGCGGCGTTCCTCGAAGCGATCAGTCGCGTCCGGCCGGCCTCGGCCAAGGGCGTGTATCTCCAGTCCGCCACGGTCTCCAGCACGATGGGACCCGGCGTCAAGCTCGACCTGGCGGGGTACCGATGAGCAAGAGCGAACGACAGGATTCGGTGGACGCGCTCACCACGGCGCTCCGCGCCTCGCCCAACGTGTACCTCACCGACTTCACCGGGTTGACGGTGCTCCGGATGACCGAGCTGCGCCGCCGTCTGCGCGGGGCCGGCGCCCGGTACGTGGTGGTCAAGAACTCGCTGGCCCAGCGCGCCCTCGCGGCGAACCAGCTGCCGGCGATGCCCGAGCATTTCCACGGCCCGGTGGGCCTGGTGCTGGCGGGGCAGGACCCGCTCGCGGCCGCCAAGGTCGTGGGAGAGTTCGCCAAGGAGTTCGAGAAGCCGACCCTCAAGGCCGGCCTCATCGATGGCAAGGCCGTGGCCGCTGCGTACGTCAAGCGGCTCGGTGAGATCCCGCCCCGCGAGACGCTGCTGGCGATGTTCGCCGGCTCGCTCAACGGCATCCTGTACCAAATGGTCGGCGCCCTCGAGGCGCTCCGCGAACAGCGGTCGACCACGACCGCTTCCTGAACCGCACGGAGAACACAGACGATGTCCACCAAGACGATGAGCAATGAAGAGATCCTCGAGGCGATCGGCGGCAAGACCGTCGTGGAGCTGGCCGACCTGATCGAGGCGTTCAAGACGAAGTTCAACGTGTCGGTCATGGCCGCCGCGGCCCCGGCCGCCGGTGGTGCCGGGGCCGGTGCCGCCGCCGCCGAGGAGAAGTCGGAGTTCTCGGTGGTGATCAAGGAGGGCGGTGCCAAGAAGATCCAGGTCATCAAGGTGGTGCGCGAGCTCACCAGCCTGGGCCTCAAGGAAGCGAAGGACCTGGTCGACGCCGGCGGCACCGTGAAGGACGGCGCCACCAAGGCCGAGGCCGAGGAGATGAAGAAGAAGCTGGAAGACCAGGGCGCCACCGTCGAATTGAAGTAGCGCAAGACGCGGTCCCGGCCGGGGGCGCCACTGGGCGTCCCGGCTCCGGGCCCGGCGGCTTTCCCTACTCCAGCTCGACGAGGCGTCATGCGGAATCCAGTTCTCTGAACGTGCAGGATGTACGCCCCGGGAAGGTCCCCGCACCGGGCGGGGGTCTTCGCGTCGGGGCCATTTGTATTGCGTGAGAGTCGACCATGACTGAGATGCTGCCGGTCATCACGTTTTCGAAGCGCGACGGGGCGATGCCGATGCCCCACCTCCTGGACATCCAGACGGAGGCGTTCAAGTCGCTGCTGGTCCCCGACGATGTCGAGGGGCACCGGCAGGACGTGTCGCTCGAGCGGGTCTTCCGCGACCTGTTCCCGATCTCGGATGTCAACAACAAGTACAGCCTCGAGTACGTGAGCTACGCGCTCGGCGAGGCCAAGTACACGGTCGAGGAGTGCATCGAACGTGACATGACCTATGCCGCCCCCCTCAAGGCGAAGCTCCGCCTGATCATCACCGAGGAGGTCGAGGGCGTGCGCCGGATGAAGGACGCGATCGAGAAGGAGGTCTACCTCGGCGAACTCCCGATGATGACCCCCCTCGGCACCTTCGTCATCAACGGGGCGGAACGCGTCGTGGTGAGCCAGCTCCACCGCTCGCCGGGCGTGGTGTTCGAGGAGGACACCCACCCCAACGGCCAGCGCCTGTTCAGCGCGCGCATCATCCCGTTCCGCGGCTCGTGGGTCGAGTTCACCATCGACATCCACGACGTGATCTACGTCCACATCGACAAGAAGAAGAAGTTCCCCGCCACGGCACTGCTCCGCGCCTTCGGGTACGGCGGGAACGCCGACGTGCTGCGGCTCTTCTTTGCCAGCAAGCAGCTCGACATCACCGGCAAGCTCGAGGGCCGGCAGGAACGCCGTGAGGTCGTGGGCGCCCTCCTGGCCGCCGACGTCGCCGATCCCGAGGACAAGGCCGGCGAACCCCTCGGCACCGTGGGCGATGAGCTCACCGCCGAGCGCCTGAACGTGATGCGCCACAAGGGCGTCAAGAAGGTCCACGTCTTTGCCGGCTACACCACGCTCGACCTCCGCGAGGACGAACAGCCGACCACCACCCGCGAGCGGGCCCGCCACGTGCTGGCCTTCCCGGTGGCCGATCCCGACGGCGGCGAGGTCATCGCCGACGCCGGCGACGAGCTCACCGACGCGCTCCGCAAGAAGCTCCTCAAGGCGGAGGTCCAGCAGGTGGACGTCCTCCTCCCGGGCGGTCGCGGCGAGTCGCCGCTGATCAAGAACACCCTCGCCAAGGACCCGACCCATTCCGAGGGCGAGGCGCTGGCGCAGATCTACTCGCTGCTCCGGCCGGGCGAAGCGCCCGACCTGGAGACGGCGCGCCAGGCGCTCGACCGGCTCTTCTTCAACCCGAAGCGCTACGACCTGGGCCGGGTGGGCCGCTACAAGATCAACCAGCGCCTCAAGCTCAAGACCGATCCCGATCACACGGTCCTGACGCAGGAGGATTTCATCGCGATCATCCGCTACCTGATCGACCTGCACGACGGGCGCGGGCACACCGACGACATCGACCACCTCGGCAATCGCCGGATCCGGTCGGTGGGCGAGCTCATCGCCAACCAGTTCTCCGTCGGCCTCTCGCGGATGGCGCGGCTGGTCAAGGAGCGGATGAGCATCAACAGCGATCCCGACAAGATCTCGCTCGACGACCTGGTCAACGCCCGGACGGTGTCCGCGGTCATCCAGGCCTTCTTCGGGTCGAGCCAGCTGTCGCAGTTCATGGACCAGACCAACCCGCTGGCGGAGCTGACCAACAAGCGCCGCCTCTCCGCCCTCGGGCCGGGCGGCCTGACGCGGGAGCGCGCGGGCTTCGAGGTCCGCGACGTCCACTACTCGCAGTACGGCCGGATGTGCCCGATCGAGACGCCGGAAGGCCCGAACATCGGCCTCATCACCAGCCTCTCGACCTTCGCGCGCATCAACGAGCTCGGCTTCATCGAGACGCCGTACCGCGTCGTGGCCAACGGCAAGGTCACCAACGAACTCCACTGGCTCTCCGCCAGCGAGGAGGAGGACTTCGCGGTGGCGCAGGCCAACGCGATGCTCAAGCCCGACGGGTCGTTCGAGGACGCGCTGGTCCTCTGCCGCCGGGGGGACGACTACCCGCTGCTCGCCCCGGAGCGGATCGAGTACATGGACGTGGCGCCGGAGCAGCTCGTCTCCATCGCGGCCGCGTTGATCCCGTTCCTGGAGCACGACGACGCCAACCGCGCGCTGATGGGCTCCAACATGCAGCGGCAGAGCGTGCCCCTCCTCTTCCCGCGCGCACCGCTGGTGGGCACCGGGCTCGAGGCCAAGGTGGCCACCGATTCCGGGGCCGTCATCACCGCCCGGCGCGCCGGCACGGTCACCCGGGTCACCGCGGATGAGATCATCATCGACGCCGGCCGCGCCGGCCTGACCGGCGACCGGCCGCTGGCCCGGCTGGGGCAGTTCGACCGCTACCGGGTCAAGAAGTACTGGCGGACCAACCAGGACACCGCGCTCAACCAGCGCCCGCTGATCCAGGTGGGCCAGGAAGTGGGTCAGGGCCAGGTCGTCGCCGATGGCGCCGGCACCGAGCAGGGCGAGCTCGCCCTCGGCAGCAACGTGCTGGTGGCCTTCATGCCCTGGTACGGCCACAACTTCGAGGACGCGATCATCCTCTCGGAGCGCCTGGTCAAGGACGACGTCTACTCGTCGATCCACATCCAGGAGCTCGAACTCCACGTCCGCGACACCAAGCGCGGGCAGGAGGAGATCACCCGAGAGATCCCCAACGTCTCCGACGAGTCGCTGGTGGACCTGGACGAGCGCGGCATCGTCCGCATCGGCGCGCACGTCAAGCCGGGCGACATCCTCGTCGGCAAGATCACGCCGAAGGGGGAGACCGAGCTTTCCCCGGAAGAGAAGCTGCTGACGGCCATCTTCGGCGAGAAGGCGAAGGACGTGAAGGATTCCTCGCTCAAGGTGCCGCCGGGGATGAAGGGCGTCGTCATCGACGTCAAGATCTTCAGCCGGGTCGAGGACCAGGTGGTCGAGAAGGACCGCGGCGAGCGGATCGGCGAGGTGCGGCGCATCGAGAGCGACGAGAAGGCGCGGATCAACTTCGTGCTCTTCGAGGAGCTGGCCCACCTCCTGCAGGGCCAGGAAGTGGCGCTGATGCTCCGCTCCGGCACGGTGGAGGAGTACCTCGCCCCCGGCACCAAGCTCACGAAGGACGTGGTCCACGGCGTCGACCTGGGCGAGGTGGACCTGAAGACCCTTCGGGTGACCGGCAAGGGCGCCCAGGAGCGGATCCGCGCCGCGGTGGATGCGGCGGCGCGCGAACGGGCCAAGGTCGAGGAGAAGTCGGAGGACCAGATCGACAAGATCCTCCAGCCGGACGAGCTCCCTCCGGGCGTCATCCAGCTGGTGAAGGTGTACATCGCGGAGAAGCGGAAGATCTCCGTGGGCGACAAGATGGCCGGCCGCCACGGCAACAAGGGCATCGTCGCCCGGATCGTGCCGGAGGAGGACCTCCCGTTCATGCCCGATGGCACCCCGGTGGACATCGTGCTCAATCCCCTCGGCGTGCCGAGCCGGATGAACGTGGGCCAGATCCTGGAGACGCACCTGGGCTGGTGCGCCCGGATCCTCGGCTTCAAGGCGAAGACCCCGGTCTTCCGCGGGGCCGATGAGCTGGAGATCGGCGTGCTCTTGCGGGTGGCCGGGCTGGTGACCGCCGGCGGCACCCTGGGACTCAAGCACCCGGCGCCGGAACCGACGCCGCTCCAGGTCGAGAAGATCGTGTACGACCTCAAGGTGGTGCACGGCGAGGAACAGCTCCTGCTGGAGCGGTCGAGCGTGGCCGCGCTGGCGGGGAAGGGCGCCTCGGCCGAGACGCGCGAGGTGTACCACGGCGTCAAGACCTTCCTGGTCGAGGCCGCCAAGGAGCTCTCGGCCCGGCTGGCCGACCAGCGGACGCTGGAGCTGGCGTATCACCAGGCGCAGGCGGCGGACAAGAAGCACGGGAAGGGCGCCGCCAAGGTCGTCAAGGAGATCGAGAAGCTCGCCGAGCAGTCGGCGGCGGAGCGCCTCGAGGCCGTGGGCCTTCCGGCCCTGGCGGCACTCCTGGGCGGGAAGGGCGAGGCCGACCAGGTCGATGCCGCCGCGGTGGAATTGCTGCGGACCGCCGGGCTCACGCCGGCGGGGAAGATGCGCCTGCGGGACGGGCGGAGCGGGCAGGAGTTCGCCGGCGACGTCACCGTCGGGGCCATCTACATGCTCAAGCTGAGCCACCTGGTGGATGACAAGATCCACGCCCGGTCGATCGGGCCGTACTCGCTGGTGACGCAGCAGCCGCTCGCGGGCAAGGCGCAGTTCGGCGGCCAGCGCTTCGGCGAAATGGAAGTGTGGGCGCTCGAGGCGTACGGCGCCTCGCACGTCCTGCAGGAGATGCTCACCGTCAAGTCCGACGACGTGAACGGCCGGAGCAAGGTGTACGAAGCCATCGTGAAGGGCCAGAACCTGCCCGAGCCGGGGATCCCGGAGTCGTTCAACGTGCTGGTCAAGGAACTCCAGGCACTCGGCCTCAAGGTGACCCTCGGCACCACTGCCGACGGCGACGAGTAAGAGGGACCTATGATCGATTTTCGCAGCGGTCGCGAGCCCAAGAGCTCGTCATTCGATTTCATCAGCATCCGCATCGCCTCCCCGGAGGAGATCCGCGGCCCGCGTGATTCCAAGGAACGCGAGCGGCTGGAGCTCCAGGGACAGCGGCAGTGGTGGTCCTGGGGCGAGGTGACCAAGCCCGAGACCATCAACTACCGCTCGTTCAAGCCGGAGCGGGACGGTCTCTTCTGCGAGCGCATCTTCGGTCCGGTCAAGGACTGGGAATGCCATTGCGGCAAGTACAAGCGCATCCGCTACCGCGGTGTCATCTGCGACCGGTGCGGCGTCGAGGTGACGCTGTCGAAGGTCCGGCGCGAGCGGATGGGGCACATCGAGCTCAGCGTGCCGGTGGCGCACATCTGGTTCTTCAAGACGCTGCCGAGCCCGATGGGCAACCTGCTCAACGTGACCCTGCGCGATCTCGAGCGGGTCATCTACTACTCGAGCTACATCGTCATCGAGCCGGGCGAGCAGGACGTCGAGGCCAACCAGCTGCTGGACGAGGAGGAGTACCTCACCCTCCGGCAGAAGGCCAAGCAGGACGGCGACCACGCCTTCCGCGCCGACATCGGCGCGCCGGCAGTGCGCGAGCTCTTGACCCGCATCGACGTGAAGAAGCTGGCGGAGGAACTGCGGACGTCGGTGGCCGGCGAAACGAGCCAGCACCGCAAGAAGCAGATGCTCAAGCGGCTCAAGATCGTCGACGCGTTCCTGAGCTCCGGCGACCAGGGCGACCTGCCCAACAACCCGGCCTGGATGATCCTCGACGTCGTGCCGGTCATCCCGCCCGACCTGCGGCCGCTGGTGCCGCTCGACGGCGGGCGCTTTGCCACCTCCGACCTGAACGACCTCTATCGCCGGGTCATCAACCGCAACAACCGGCTCCAGAAGCTCATCCAGCACCGCGCCCCGGAGGTCATCCTCCGCAACGAGAAGCGGATGCTGCAGGAGGCCGTCGACGCGCTGTTCGACAACGGCCGCCGCTCCAAGGCCATCCGCGGCCGGGGCAAGCGTCCGCTCAAGTCGCTGAGCGACATGCTCAAGGGCAAGCAGGGCCGCTTCCGGCAGAACCTGCTGGGCAAGCGGGTGGACTACTCCGGCCGGTCGGTCATCGTGGTGGGTCCGGAGCTCCGGCTCCACCAGTGCGGCCTCCCCAAGACGATGGCGGTCGAGCTCTTCAAGCCGTTCATCATCCACAAGCTGGTGGAGAAGGGGATCGCGGAGACGGTCAAGCGGGCCAAGAAGATCGTCGAGCGCGAGAGCCCGGAAGTGTACGAGATCCTCGAGGAGATCATCCAGGACCACCCGGTGCTCCTCAACCGGGCTCCGACGCTCCACCGCCTGGGCATCCAGGCCTTCGAGCCGGTGCTGGTCGAGGGCAAGGCCATCCGGATCCATCCGCTCGTCTGCGCGGCGTTCAACGCCGACTTCGACGGCGACCAGATGGCGGTGCACGTGCCGCTCTCCTTCGAGGCGCAGCTCGAGGCGCGCCTGCTGATGATCTCGTCGAACAACATCCTCAAGCCGTCCGACGGCCGGCCGGTGGCGGAGCCGTCCCAGGACATGGTGCTGGGGAGCTACTGGCTCACCAAGCTGCCGCCCGGGTTCGAGGAGCAGATCCGGAAGGCCGGCAAGAACCCGGAGCCGGTCAAGGCGCTCTGGAAGGACGCCAAGTGGTACGGCACCCTGGCCGAGCTGGAGATGGCGCTGGCGCACGGGGCCGTCACCCACCACGACGCCATCCACTTCTGGTACACCCCGCCGCGTGAGGCGGCGGAGCCGGCGCCGCGCTGGATCGCGACGACCGCCGGTCGGGTGCTCTTCAACAGCATCCTGCCCCGCCAGTTGGTGGCGGAGCTCGGCTTCCGCGACGAGGTGATGAAGAAGAAGGCGCTCTCCGAGCTCGTGCTGCAGGGGTATCGGCGCGCGGGCCTGGCGGAGACGGTGCTCTTCCTCGACCGCCTCAAGGAGTTCGGTTTCCGGTTCGCCACGCTGGGCGGGGTGTCGATCGGGATCGAGGACCTGCACATCCCGGCCGAGAAGGTCAAGCTGCTGGCGGAGGCGGACCAGCGGGTCCAGCGCTTCCAGCGGGCGTACAACACCGGCCAGATCACCTTCGGCGAGCGGTACAACAAGGTCATCGACGCCTGGACCCACGCCAACAACGACGTGGCCGAGGCGATGGTCAACGGGATGCGCGATTCCCGCGGCGGGTTCAACCCGGTGTTCATGATGTTCGATTCCGGGTCCCGCGGCAGCCGGGACCAGATCCGGCAGCTGGCCGGGATGCGCGGCCTGATGGCCAAGCCGCAGAAGAAGCTCACCGGCGGCATCGGCGAGATCATCGAGAGCCCGATCAAGTCGAACTTCCGCGAGGGGCTCACGGTGCTCGAGTACTTCATCTCGACGCACGGCGCCCGGAAGGGCCTGGCCGACACGGCGCTCAAGACCGCGGACGCCGGCTACCTGACCCGCCGGCTGGTGGACGTGGCGCAGGACGTCACGATCACCGAGGAAGATTGCGGCACCACCCTCGGTCTCGAGATGACGGCGCTCAAGGAGGGCGAGGACATCATCGAGGGCCTTCGTGAGCGCGTGATGGGCAGCGTCGCGGCGGAGGAGGTCTACGACCCGCACGAGCTCGACGAGTTCGGCGACCCGAAGCTGCTGGTGCAGGCCGGCCAGCTCATCGACGAGGACGCGTCGGTGGCCATCGAGGACGCCGGGATCGAGAAGATCAAGATCCGCTCGGTGCTCACCTGTGAGTCGCGGCGCGGGGTCTGCCGGATGTGCTACGGCCGGAACCTCGCCACGATGGACATGGTGGATATGGGCGAGGCGGTGGGCATCCTGGCCGCGCAGTCGATCGGCGAGCCGGGCACCCAGCTCACGCTCCGGACCTTCCACATCGGCGGCACGTCGTCGCGCATCGCCGAGGACGCCGAGCGGCGCGCGCGCGCCGACGGCACCGTGCACTACACCAAGGGCCTGGAGTGGACCGACGTCCCCGTCGAGTACGAGGACGGCCTCAAGGGCAACATCCGCATCGTGCTGACCCGCGAGGACGAATCGGCCACCGAGGAAACGAAGGAAGGGATCCTCGTCACCGATCCGAAGGACCACAAGAAGGTGCTCAACCGCTACCCGGTGCCGGAGGGCGCGCTCCTGCAGGTCAAGGAGAGCGACGCGGCCCAGGGGCGGCAGACCATCCTCTACACCTGGGACCCGTACAACGATCCGAGCATCCTCAAGATCGACGGCGACCTGCGCTGGAAGGACCTGGTGCCGGGCGTCACGCTGCGCGAGGAGCTCGACGAGTCGACCGGACTCCGTTCACTCGTGGTGCAGACCGATCCGGACCGCGAGCTCCATCCGTCGGTGCTGGTCTACGCCCCGAACCGGAAGGACCCGCAGGAGTACACGCTGGCCGAAGGGTCGCGGATCATCCTGGGCTCGCCGACCGACCTGGTGAGCCGGGCCATGACCGTGCCCGACGAGGCCAACCCCTGGTCGTCGAAGTTCCGGGTCGAGGAAGTGCCGATCAACGTCGCGTGGCCGGGGAAGACCAAGAAGGAAGCGCGCGACAAGACCGTCTGGCTCTCGCCGCCGGTCAAGGTGGTCAAGGGGGTCACGGTCACCAAGATCCCGCGCCAGGCGTACAAGACGCGCGACATCACCGGCGGCCTCCCGCGGGTGGCGGAACTCTTCGAGGCGCGCCGTCCGAAGGACCCGGCCACGATCGCCGAGGTGGATGGCGTGGTCAAGTTCGGCGAGATCAAGCGCGGCAAGCGCGAGATCTACGTCTACCCCGAGGAGGGCGAGGCGCAGCTCTACGAGGTCGCCGCCGGGAAGCACCTCCGCGTCCACGAGGGCGACCGGGTCCGTGCCGGTGACCGCCTGACCGAAGGGCCGGTCAATCCGCACGACATCCTGCGGATCAAGGGCCCGCGCGCGGTGCAGGAATACCTCCTCAACGAGGTGCAGGAGGTGTACCGCCTGCAAGGGGTGCGGATCAGCGACAAGCACATCGGCGTCATCGTGCGCCAGATGCTGCAGAAGGTCCGCGTCACCGATCCGGGCGACACCGACTTCCTCGAAGGGGAAACGGTCGACAAGCTCATCTTCCGGGACGAGAACGCGCGGATCGAGAAGAAGAAGGACGATCCCGCCGACTCCGAGCCGGTGCTCCTTGGCATCACCAAGGCGTCGCTCACGACGCAGTCGTTCATCTCGGCGGCATCGTTCCAGGAGACCACCCGCGTCCTCACCGACGCGGCGATCCGCGGGGCCAAGGACGACCTCCTGGGCCTCAAGGAGAACATCATCATCGGTCACCTGATCCCTGCCGGCACGGGGCTCTACCGGTACGCCGAGATCGACATCGCGCCGCCGGAAGGGTACGAGGCACCGCCGCCGCCGGAACCGGGCTCGGAGCAGCCGGCCGAGACCGTGGCGGCCACCGTCCTGGTGGGCGAAGACGATTGATGTAGGGGGTGCCCTGCGGGCACCCCACGAACAAGGAATTCACAACAAAGGTGTACCCCGGCGCCCGGCCCCAAAGGCCGGGCGTCGTGCGTCCGGGCCTGCCGGCGTTTGCGTTCCACCGGGGAAGCCGCATATTGTGAAGGGTTCCATACCCTCCAGCACGACGAGCCGCCCGGGCCACTCCAGGCCGGTGGCTCAGCCCGCGAGAATCCGATGCCGCACGACGTTCCTCCATCGCTGCCGGTGGGCCGCAGTGCACCGGTGTCACAGGATCCGCCTGGCCGCCGCCCGTGGGCGACCCCGCAGGTCGAGCCCCTCCCGAAGCTCACCGAGCTCACCCTCCTCTCGCCGATCGGCGGCGGCGGCGGGATCGGCGGGAGCACGGTCTTCGGACTCCTTCTTGCCGCCGGACTCCTCTTCGGCATCGGTGCCTGCAGCGATGGCATCGTCCGGCCATCGGCGTCGGGTGGGCCGGCGACGATCTCTCAACTCATCACCTGCCGAGCCGTTCTCGCGACCGGCACGGTCTCCTGCGGTGGCCCGGCCCGGACCTCGGGTACCACCACGCTCGGCGGCCAGGGGCTCAACGTCGGCCTGCGCTCGAGCAACACGTCCTACGTCCCGGGCACCGGGATCTTCAGCGCCGACGTCACCGTCCAGAACCTGACCGGTGGCCCCATCGGGACCACGGACGGCACCACGAAGAGCAGCGGGGTGAGCGTTTTCTTCGTCTCGGGTCCGACGCCGGACGTCGGGACGGCGAGCGTCGCCAATCCCACCGGGACCAGCACCTTCACCGCCAACGACCAGCCCTACTTCCTGTACGACGCCCTCCTCACCGCACAGATGGTCTCCGCGCCAGAGACCTGGCAGTTCCAGCTCGGCGGTGCCGCCACCAGCTTCACCTTTGCGGTGCTCGTCTCGGCCGACGTGCCGGTGCAGGGCGGGGTGCTGCGCTGGACCACCGAACCGGCGTTCCTGGGTACCGAAAAATGGCAGCTGCTCCGCGGGTGGGGGAACGGCTTCGCCCTCTTCGGCGACCAGAGCGAGGTGCTGGTGTACAGTGGCGGCCAGTGGTCGTCCCGGTACGACCCCGCGAACGTCTCGCTGCACACGCTCGGAGAAACATTCGGCGCGTCCGCGGCGGGACCCGGTGACATCATGCGGTATGCCACCGACTTCAGCATCCGGCTCTGGGATGGGATCAGTTGGCGCGCGATCCAGGGGGAGAGCAACGGTCCGCCGGCGAGCTATGCCAGCACGTTCGGGTACAGCGCCGGCACCGGCGACTACGCCACCGGTCTGTCCTCATTCTGGATGCATTCGGGGAATGGCTGGATCGCGGACACGCTCCCGACCGGCGAGACACGGCTCGATGCCTCCACCCCGGTCCTGGGGGATGTGCTGACGATATCGGACAACGGGCTCCTCTGGTTCCACCATCAGCACAGCTGGACCCGGGTGGACTCGACGAGTTCGGGGATGGGATCATCCTTCCCGCCCTATCTGGTCCTCGCTCCCGACACCAACCACGTCTGGGCTTTTGCGGCCTCCTTTGGCGGCAACGCCGCGGAATATTGGAACGGGACGCGGTGGTCGGTGCCGCCGCTTCCAGGTACCGTCATCGAGAACTACTTCCCCACCGGCGGGTATGCAGTGGATTCGGATGACGTGTACCTGACGGCGGTCAACGGTGGCGCGGGGTACCTCTGGCACTGGGATGGCAGCAATTGGAACACCCTGCGGAACACCGGCTTCTCCGGCCCGGCGTATTCCGACGTCTGGGTGGCCAGCAACGGCAATGTGTACCTGGCCGAGTCTCAGGGGATCGTCGAAATGGACAGCGCGGGGACCTGGAGCACGCTGGTTCCGGGTGGGTCGGGCGTGACGACCACGGCGGTCTCGGTCCTCAGTTCCACCGACGCCTATGTCGGGACCCAGGCCGGCCAGGTCTATCACTATGATGGGCGGCGGTGGATCCAGTCGCTTGATGTGGGCGGCGGATTCATCACCGCCGTCTGGGCCGCGGGACCCTCCGATGTGTGGGAGGCAAGCAACAATGTCTTCGTGCAACATTACGACGGCGCGAACTGGACCCAGGTCTACGCCGGTACTGCGTCTGGGCACGGGTTGGGTGGCTCCGGGTCTGGCAACGTGTGGGAAGTCGCGGACCAGGGGCAGGTGCAGCAGTGTAACGTCTCTTCCTGTTCCACCGCGGTCGCAGCCAGCTCCCTGACGAGCAACAACCTCTACGGCATCTGGGCCGCCAATGACTCCTTCGCGGTTGCGGTGGGGGGTGGCGGTGCGATCCTGGTCTTTGACAGTTCGGCGTGGACGGCGCCCGCGTCGCCCACGACCAACCAGTTGAACGCCGTCTCCGGTACCTCGCCCACCGACGTCTGGGCAGTGGGGAATGCCGGGACGATCGTCCACTGGAACGGCTCGAGCTGGACCGTGGCGACCTCGGGGACTTCGAACAACCTGACGGGCGTCTGGGCCCGAGGGGCTTCGGAAGTGTACGCCGTCGGTGCCGGCGGAACGGTGCTCCGCTACGACGGCTCCACCTGGGCTCCGATGGCCGTTCTCTCGGCCACCGGGCAGAATTATTCCGGCATCTCTGGGGTCGCCTCGGGCTTCGCGCTCGTCACCGGAACGTGGATGCTCCGTGCGAACCCCTGACCAACCTTTCCGTGAGGCACCGATGTCCACGACCGCGCCGGGCGCACCGGAGCCGACCACCGGGCCGACGGCTCAACCTTCCGAGCGGCGCCAACCCTGGAAGTCACCCGCCGTCATCGGGCTTCCGAAGCTCACCGAGCTGACCCTCCTCTCGCCGATCGGCGGCGGCGGCGGGATCGGGGGGAGCACGGTGTTCGGATTGCTCCTGGCTGTGGGGCTCCTCTTCGGCATCGGTGCCTGCAGCGATGGCATCGTCCGGCCGAGCGCGCCGACCCGGCCGGCGCCTGCGATCCAGACGGTCAGTTGCCGAGCCGACGTGCGGGCCGGCACCATCGCCTGCGCCGGTCCCGAGACCACGTCGGGGTCTGTCACCCTCGGTGGCCAGGGCACCCGCGTCCTCCTCCGCTCCAGCAACGTCGCCTACGACAACGTCACCCATATCTTCTCCGCCGACGTCACGTTGCAGAACCTCCTGGCGCAGACGCTCCTGGGTGGGACCGACGTCTTTTTCGAGAGCGGCCCCACCGTGACCGGCGGGACCGGGGTCGTCACCGTTGCGAACCCGACCGGACTCGGCGCCTTTGACGCGACGAACCAGCCCTTCTTCCAATACCCCGACAGCATCCGCTTCGACCAGGTCTCCCCTTCGCTCAACTGGCAGTGGAATGTCCCCGGGACGGTCACCACTTTCGCGTTCACCGTCCTCGTCTCGGCCGATGTGGCGGATCAAGGTGGGGTCCTCTTCTGGTCGGAGATCCCCCAATTCCACAGCGCCGGCCTCACCGACATCGCGGTCAACTCCAGCACCGATGCGATGGCCGTCGGGCCGTTCGGGGAAGTGCTGCATAAGGTCGGCAACAGGTGGACCGAGCCTCCGGTGCAGTATTTCGGTGAGTGGGCCGGGATCGCGGCGATCGGGGGCGGGAAGTATATCGGCGCCACTACCAGCGGAAACGTGGTGATCTTCGATGGGCAGGTCTGGAAGCTGGTGCGGAACGCCGGGTTCACCATCGCCGGGGTGACGGCGTACGCCGCCGACCGGATCGCGATCGGCGGGGACAGCGGCGGTTCCGGGCACGTCAGTTGGCTCGGCGACAACGGATGGTTTTCCATCGGGATCGGGGGCGGGTCGTTCTCGTTCCTGGCCAGCTACGCCACCGATCAGGGGGTCGCGGCCGATTCGGCGGGGTCGGTCTATCGCTTCAACTTCAATTCCCCGACTCCGAGCGGAAATAGCGGCAGTCCGATCACCGCTCTGTACGGCGCCGTAGGAAAGAACGACTACGGGTACAACATCTTTTCCGGGGGAAGCGGCATCCTCGACGGCGGCACCATAGAGATCTACGGATCGGCGACCGCTGACACCACCATCGACGCCATCGATTTCGGGAGCGGCGGCCCCAACTGGTGGGCCGCGGCCCGGAGCATCACGACCGACTCATCGATGCTGATGAGCTGGACCGGCGGTGTCTGGAGCAACCGCGCGGCGCTACCGGCGCAGGTCACTCGGATGATCCAGGATTCGGCGGGCGGGCTCTACCTCCTCTCGGCCGATGGGATCCGCCGCTGGAACGGGAGTTCCATCGTGGATGAACTGGTGACCTCGACCGCCGACTATCCCACGGCACTTGCCGCGGTCGGCTCGCGAGCCGCCGTGGGGACGGTGCAGGGGAACGTCCGGCAGTACGTCTCGGGAAGCTGGGTCACGAGCGATCCTGATGGCGCGGCCGCCGACTCGGTCATCGGCCTGCAGCTCTTTGGGACCGACAGCATCCTGGTGGCGGAAGGGGAGTCGGTCAAGCGATTCGACGGCACCAGCTGGAGCGATTTTGGCGGCGCCATTGGCGTTCCCATCAGCGCGTTCTGGGCGCCCAACTCCGGCCAGGCGGTCGTTGCCCTCCTCGGGCCGGATATTGTGTACCGGCAGACCGCCCCGGGCGACCTCTCGAACGGGACCGCCGACCCGGGCGGCGGCCCGCCGGGGCAGTTTCGCGCCGAGTGGGGCACCAGCATCAATGACTTCTGGCTCGTGGGGGACGGCGGCCGGGTGGTCTGGTACGACAGCACGGCGGGCTATGTCGTCGAGTCTCCCGGCCCGACCCAGGACCTCGATGCCGTGACCGGGACCAGTTCGACCAACGTCTGGGTCGGCGGCACCAACGGCTATATCGCCCATTGGAACGGGAGCGGCTGGACCGATTGTTCACTTCCCACGTCGGAGACGATCACGTCGCTCTGGATCTCCGCCGATGGGACCGTGTACGCCGGGACCTTCGCCGCGGACACGCTCCAGAATTTCCCCTGCAACGTGCGGGTGCCGACGATCACCACTGGAGTCGGGGCGATCCGCGCGCTCCGAGGCTCCTCGGCCAATCAGCTGTGGGCCCTGGTGGGCAACGATCTGTTCGAGGGGCAGCGGTAGGCGGCGGCGCGGTGGCCTCCCGGTCATCGAACCGGCGGTGCCAATGCATTTGTGGTGCGATCGTGCCTGTGTGCGGCAATCAACTCATTCTGTTTTCCTGGAGTTCCGATGGACGTCCATCCGTCCGATGATCGTGTAGTGTCGTCCGAGCCAGCGCCTTCGGTGGAAGCCCGACGGGAGTGGGCCGCTCCCGCGGTGACGCTACTCCCCAAGCTCACCGAGCTGACCCTCCTCTCGCCGATCGGCGGAGGGGGTGGGATCGGCGGAAGCACCGTCTTCGGACTTCTCCTGGCGGCGGGGCTCCTCTTCGGGATCAGCGCCTGCGCTGACCAGAACCTGAACCGGCCCTCCCTCGGCGGGAACTTCATTCCGGCGGCGCAGCAGCTCACCTGCCACGCCGATGTCCGGGCCGGAAGCTTCGAATGCGCCGCCACCAGCGGAGCGTCCCGCTCGCCGGGCGTCGCGACCTTCGGCGAGCAGGGGGTCAAGGTCGGGCTTCGCTCCAGCAACAATTCCTGGAATGGCACCACGCACGTCTTCGGCACCGATGTGAGCGTGCAGAACGAGGGGGCGCTCGCGATGGGGACCGCCGATGGCACCACCCAGGACAGCGGTGGGATCAAGGTCTTCTTCCTGGCGCAGCCCACCGGCGACGTCGGCCTGGTGTCGGTCGCCAATCCGGCCGGGACGGCGACCTTCACCGCCAGCAACCAGCCCTACTTCAAGTACGACACCCTGCTCACCTCGCAGCAGGTCTCGAACACACAGAACTGGCAGTTCCAGCTCGATCCCTCCACCCACTCCTTCACCTTCCAGGTCCTCGTCTCGGCGGAATTGCCGAACAAAGGCGCCATCCTCCATTGGGCACTCGAACCGGGCATCAATCCGATCAACTGGGAGGGCGTCAGCGGCTGGGGCTTCGTCGGCCTGGCGGTCTTCGGGCAGAACGGCGAGGTCTTCGTCCAGGACAGCGGCGTCTGGCATTCCTATACCGACCCGCTCGGCTCTGGGCCGAGCGGATCGAGCCCGAACAATCAGGTCGTCGCGGCCGCGCGGAACGACCTCACCTTCCAGAACGGGTCGCGCTTCCGGCACTGGGATGGGATCAGCTGGCGGACGCTTGACTCGCTGCCGAACTCGCCGGGGCTGATGTACGCCGCCGGCTCGACGGGGGGGCTCGGCGGGATCTGGGGGATGGGGTTCCGCTTCGCGCGGTTCAGCGGATCGTCCTGGATCTCCGACACGCTGCCGACCAGCGTCAACCGGGCGGTCGCTTCGACCACCTTCGGCACCGATCCGGTGATCCTCAGCGATCAGGGCCACGTTTGGCGGCAGAACAGCTCCACCGGCGTCTGGACCGAGATCGGCGGGACGGGTGGCTCGGGTCAGACGCAGGGGCCGGGGATCATCTTTGCCAGCGACGCCAGCAACATCTGGACTATCAGCATCGTCAACAACTCTGACCCGGTGATCCGGTATTGGAACGGGACTTCGTGGACCACCCAGGCGGTGCCGACCAACGGTGGCATCCAGGGCAATGACAACGGGG
>DASSGV010000094.1:0-22335 GCA_035693225.1 Gemmatimonadales bacterium | reverse complement strand
AACAGGTCGTCGGCGTCGCGGAGTTTGCTGGTGGCGTGGCTGGCGAACGCGAGCGGCAACTCATCCGCCGCGATCCCGCACCCGTCATCGGACACGCGGATGAGTTCGGTGCCACCCTGCTCAAGCTCCACGTCGATGCGGGTCGCGCCAGCGTCGACGGAGTTTTCGAGCAGTTCCTTGACGGCGGACGCCGGGCGCTCGACCACCTCGCCGGCGGCGATCTGGTCAGCAACGGTGCTCGGCAGGATGGCAATTCGGCGCGGCATGCTCGAAAGGTAGGGGGGTCCGCCCGCTAAAAGTCCACCACCGGCGCCAGAGCATCGGCCGGGATCCAACCCTCGTCTCCCGTCGCCGCACGCACCAGGACCCACCCACCCCGGCGCCGCTCGGGCCGGACAGCGGTGCCGACGGGAAGCGATCGCGAGGGTGGGGCCGATCCATATGGCGACACCCGGACCGGTCCCGCCGCTCGCACCACCGCGAGGGGCACCGCGTCGCTCCGCGCCATCCCCCACGAGACCGCCGCAACGATGACGCCGACGGACACGAGCATCCACCATCGGCCACGCGCTCCGGACGCGAGCAACAGGCCGAGCCAGCCGACCACCCAGAGCGCCAATGCGAAGATCGCGACCTCTTCGGGGGTCACCACCCACGGCTGGAGCCAGCTGGCGCTCACCGGATCGGGCGGAGGGAGCAGGAGGCGGGCTCGCGCAAGGGTGATGCTCCTCGGATCGAGCCGCAGCGCGCGCGCCCACGCGGCCATCGCCTCGCCATCATCGCCGAGCCGGTATTCAGCGGCGCCCAAGTCATACCAGTGCGACGATGCCGAGGGCTCCGCGAGCGCACGGGCGTGGAATCCCACGGCCGCGGCGTGGAGCGCGCCGGCCTCATACAGCTGTTCCGGTGGCGGCGGCGGTGCCTGCGCCGCCGCGTGCCCGGCAACCCCCGCGGCGAAGATGACGATGAGCAACGGCCCCGCCGAGCGGCCCCGCTGCACCCTCGGCGCCAGCCGCAGGGCCGCCGCCCGCGCCTGGTCGGCGAGTGCCGCCACCTCACGCGACCCTCCGGGCGCGAACCGCAGAGCCCGGACCCGCTCCCATACGGCAGCCGCCTCGGCCGCGAGTGATGCATCCACACCGGCCGCGGCAAGGCGCGCGGGCAACCGGACACCGTCCGCCAGCGCATCGATGCCCACCACGCTCCGCAACGCCTCCTCAAGGAGCTCGCTGGCCTCGGTGAACTGCGAACGCCGGACCACCCGCCGCGGCGCGACGGATCGGCGGCGGGGACGCTTCCGCCAGAGCCACGCCAGCGGGAGCCCGAGCACGATCACGTACCATATGACGGGCGGCACGCCGTGCACCAGCCGCCACGCCGCACTCTCCTGGGCGCCGAGGAGGAGGGGCGGCGGCGAGGCGCGTGCCCTCGGTGCTTCGCCCGCCGCGGCGACCGCCAGCCGCATCGCCGGCACCGACGCCACCTGGAAGGTCCCCGAGGTGAGGTCGTAGTAGGGATAGGCAATGGACGGCAGCGCCAGCGTGCCCGACGAATCGGGCACGACCAGGTAGCGGAAGACCTTCTTGCCCGCCACCATCCCCGAATCGGTCCGGACCTGGTCATCGGTCCCGTCGGAGTAGACCGGCAGCCCCACCGGCCACCGAATGAAAGGCGCCGGCCAAAGCGACACGTTCCCGCCTCCGCGGAGCGTCACCGTGATCGAGAGCGGATCGCCGATCCGGGGGGCGGCTCCGATGGTGCGGTCGAGCGTCAGTCCGCTGCCGACGGCCCCACCGAATCCGGGGGGGCGCCCGCTGTCGGGAAGCGCCAGCACGTTGACACGCGGCACGGCGCTCTGGAGCGCGTAGTGGTCTTCCTGGCTGAAGAACTGGAACGCCACCGGCACGCCGAACCGCAGCGTGGCCGGCGAGAGATGGAGCGGGCCCGAGGTGAGCGGGAACACGATCTGGTGCAGGATGAAGAGGTCATACCAGACCCCGCCCACCTCCCGACTTGCCGCGATCCCGGCGGGGACCACCTGCGGGTAGCTCCACACCCCCTCGAACTCGGGGGGCTCCAGTGTCGGCGGATGGCGGAGCCGCATCCGAAGCTCGCGCGGGAACCAGGCCGCCGTCACGACATCAAGCTGTTCACCGACCAGCACGCTCTGGGCGGAGGGAAGGATGGTCACCGCGACACCGGTGTCGGGAGGAGGAGGCGCCCGCTCGAGCAGCGCCTGGACCCGCGGATCGAGGCCCGCCGCGACGGCCGCCGCATTGGCGGAAACGCTCACTTCCACGGCGGGCGCGGTGGCGAAGCGGCCGCCTTCATCGACCCGGACCGGTCCCAGGGCAAAGTGTCCCGGCAGCACGGCCCGCAGGTGATACTCCCACGTGGTCACGCGACGGGGCCCGCCGCTCGCCGCCAGACCCACCGCCACGGTGCTGCGCTCCCCGCTCGTCAGCACCACAAAGCCGCCGAAGCTCGGCAGGTCGAGCGAGATCGGTCCCGACCCCGGGCTCGTGGCATTGATGGTCAGCACGACATCGCTCCCGACCGTGACCCGATCGGGCGTCACGGACGCGATGACCGTCACCGGGGCGCCCTGCTGCAGCAGGAGTGCCGCCAACGCCAGGATCACCAATCCTTGATCCTCGGATCGCCGCCGGGATTGCGTGGCAGGTGCCGTTCCCTGGCCTCCCGTTCTTCGCGGGCCACGGAATTGAGGATCGCCTCGGCCTGGCCGGGGGTGAGCGCACCATTCGGCGTCGGTGGTGGTGGCGGCGGCGGCGCCGCGCCCCCCTTGGGCGGCGGTGGCGGGTTCCCGCTTCCACCCGACTGCGGCGGAGGTGGGTGGCGCCGGGTGGCCAGCTCGAGGTTCCACTTGGCCGGTTCGGAGGCGGGATCGATCCGGAGTGCGTCGCGCAGGTGCCCTTCCGCCTGGTCGAGCAACGCCCCGCGGTGCGCGGTGTCCTTCACGGCCTGGAGCAGGTAGGCCGTTCCCAGGTTGTACAGCGCGCGGAAACGAAGGTCGGGATCGAGGGTGCGCGTCGCGACCGCCAGCGACTTCTCCGCCGAGACGAAGTCACCCGCGGCGAGCGCGGCGGTCCCGGCGTCGTAGAATGCGGTGTCAGCCGCGGGCCCGTGCAGGGTGCCGCTCAAGAATTCGTGCGCGGCGACCCCGGGGCGCCCGGCATCGAGCGCCCGCTCTCCCGCCGATGGCCGTTGCGCCCGGGCGGGGCTGGCCACGATGAGCGCCAACGCGATCAGTGCGGCCGAGCGCCGTCCCGCCAGCTGAATGACCAGCAGCACCAGCGCCACGAGTGCGGCGATCCATCCGCGAGGCACCAGATCGGCGGCCCGGGTCTCAGTGACGGGACTGCGGCGGAAGGCCGACAGCAGGTCGCGGACGGCGCCTTCCTGATCCGCCAATCGGGCCGAGACGACAGTTCCCTCCGCCGCATCGGCCACCCGCTGCAGGACGCGGTCATCGCGGTCGGTCTCGATGACGGCGCCGTCCGCATCCACCTGATAGCCGAGGAGCGCGCCGGAGGAATCCCGCTCGGGGATCCGCACACCCTTCTGGCCCCCTTCCGCCACCAGGATGAGCCGGATCCCCGCCGACTTGAGCGCGGCGGCCTGCGCCACCGTCTCCACCAGGGAATCGTGGTCTTCGCCGTCGGTGAACACCACCAGCACCCGGTCGGCGGCGTCGGACGCGGCCCCGAGCACTTCGCGGCCCTGGGCCAGCACCGACGCGAGGTCGGTGCCGCCCTCGCTGGCCAGGCTCGGGTCGAGTCCGTCGAGATACATGTCGATCGAGCTGCCGTCGACGGTCAGCGGCGCCAGCACGTAGCTCCGCCCCGCGAATGCGAGGAGGCCGATGCGGTCGCTCGGAAGGTCCTGCACCAGGCGGCGCGCCTCCCGCACCGCGCGTCCCAATCGATCGGGTGACACATCCTCCGCCAGCATCGAACGGGAGATGTCGACCGCGATGACGAGGCTCAGGGCACGGGTCTGGGTGGTGACGTCGGTGCGGCCCCCCCGGGGGCCCGCGAGTGCCACGCAGGCGAGCGCGGCGGCCAGCCCCAGGAGGAGGGGGCCGAAGACACCGTCGGCGGCGGCCCGGATCCCCAGTTCCGGCGACCAGGCGAAGGCGCCGCGGACCCGCCGACGCCGGGCCAGCCAGGCCAGGCCCCCGATCACGGCTCCGATGAAGGGCGCGAGCCAGAGCAGCGCCGGCGCGTCGAAGACGATCCGCATCAGGGCACTCGGACGGCCACGGTGGCCGAGAGCAGGAGTTCGAGCGCCAGGCACCCGAGCCCGGCCAGGACGAACGGCATCACGACCTCATCGTACTTGACGTATTGCAGGGTCGAGACGGGCGTTTTCTCGAGCTGGTCGATCTGCTGGAAGATCCGGGCCAGCGCTTCACTGTCCTTGGCGCGGAAGTAGCGGCCGCCGGTGGTGGCGGCGATGTCCTTGAGGAGCCCCTCGTCGATCTCGACCGGCATCACCTCGTAGCGGAGCCCCGCCGGCCCGCGACCGGTGGGCACCGCGGCCTGCCCCTCGGTGCCGACGCCGATGGTGTACACCTTGACGCCGAGCGCGGCGGCGGCCGCGGCGGCGGTGCGCGGGTCGATGGTGCCGCGATTGCTGACGCCGTCGGTGAGGAGCAGCACCACCTTCGAGTGGTCGGGTGCCCGGCGCAGACGATTGACCGCCGTCGCCAGCCCGCTGCCGATGGCGGTGCCATCGTCGAGCTGCCCGATGTGGAGGTCCTGGACCGCACGCTCCAGCACGGAGTAGTCGACGGTGATCGGCACCTGGGTCACCGCTTCGCCGGAGAACGCCACCAGGCCGATCCGGTCGTCGGGTCGCCCACGGATGAAACTGACCGCCTGCTGCTTGGCCACCTCGAGCCGGTTCGACGGCGCAAAATCCTCGGCGAGCATCGAGCTCGAGATGTCGATCGCGATGACGATCGCGATCCCTTCCTTCCTCACCTCCACCTGACGCCCGCCGATCCGGGGACCCGCCGCCGCGAGGGCCCAGCAGGCGAGCGCCGTGGCGCGGAGCGCCACCGGGATCCGCACCGGCCACGGCGAGGACCCGACCGCGCTGAAGAGGGTCACGTCGCTGTGCCCGGTCACCGCACGGCGGCGGCGGCGCCAGCGGAGCCAGGCCGGCACCAGCAACAGGAGCAGCAGGAGCCACGGGCGGGAGAATGCGATCACGCGGCGCCTCCCACGTCGTGGGCCAGCCGATCGGCGTCGGCGACCAGCGGCCCCACGTCCCCACCGCCATCCGACGCACCGAAACGCACCTGATCCAGTGCCCCGAGCACCCGGCGGATCTCCGCCACCGGCCACTGGGGCCGGGAACCCTCGAGGAGCCGCAGCACGGCGCTGGTGTCGAGGCGCGGGTCGGCGGCTTCAAAGCCGCGATGGATCGCCGTCCGAAGCCCGAGTGCTGCGATCGCCGCGGCAGCACGCCCCTCCCCGGCGGCGATCCAGCGGCCGACGGGTGGGTCGGCCGGCGCGGGATCCGCTGCGATCGCCAGTTCGGAGGGGCGGCGCCGCCGCCGCACGAGCAGGATGGCCGTCGCCACGACCGCGCCGAGCCCCATCCACAGCACCAGCGGGCCGGGATCGGTCTCGAAGGGGGGGAGCACCGGCGCGGGCGGGCGGGCGATCACCGAATCGCGATGGATCGAATCCGGGAGGACACTCGCGATGGTGACGGAGATCGGCGCTGCCACGACGGTATCGACCGATCCGCCGGCGCCGAGGAGGAGCGGCCCCGGGACGTCGATGACGTGGGGCCCTGACGACCAGATCGCCACCGGGAAGCGAAGGTCGACCACGCCATCGTGCGCCACCGCGATGCCGGGTGCCAGGAGTTCCACGTCGCCCGACGGGGTCCACTCCGGTACTCGCGGCACTGTCCCGGGCGGGAGGCTGACCGTGCGCGTCACCCAGACGGTATCGCCCACCCTCGGCAGGGGTGCCGCCTGGGCCAGCAGCAGCAGGAATGTGATCATCGCCGTGCGAGCCGGCGCGCCCTGAGCGCGAAGGCCCGGTGGAGCGGGCCGGCATAATCCCGGTCGGTGGCGAGCGCCACCTGATCGACGCCGGCGGAGCGGAGCGCCCGGGCCCGGTCGGCGCGGCGCCGGTCCGCCAGGAGCGCCACCCGCCCGCGGACCCGCGGGTCACCGGCGTCGACCAGCACCTGGTGGCCCTGCTCCTGGTCCTCGAGCTCGATCCATCCCGCGTCGGGGAGGTCGCGCTCCCGGGGGTCGTCCACCGTCACCGCCACCACTTCGTGCCGGGAGGTGAGCTGGCGGAGCGGGCGCTCCCAGTCGGTCGCGGCAAAATCCGACAGCACCACCACGATGCTGCGATGCGAGAGGAGGCGGCTGGCATAGGAGAGCGCCGCAGCCAGGTCGGTGCGCCGGCCCCGTGGCGCGAACGCGACCAGGTCACGGATGACCCGCAGGGCGTGGCGACGCCCCTTGGCCGGCGGGATGACCCGCTCGACGACATCGCTGAAGAGGAGGGCACCGACGCGATCGTTGTGCGCCGCCGCCGCGAGCGCCAGCACCGCGCCGACCTCGACCGCGAGTGCCGCCTTGGTCACCGGGTGGCCGAACCGGGTGGACCCCGACTGATCGACCACCAGAAGGACCGTGAGTTCGCGCTCTTCAGTGAAGGTCTTGACGAACGGTGCGCCGAGGCGGGCGGAGACGTTCCAGTCGATCGAGCGGAAGTCATCGCCCTCTTCGTAGGCGCGGACCTCCGCGAACTCCATCCCCTGCCCCCGGAAGACCGAGCGATACTCCCCGGCGAAGAGCGCCGTGACGAAGCCGCGGCTCCGGAGTTCGAGTCGCTTGACCTGCTTCAGGACGGCGGGGGAGATCGCGGGCATGATCCGATGGGTGGCGTACAGTGAAGGGTGAACGGTCAACGGTGAACAGTGAACGGGAAACAGCGAACGGGGGACAGGTGGGAGCAGGAACCTCCCGTTCACCCTTCACCGTTCACTCTTCACGGCCCACTCTCACGGCACCGGCACCGCCTCCAGCACCCGCGAGATGATCTGGTCGGAATCGACCTCCTCCGCCTCCGCCTCGAAGGTCAGGACCAACCGGTGGCGGAGCACATCCGGCGCCATCGCCTTGACGTCCTCGGGCACGACGTAGTTCCGGCCCCGGAGGAATGCGTGCGCCCGTGCCGTCTGTGCCAGCGCCAGCGACGCCCGGGGTGAGGCGCCGAAGGCGACCAGGGGCTTCAGGTCGTGGAGACCGACGAGCCCCGGGTCGCGGGTGGCGCGCACCAGGTCGACGATGTAGTCCACCAGCTTCTGGTCGATGTAGACGCTCGTCACCGCGCGGCGCGCGGCAAGGATCCCGGCGGGATCGAGCACCCGGGACACGGCAATCGGCGCCCCGCCGCTCATCCGGAGCAGCACCTCGCGCTCCTGCTCCCGCGTGGGATATCCCACGCGGACCTTGAGCAGAAACCGGTCGAGCTGCGCCTCGGGAAGGGGGTAGGTGCCTTCGCTCTCGATCGGGTTCTGGGTGGCGAGCACCAGGAATGGATCCGGGAGGGGATACGCGGTCCCGCCGATCGTCACCTGGCGTTCCTGCATCCCCTCCAACAGCGCCGCCTGCACCTTGGCCGGCGCCCGGTTGATCTCATCGGCCAGGACGACGTGCGCAAAGAGCGGACCCTTCTTGACCGTGAACTCAGCACTCTTCTGGTCGAAGACCATCGTCCCGATCACGTCGGCCGGCAGCAGGTCCGGGGTGAACTGGATGCGCGAAAAGCTGGCGTGCACGATCTCCGCCAGGGTCCGGACCGCGAGGGTCTTCGCGAGCCCCGGCACTCCCTCGAGCAGGACGTGACCGCCGGTGAGGAGCCCGATCAAGAGCCGCTCGACCATCGTCTCCTGGCCGACGATCCGGAGTGCGACCTCCTGCATCGCGGCCTGTACCGGCGCCGCCTCCGCCGCCATCTGCGCGCCCGAAGGGCGTGGGTTGGTCATATGATCTGCTGCCAAGTCGAGGGTTGCGTGTTACGAGTCTTGGGTCGTGAGTCGCGGGTCGTGGGTGTCAGGGTCGATCCCAGGGGAGTTGGCGGTCATCCGGATGCGCATGAACCACGATCCATAACTCACTCGTGATCCTCATCCAGCTTGATCGCCGCGTAGATCGCCTTGGTCTCCTGGCCGGTGAGCGGACGCGAGCGTCCCACCGGCAGCTCTCCCAACCGGATCGGTCCGTAGGCAAGGCGCGCCAGGCGGTCGACCTTCAACCCCATCGCCTCGCACCACTTCCGCACGATCCGGTTCCGGCCTTCGCGAAGGGTGACGTCAACGATGCTCCGCCCTTCCTTCCCTTCCCGCACCCGCACCTGCTCCGCCACCACCGGATGTCCGTCCACCAACCACTTCTTCGTGACGAGCCCTTCGAGCTCCTTCGAGTCCCGTCCGTGCACCAGTGCGGTATACCGACGGGCCAGGTGGTACTTCGGATGGGTCAGGCGGTGCACCGCCTCGCCGTCGGTGGTGAGGAGCAGGAGCCCCGTCGTCATCACATCGAGACGCCCTACGTAGGTGAGCCCCGCGGGATTCGGAATGAAGTCGAGCACCGTCCGGCGCCCCGCTTCATCCTTGGCGGTGGTGACGACCCCCATCGGCTTGTGGAACGCCAACCAGCGCCGCTCGACGGCGCGCACCGCCTTGCCGCCGACGGAGATCTTCTGTCGGGCGGGGTCCACCTTCTGGCCCAGGACCGCGACCTTGCCATCGACCCGCACCTTCCCCTGCTCGATGAGTTCCTCTGCCCCGCGCCGCGAGGCCACCCCGGCCTGGGCCAGGGCGCGCTGCAGCCGCATCTCGCTCATCGGTCCGCCGGAACGGACGCGGCCGAGTCGGCGTCCAAGTCGGGGGGCTTGGGGGGCTGGAGCGCCACCGCCAGTTCCTCGGTGCGTGGCAGGTCGGAGAGATCCTTCAGGCCGAGGAGCTCCAGAAAGTACGGGGTGGTCCCGTACAGCAGCGGCCGGCCCAGCGCCTCGCTCCGTCCCACTACTTCGATCAAGCCCCGTTCTTGCAGCGCCCGCAGCACGCCCCCGGCATTGACCCCGCGGATCTCTTCGATCTCCGCCCGCCCCACCGGCTGGCGATAGGAGATGACCGCCAGCGTCTCCAGCGCGGCGCCGGTCAACTTCGGGATCCGCTGCGTGAACTGCGCCGCCTCGATCGCCTGCGCAAAGTGGGCCCGCGTCAGGACCTGGTAGCCCCCGGCAAGCTCCACCAGCTCGACCGAGTGCTGGTCGAAGTCGTAGTGCTCCCGCAGCTGGTCGAGTGCGGTGCGGACGTCTGCCAGCGACGCCTCGGCGTCCAGCGTCTGCAGCTCCTCGACCGTGAGCGGGCGCGAGGCGCTCCAGAGCGCGGCTTCAATCAGCTGGGCGAGTGGGGTCACGGCGGATCACCATCGGCGTGAACGGCGCCGATTGGAAGAGGTTGAGGCGCCCGTGCTTGGCGAGCTCGAGCAGGGCCAGGAAGGTCGAGAGCACTTCGACGATCGTCGGCCGAGGCCCGAGGGCCTGGAGCCATCCGATCTCACCCTGTTGGTCGAGGAGTTCCAGTACCCGCCGGGTGGCGCCCTCGACGTCGAGCGCGCGCGGCACCACCCGGTGCAGCACCGGGTCGGGAATGCCGGCGATGACCCGCTCCACCGCCTGGAGCAGCGCCAGGATGTCGAGGGTGAGCGGCGGCTCGGGGAGCGCGGGCGGCGGCGGCAGGTAGCCGCGGGCATACTGCTGGGACCGGCGCTCGTGGGCCCGCTCGAACCACCGGACGATCTCCTTGATCTGCTGGTACTCGAGGAGCCGCCGGACCAGTTCGTGCCGCGGATCCTCCCAGTCATCGTCGCCGGTCCGGGGCAGCAGCATCTGCGCCTTCAGGCGCAGCAGCCGTCCCGCCATCTCGAGGTAGTCGGCGGCCTGGTTGAGTCCCAGCGCGTGGATGACCCGGAGGAACTGCTCGGCGATCCGCGCGATCGGGATATCGCCGATCTCGATCTGCTCCTCCTTCAGGAGGTGGAGCAGCAGGTCGAGGGGCCCGGAGAACGCCTCCAGTTCGACCACAAAACCGGGATCGCCGCCCAGCGCGGTGGTGGTCGGAGCGGACGCCGGACCGGTCATCGGGTCCGGCTGCGCCCGGCCTGGGCCGGCGGGAAGGGTCGGTCGGTCAGCAGAGAGTCCTTGTGCGGGGGCCACGGCACGGAACAATAACGCTCGCGGCGCCGGCGACCAAGCGGTCGCTTGACCGAAGCCGGTGCCCCGCCTAGGTTTACCGCCTCTTTTCGATGGCCACGACCGGTGGCCGTTGCCTGTCCAGGACCTCGAGGGATTCAGTGCCAAGGATCAAGTCCGCCAAGAAGGCGCTCCGCAAGTCGAAGAAGGCCACGCTCCGCAATCGGGCCCAGCGTTCCGCGCTCCGCAGCGCCGTCAAGCGGGTCCGCAGCGCTACTACCTCCGCAGACGCCCAGGAGGCGTACCGCGCCGCGGCCAGCCTCCTCGACCGCGCCGGACGGAAGAACCTGATCCACCGCAACACCGCCTCCCGGCAGAAGAGCCGGCTCGCCAAGGCGGTCGCCAAAACGAAGTGAACGGTAAAGGGTGAACAGTGAACGGGGGTTCCCAGACTGACGGGGCCCCCGTTTCAGTTATTGGGAGCAATGCCTCAGACGACGAACGGGGAGCCCGGCACATGGCGGAGCCCCCCGTTCACTCTTGACCGTTCACTGTTCACACTCTCACAGCGCCGCCAGCTCCGCCCCGCATCGCTCGCAGTACCATTCGGTCGCCCGGTTCATCGTACCGCATTCGGCGCACTTGAGTGTCTTCCCTGCACCGCTGTCGGTCTTGATCGGCTCGGGCTTGGCCTCGGCGATCGGCTCCGATTCCTTGATGGCCGCGGCCTGCTTGGCCGACTCCACCGGCTTGATCGAGCCCTCCTTCTTCTCCGCCGCCCCGCCACCCACGGACTTGAGGAAATCCAGCTCGTCGATCCCCTTCTCCGCACCCTTGCCGCTCGGGAAGAAGAGGGTCCGCGACGTGTCCTTCGGGGCCTTCGCACCCTTCCCACCCCGCTGGGCGGGTGGGTCGCCCTCCTCCGCCACGTCGAGGTCGGGCATCGGCTCGGGGATCGGCGCCGGCGCCGGCGTGGCCTTGGCCGTTGCGGCCGGGCGCTTGACCGCCGGGATCGCGACGGTGCCCATCGCCGGCGGCATCGGTGCCCCCTCCGACACCGGCATCGAGGCCGGCGCGGCGGAGATCAGCCGGGCGACCTCATCGAGCCGCGCGATCTCCCCACTGATCCCGGCGCTCTCCTCCCGTACCTCGACCAGCGTGCGGTGGGTCTCGGCCCGGAGCTTCTGCCACTGGGACTCGTCGTATTCGCCCACGGCATGCCGCAGTTCCGCCTCGCTCAGCACTTCCTCCGCCAGCTTTTCCTTGGCATTGAGCACATCGAGCCGGGCGCGTTGCGATGACAACTGCTGCGTCACCTGGTCGGTATGCTGCTTCAGCTGCTCGACCACGGCCACCAAGCGCGCCTCGTAGTCGGCACGGACCTTTTGACGGACGCTCTCGGCAACGGTGTCGCTCGCGACGCTCAGACGATTCATCCACTGGGCGTACTGGTCCCGCTCGGCCAGGAGCCGAGTAACCGTGGGATCACTGCCGGACGGGGGAGACTTCGCCATGCGGACCGGTCCTCTCAGGGGATAGGGCGGCCGTGGTCCACGGCCAGCGCCCTACGCTAATAATAGTAAGCATACCTGCGCCCGCCGACGACTCAACCGGGACCGACCTCCCGGCGCCAGATCACCCGGCCATCGACCAGGGTCAGGTCGGCTCGACCGGTGAGGGTCTCCCCGCCGAAGGGGGTGTTCCGGCTCTTGGAGCGGAAGGCCTCGGGACGGACCACCCACGCCGCCCCCGGATCGATCAGCACCAGGTCGGCGGGAGCGCCCACGGCGAGCGTCCCACCCGGCAGGTGGAAGAGCTGCGCCGGGCGGGTGCTCATCCGGAAGATGAGTTCCGGAAGGGTCAGGATCCCGGGCGTCACCAATTCCCGGATGGCGAGGCCGAGTGCCGTCTCCAGTCCGAGAATGCCGTTGGGGGCGTCATCGAACTCCCGTTCCTTGGCGTCGTAATGGTGGGGAGCGTGGTCGCTCGCGATCACGTCGATCGTCCCGTCCTTGAGCCCCTGCCGGATCGCGTCCCGATCCGCCGCCTCGCGGAGCGGGGGGTTCATCTTGGCGTTGGTGTCGTACCCCTCGCACCGCTCGTGGGTCAGCGCGAAGTGATGCGGCGTCGCCTCGGCGGTGACGTTGAGCCCCTTCTCCTTGGCGCGGCGGATCAGGTCGACCGAACCACGGGTGCTCATATGGCAGAGGTGGATGTGACCACCGGTGAGCTCGGCCAGGATGCAGTCGCGGGCGACGTGGATCTCCTCCGCCGCCGACGGGATCCCCTTGAGGCCGAGGCGAGTGGCAATGATCCCTTCGTGCATCGCTCCGCCCGCCGCCAGCGGCGTGTCCTCGCAATGATCGGCGACCGGGATGCCGAAGACCTTGGCGTACTCAAGTGCCGTGCGCATGATATGGCTCGACATCACCGGCTTCCCGTCGTCGCTCACGCCGACCGCCCCCGCCCCCACCAGCTCACCGAATTCCGCCAGGCGTTCCCCCCGCTGCCCCACCGTGACGCACCCGATCGGATAGACCCGCGCCATCTCCGCACGCTTGGCCTGGCTCACGATGAACCCGACGGCAGCCTGGTTGTCGGTGACCGGATCGGTGTTGGGCATCGCGCAGACGGCGGTGAACCCGCCGGCGGCCGCCGCGGCGGCACCGGTTGCGATCGTCTCCAGGTCCTCGAAGCCGGGCTCCCGCAGGTGCACGTGCACGTCGATCAAGCCCGGGGCCACGACCTTCCCCGTCGCGTCGATCACCTCGGCGCCGTCGGGGACGCCGACGCCCCGCCCCACCGCCGCGATGCGGCCATCGACCACCAGCAGGTCGGCAACGCCATCGGCCTCGCGGCTCGGGTCGATGACCCGGCCCCCGCGGAAGAGGATCGGCCTCACGCCTCACCCCCGGCGCGGCCCGCGGCCTGCGATCCCTCCGCCGTCCCCCCGGCCAGGAGGTAGAGCACCGCCATCCGCACCGCGACGCCGTTGGTGACCTGGGGGAGGATGACGCTGTGCGGGCCGTCGGCCACGTCGCTGTCGATCTCGACGCCGCGGTTCATCGGGCCGGGGTGCATGATGACCAGATCCTTGGGGGCCTTTGACAGCCGCTCGTTGGTGACGCCGAAGACCCGGTTGTATTCGCGGAGCGAGGGGATGAACCCGGCATTCATCCGCTCCAGTTGCAGCCGGAGGATGTTGAGGGCATCGGCCCACTGGATGGCGTCCTCGATCCGAGGCAGCACCCTGACGCCGAGTTCCTCGACACCACGCGGCAGGAGGGTCGGCGGGCCGCAGACCGCAACTTCGGCGCCCAGCTTGGTGAGTCCCCAGATGTTGGAGCGGGCCACCCGGCTATGGAGCACGTCGCCGCAGATCGCGACCTTGAGCCCGGCGATCTTCCCGAACTTGTCGCGGAGCGTGAGGAGGTCGAGGAGTGCCTGGGTGGGGTGCTCGTGCTTGCCATCGCCGGCGTTGATGACATTGGAGGCGATCCGGTCCCCCAGGAACTGCGCGGCCCCGGAGGAACCGTGCCGGATGACGACCATGTCGATCCGCATCGCCTCCAGGTTCCGGGCCGTGTCGACCAGCGTCTCCCCCTTGGATACCGACGAGCCCGACGCCGCCACGTTGACGGTGTCGGCGGAGAGGCGCTTCTCGGCGAATTCGAAGGAGATGCGGGTGCGGGTGGATGCTTCGAAGAAGAGGTTGACGATCGTCTTGCCACGGAGGGCCGGAACCTTCTTGATCTGCCGCTCGCTCACTTCCTTGAACGGCTCGGCGGTGTCGAGGATGAGGCGGATCTGGTCGGCGGAAAGGGGCTCGAGACCGGTGAGGTCCTTGCCGAGCGAGGGGAGTGAAGTGGAGGCCATCTAGGAGCGCTGGACCAGTTCGACCGCATCGCGGCCGTCGAGTTCGCTCACCTGCACATCGACCCGCTCCGTGGGGCGGAGCGACACTACCGCCCCCACCACATCCGCCTGGATCGGAAGCTCGCGCCCACCGCGGTCGATCAGCACAGCGAGGAGCACCCGCCGGGGCCGCCCGAAATCGGCGAACTCGTCGAGCGCCGCCCGGATGGTGCGGCCGGTGTAAAGCACATCGTCGACGATGACGACCGTCTTGCCGTCGAGATCGGGAAGGCGCGTTTCGCCCACCACCGGCCGGGGGCCGATGGCCTGGAGGTCGTCGCGATAGAGGGTGATGTCGAGCTTGCCACGCGGGAGGGAGACCTGCTCGGCCTGTTCGATGAGTTTGGCGATCCGTTCGGCCAGTTCCACCCCGCGCCGCTGGATCCCCACGATCACCAGTCCATCGGTGCCGCCACATCGTTCAACGACTTCGCCCGCCATCCGGGCGAGAGCCCGGGAGATGGCCTTGGAATCGAGGAGCAGCCGGGGGCCGGTCATCGAGGCCAGAAACTAGTCCCCGGAGGCCGCGGAAACAACCCCGTGTGCCGCGACGGGCGGAGGTCGTTGGGATGCGCGCCGGCGGATCCGCGACAACATCAGCACCAGGAACCCCGCACCCCAGACGAGCGGGATCCGGTAGTCGAGCTTCTGCACCATCGCGAAGTGGATGATGCCGAACAGGACCGCCAGGTAGATCCAGCGATGGAGCGTGACCCAGCGCTTTCCCAGCCGGCGGACCGACGCGTCGGTGGAGGTGAGCGCCAGGGCGAGGAGGATCAGGAAGGCCGCGAACCCGACGTAGATGCGGGGATGCTTGACCGTGTCGGCCATGATGCGGCTGACATCGAGCGACTGATCGAAGATGAGGTAGGTGAGGAAGTGGAGCGACGCATAGGTGAAGGCCCAGAGGCCCAGCATCCGGCGGAGCTTGATGAGTTGCCCCAGATGCAGGTAGCGTCGGAGGGGCGTGATGGTGAGTGTCGCCAGGAGGAGCGCCAGACAGGCGATCCCGGTCACGTGCTGGATGTGGCGGACCGGATCGGGACCGAGGTCGCCGCCCAGGAAGGCTTCGCGAAGGAGATCGAGGAGGGGGATCGACGCTCCGAGGAACGCCGCCGGCTTCACGACGCGCGTGACCCACTGGAGTCGGCTCACCGCGGGCTCAGAAGTTGGCCCGGAGATCCATCCCGGCGTACATCGAGGCCACCTGGTCGGCGTAGCCGTTGAACATCAGGGTGGGGCGCCGGAAGAATTCCCCCAGGCGCCGTTCGCGCGCCTGACTCCAACGGGGGTGATCCACCGTGGGATTCACGTTGGCGTAGAAGCCGTATTCGTTCGATGCCGCGCGCTGCCAGGTGTTGACCGGTTGCTGTTCCACGAACCGGATCCTGACGATCGACTTGGCACCCTTGAATCCGTATTTCCACGGCACCACCAGCCGCAGCGGCGCGCCATTCTGCGGCGGGGCGGGCTTTCCATATATGCCCGTCACGAGGAGGGTGAGCGGGTGCATCGCTTCGTCCATCCGGAGCCCTTCCAAGTAGGGCCAGGGAAGGATCGGGTAGTTCTGCCCCGGCATATCCTTGGGATCGAGGACCGTGGTGAACTCGACGTACTTGGCTTTGGACGTCGGCTCGAAGCGCTTGAGCACCTCCGCCAGCGGCACGCCGTTCCACGGCACCACCATCGACCACGCCTCGACACAGCGGTGCCGGTAGGTGCGGTCCTCGACCGTGAGCCCCTTCAAGAGCACATCGAGATCGACCGTGGCGGGTTTGGCGCACTCCCCCTCCACCCTGACCGTCCAGGGCTTGGTATGGAAGCCGGCGGCGAGGGTCCGGACTTCTTCCTTGTCGGTCGAGAACTCGTAGTAGTTGTTGTAGCCGGTGACGGTGTCGTAGGGCGTCGGGGTATCGGGATCGGGGCCGGAGCGGCGGAAGCGGGGGCCCAGGTCCGGAAGGCTCATCGCCGCCAGACCGGCACCACTCACGCCGGCCGCGACCAGGAACTCCCGTCGGCTCCAGAAGAGCTTCTCGGGGGTGATCTCATCGGGGCGGATGTCGTCGGGGCGGCGAATGAGCATTTGGCTTAGGGCTTAGGGCTTAGGGCTTAGGGCTTAGGGCTTAGGGCTTAGGGCTTAGGGCTTAGGGCTTAGGGCTTAGGGCTTAGGGCAATCTATGATCGGTATGCAAAAGATACGTCCGCCAACCCAGATCGGTTCCGTCCCGCTGATTGACCCTGCCCCGCAGGGACGGTAGAATCCCCGCCCGCGCCGGGTTCCGGCGCGCTGGGACAGGTGCTCGAGTGGTTGAAGAGGCACGCCTGGAAAGCGTGTAAACCGTGCAAGCGGTTTCGCGGGTTCGAATCCCGCCCTGTCCGGTCTTGCTGGCCCGCCATCCGTTCCCACCCAGCATCCAGCTCGCGGGTTGGGCTGCGGCGGCATCCGCCGCCTCGCCCTCCTCCGGCGCCTTCGCGCCTCCGGATCGAATCCCGCCCTGTCCGGTGACTGAGAGGTAAAAGAGACAAGGCAGTGAAGGGTGAAAGTGGGTGGAAGGCGCAAAGTGCAACGGGTTCTCGGTCGGAATCTCGATCGGGAGCCCCGCTTCGCAGGGGCGGCGCATTCGCGCCTCCGCTTGGAATCTCGATCGGGAGCCCCCCTCAGCTGGGGCGGCGCATTCGCGCCTCCGATCAGCATCTCGATCAGGAGCCCCCCCTCAGCAGGGGCGGCGCATGCGCCGCCCGCCACCGCCACGCGGATTTGAACCGACGGCCGCCTGACTTCGAATCGCGGGCTCCCGGTCGGCGTCGCAACTGGGGGTCCTCAACGTTCGTCATCCTGAGCGCAGCGAAGGATCGGCCCGCTCTCAGCGAGATCAGGTTCCGGAGCCGTGCGCAATACCCCGATGCCAACCTTGTGCCAGTAGGGGCGCAGCATGCTGCGCCCCTACTGGCACGCCCTCCAACGCCAACGCGGCGGCGCCCCCAGGCGCCGCCGGAATGGTCGGATTTGAACCGACCACCGCTCTACTTCGAATCGCGGGCTCCCGGTCGGCATCTCGAGCGGGCGCCCTTTCTGCACGTCGGCTCCTGCCGGAACGCGGGGGTCGCCTGTGGCGACTCGACAACGCCCGGCCCCCTGCCCCCGTACCACTCCATCATACCAGCCGCCGCCGGCGCTGGACCACCTTCCCGGGCCGACGCCGAGGAGCCCGATGCCGCTCACCTCGATCCTCCGGAATTATCGGTGGCCCGTCGCCCTGGCGTTGGGACTGGTGCTGGTGGAGAATGTGGCGTGGATCCTGGAGCCGAGCCTCTTCGGCCCCGTCCTCGACGCACTGATCGACTCCGCCCAGAAGAAACCAGGGGTATCGGTCATACTTCCTCTGGCCCTCTGGGTCACGGCCTTCGCGGTCAATTCCGGCGTCGGCGCCCTGCGGCGCGCCCTCGACCCCCGCATCTACCTCCGCGTCTATGCCGACATCACCGGCGGGATCGCCCGGGCCGGCCGCACCCGAGCGCTGCCGGTGGGCGCGATGGCCACCCGGGCGGGGCTCTTCCGCGAACTCATCTACTTCCTGCAATACCGCGTCCCCGAGACGATCGAGCAGGCCATCGCCATCGGCGGCGCCGTCATCGCACTGGCCTTCCTCGACTATCGCATTGCGGTGGCCTGCGCCGGCATCCTCATCCCGGTCTACTTCATCCGCCGCCTATACGCGGGACGGGTCCAGTCCCTCCAGACGGAGGTCAACGACCGCCTGGAGACGGCGTTCGACACCCTCGAGGACCGGACCCCCGAGGAGGTGCGGGACTATTACCTCGAGGTGGCCAAGCCGCAGCAGCAGATCGCCAACTGGGGCGCCGGCGCCTTCGGTGTGATGCGCCTGGCGCTCCTCGGCCTTTTCCTGGTGGTCCTCTTCGTTGCCATCGACCTCGACGGCTTCACCACCGGCCAGCTCTACTCGATCGTCGCCTACCTCTGGACCTTCGCCACCTCCACCGAATACCTCCCGGAGCTCCTCGAGAGCTGGACGGAGGTGCAGGACCTCACCGCTCGACTCCACGTCGAGACGGCGTAGACGGCGGCACCTCGATCCACTCCCCTCTCCCGCAGGGAGAGGGGGCCGGGGGGTGAGGGAGGGAAGGTGCCTCGCTGCGCTCGGGATGACAGATCGAGCCCTACTTGAGGAACAACAGTTCCCGATAGGTCGGCAGCGGCCAGAGCTCCGATGCGACCTGGGTCTCCAGCTGGTCGGCGAACTCGCGGACCTTGGCCATCGCCGGCCGCACCTTTCGCTGCATATGGGCCGCGTGCGCCTCCGGGTCCTCGTCGTGGTGCTGGGCTACCTGCTCCAACGCCACGATGGCATCGCGGAAGCGCCCGACCAGCGTCACATACTCCTTGAGCTGCCCCAGCTGATCCGCCGACTTGACCCCCGCCCCCTCGATGGCCGACAGCGCCCGCGCGATCCGTTCCTGGTAGCCCAGTGCCGCGGGCAGGATCTGGGTCCGAGCCATCGTGATCATCGTCTCGGCCTCGATCCCCAACTGCTTGACGTACTTCTCCACCGCGATGTGCGCTCGAGAATCGACCTCCGCCTTGCTGAGCACGCCGTACTTCCGGAAGAGCTCCACGTTCTTGCGCGCGCTCAATGCCGGGAAGGCCGCCACCGAGTCGGTGAGGTTGGGGAGCCCCCGGCGCGCCGCTTCCTTGTGCCACTCGGCGGAGTATCCGTCGCCATCGAAGATGACCCGCTTGTGCTCCTTGAGGAGCTTCTTGAGCACTGACACCACGGCAGCCTGAAGCCGCTGCGGCGTCGGTGCCTTCCCCGCGGCCCGCTCGAGTTCACCCGCCAGGTAGTCGAGCGATTCCGCCACGATCACGTTGAGCACCGTGTTGGGCCAGGCGATCGTCTGCGCCGACCCGACGGCGCGGAATTCGAACTTGTTGCCGGTGAACGCGAAGGGGGAGGTGCGGTTCCGGTCGCCGGAGTGGCGGGGGAGCTGGGGCAGCGTCTTGGCGCCGAGATCGAGGATGCCGCCGCGCAGGGTGCGCTTGGGGGCGCCCTTCTCCACCTGGGCCAGGATGTCGGAGAGCATCGAGCCGAGGAAGATCGAGATGATCGCCGGCGGCGCTTCGTTGGCGCCGAGGCGGTGGTCGTTCCCCGCCGAGGCGATCGAGGCCCGCAGGAGGTCCGCGTGGAGGTCCACGGCGCGGATCACCGCACACAGGAAGACCAGGAACTGGGAGTTGGTGTGGGTGTCGTCCTGCGGGTCGAGCAGGTTGGTCCCCGTATCGGTGGACATCGACCAGTTGTTGTGCTTGCCGGAACCGTTCACCCCCGCAAAGGGCTTCTCGTGCATCAGCACGTGGAGCCCGTGGCGGGTGGCCACCCGGCGCAGCGTTTCCATCAGGACCATCTGGTGATCGCTCGCTACCTGGCTCATCTCGAAGAGCGGCGCGATCTCGTACTGACCCGGCGCCACTTCATTGTGCCGGGTCTTGACCGGCACCCCCACCTGGTAGAGCTCGCGCTCGGCAGCGGCCATGAAGGCGAGGACCCGGGCCGGAATGGTGCCGAAATAGTGGTCTTCGAGCTGCTGACCCTTGGGAGGGCGGGCGCCGAAGAGCGTCCGCTCGCAGATGAGGAGATCGGGACGCCGGTAGTAGAGCTCCCGATCGACGACGAAGTATTCCTGTTCCGGCCCCACCGTGGTGTAGACCCTGCTCACCCCCTGATCGGTGCCGAAGAGCCGGAGGATCCGCAACGCCTGCTTGGAGAGCGCTTCCATCGAGCGGAGGAGCGGAATCTTGGTGTCGAGCGCCTCGCCGGTCCAGGAGACGAATGCCGTGGGAATGCAGAGGGTGACCACCCCTTCGGCGCCACGCACCAGGAAGGCGGGACTGGTCGGATCCCACGCCGTGTAGCCGCGGGCCTCGAAGGTCGCGCGGATGCCGCCGGAGGGGAAACTGGAGGCGTCCGGTTCGCCCTGGACCAGGTCGGAGCCGGAGAAGTTGTAGATGACCCCGCCCTGCCCATCCGGCGCCGCCAGCGAATCGTGCTTTTCGGCCGTGGAGCCCGTCAGCGGCTGGAACCAGTGGGTAAAGTGCGTGGCACCTCGCTCGATGGCCCAGTCCTTCATCGTCGCCGCGACCACATCGGCCGCCGTCGGATCGAGCGGCTCGCCGTGATCGATGGTCCGGACCAGGCTCCTGAAGACTTCCTTGGGAAGGCGCTGGCGCATCACCTGGCGGGAGAAGACGTCGATGCCGAAGATCGTGTCGATGGCGGGGAGGACGGGCGTGGTCACGGGAGAGGCACCTCAGTGGGTGAGCGGACAGGCGGACAGCGTACAGGCGCACAGGCGCACAGGCGCACAGGCGCACAGGCGCACAGCAGGATAGCGCGGGAGGTCGGCTGCGTCTACATTTATCCCTAGACACTCTAGGGGAGTGGCCATTCGGCCGGGACGACAGACCATTCCCCGCACCGATACCCTCCCTCTCCCTTCTTACTTCTTACTTCTTACTTCTTACTTCTCCCTTCTCCCTTCTTACTTCTTACTTCTCACTTTTCACTTCTACTCCCCCTCATGCTCCTCCTCCCCGGCCTCCTCGATCTCTGCATCCTGCGAGCGCTGCGTTGGGAGCCGACCCACGGGGCCGGCGTGGCGGCGTGGATCCGCCTGGTGACCGATGGTGCGCTCGATCCGGAGGAGGGGACGCTCTATCCCGCCCTGCACCGGCTGGAACGACGGGGACTGGTGGAGTCGGAATGGGGGCCATCGGAGAGCAATCGCCGAGCCCGCCACTATCAACTCACCGCGGCGGGACGGCAGACCCTGCGCCAGGAGCTGGAGCGCTGGAGCGAGTACGGCATCGCGCTCGAAAAGGTGCTGAAGTACGGCTACGCCGGAGGACTCTGAAGGTTTCTTCCTCGCCATTTTCCTGATTCTTAATTCCGACCTCTTATGTTGGATTCATGGCTTCGAGCATCTCCGCCCCACCCGGCACGACATCGTCCCCGCGCGTCATTCCAGTGGCCCGATCCCAACCCTCCGCCGCACCGCCCTTCTCGCTGGTGGGGGGACACTTCGCCGTCTCGCTCTTCTGGCTCCTCGTCGGCGCGATCGGGCTGGTGCTGGTGGCGCCCGACCTGGCGCGCGGCAACTTCCTGGCGCCGCACGTCTTTTCGGTGGTCCACGCCTTCACCCTTGGGGTGATCACCACCACGATCTTCGGGGTCCTCCACCAATTTCTGCCGATGGCGCTGGGCCACCCACCTCGCAGCGTCCGGGCGGGCTACGTGGCCCTCGCCGCGCTGGCCGGCGGGACCGCACTGCTCGTCACGGGATTCTGGTTCTGGGCACCTGCTCTCCAGGGGATCGGCTGGACCCTGATCTTCATTGCCATCGGCGTCCACGAGTGGAACCTGAGCACCCGGAAGCATCGGCCACCGGAGCATCGGGTGGTGCGCCTCTACATCTGGGGGGGACACGGGGCGCTCGGCCTGGCGCTCCTCCTGGGCGGCGCCCGCGTCGGCGAAACGCTGGGCTGGTGGACCACCGACCGGATCGGGACCATCGCCGCCCACTTCCACCTGGCGGCGTTGGGCTTTGCCACCCTCACCGCGATCGGCGTCGGCAGCCGGATGATCCCGATGTTCCTCGTGTCACACGGGACTCCGCAGTGGCCGCTGCGATTCATCGGGCCATTGGTCCTGGCGGGGCTCGTGATCTTCACGGCAGGGGAGGTGTGGCGGGTGCCGGCCCTCGGGCCCATCGGCGGGATCCTGCTGGCGGCAGGCGCGGTGCTCTACCTCCACCTCTCCCGCGGCTACTTTTCCCACCGGCTGCGCCGCCATTTCGACCCGCCCACCGCCCATATGGCCGCCGCACACCTCGGCCTCCTTGCCGCCACCGTGGTGGGGATCGCGCTGCTCCTGGCGCCACGGTTCGATCCCCGCCTCTGGACCGCGTATGCCCTGCTCGCGATCCTCGGCTGGCTCCTGCCTTTGATCTTCGGGATCCTGTACAAGGTCCTGACCCACCTCACCTGGATCCACCTCCACGGCAGGCACGCCACCGGCGCCCTCCCGACCGCGGCGGCGATGCTGGACTCCCGATCGGCCTGGGCATCGCTCGGGCTGCTCAGCGCCGG
>DASSGV010000093.1:0-4972 GCA_035693225.1 Gemmatimonadales bacterium | reverse complement strand
CGCGATCGCGAGCCCGAACGCGATCGTGTAGACGATGATGACCAGCGTCTCGGTGAGCCCCACCGTGGCCACCGCGGCGGGCCCGATCTTGCCGACGAAGAAGATGTCCACCACCGCGAACACCGACTCCATCACCATCTCCAGCACCATCGGCACGGCGAGGAGGAGGATGGCGCGCCCCAGCGGCCCCGTGGTGTAGTCGTGGCGGGAACCGCGGAGTGATTCCTTGACGGAGGCCCAGAACGAGGGCGCTTGGTCGGTGGTCATTTCGGGGGAGGAAGGGTAAACGGGAGGGGTTGAAGTGAGAAGTGAGAAGTGAGAAGTGAGAAGTGAAGAGCAAAAAGTGAGAAGTGAGAAGTAAGAAGTGAGAAGTGAAGAGTAAAAAGTGAGAAGTGAGAAGTGAGAAGTAAAAAGTAAGAAGTAAGAAGGGGATGCCGTGACCCGCGGGCGCCCCCTTCTTACTTCTTACTTTTTACTTCTTACTTGCCGCTCTTCCCTGCGCCCCCGCTACTTCACCTCGAACGCCTTCACCATCCCGTGCTTCCAGTGGTCCTGTCCGTCCTTGGCGTCGGGAAGGAAGCAGAGGAGCGCATACGAGCCGGGCGCCAGCTCGAATGCCACCTCACTGCTGCCCCCCGGCGCCAGCGGCGAGATCCCGCCCAGCGGCATCGCGGGGGGCTGGCCGTGCATCCCGGCGTCGACCCACGCCGTCACGTCGGCCGCGCGCTTCCCCGGGGCCAGCTGGACCAGCAGCGCCTCGTGCGGCTGTGCCGAGGAGTTGGTGAACCTCCACACCTGCTTCCCCGCCGGCACCGTCGCCGGGACGCCGAAGGCATAGTCGGAGAGGTCCACCGTCCGGCCGGCCTTGGGCAGCATCGCCTTCGTGGCTCCCGTTACCACCAGTTCCCTCTCCATTCCCATCGCGAAGTGAGGGTGGCCGGCACTGTCGCTGATGAAACAGATCAACACGTAATGCGCCGGCGTCAGGACCACCGTGGAGTTGGACCATCCGCCGGGGACCGGGGAATTGGGCCCGCCGATCGCCGCGGCCCACTCCGGGATCGGCGCACCAGGCTTGAGCGCCCCCATGAAGTCGACCATCGACTTTCCCGCCGCCAGCCGATACATCGAGATGTGATGCAGGCTGGGACCCAGGTTGTGCTCACGGATCTCGGTCAGACCGGCCGGCACCGAATCGGGCGCCTCGAAGGCGTAGTCGCGGGCCGTCACCACCAACTCCCGTGTCGGCGAGGGCCGGGTCGAGCGGGCGGCGGCGAGCAGCACGACAGCAGCACTGACGGCGATCAACGGCCAAATGGCACGCGCAGCACGCATCGGGGATCCTTGTCTGCAGGAGAGGAAGCTGGCAAGATCGGAAAGGCGAGAGATATTACATCGCACCGGCAGTTCCGCCAGTCTTGCCGTTGGAACGGGTATCACCTGACGATGGACCCCCTGCCACTCTCGGAGTCGACCGATGCCGATCCGGCACCTTCGCCTGGCGCTCTGCGCCAGCGTCCTGACGGGCTCCGCGCTCGCGGCCCAACGGCCTGCTTCCCATCCGGTGTCCCCATCGGCGTGGTCGGCATTCACCCGCGCCTTTGATGCTTACGCCGCCGGCGACAGCGTCGTGGGCGGTGGCGTGGCGTTGGTGCAGGATGGCCGGATCACGCTCGAGCACGATTACGGATGGGCCGACCGGGCCCTCCATCAGCGCACCGATCCACACACGATCTACCACTGGGGTTCGATCACGAAGACCCTCACCGCCGTCACGGTGATGCAGCTCCGCGATCGCGGCCTCCTCTCACTCGATGACCCGGTCACCCGGTGGATCCCTGAACTCCGGCAGGTCCACGACACCTTCGGCTCGATCGATGCGATCACGATCCGGATGCTTCTCTCCCACTCCTCGGGCTTCCAGAACCCGACCTGGCCCTGGACCCAGGGAAAGCCCTGGGAACCCTTCGAGCCCACGACTTGGGCCCAACTGGTGGCGATGATGCCGTACGAAGAGGTCCACTTCAAGCCGGGGACGAAGTACTCCTACAGCAATCCGGGGTTCATCTACCTGGCGCGGATCGTCCAGCTCATCACCGGCGATCCCTTCGAGACCTACCTCCAGAAGAACATCTGGACCCCGCTCGACCTCACCCACAGCTACTTCGGTACCTCACCCTACTGGCTCGCCGCCGATCGCTCCAACAACTACACCGTCACCGCCGACAGCACCGGCCACCAGACGGTCGTCGCCAATGGTCGAGAGTTCAACCCCGGCATCACCCGCCCCAATGGGGCCTGGAATGCGCCGCTGTCCGACCTGGCCACCTGGATGGGGTTCCTCGCCGGCCGCACTCCCACCGATTCGATCATCCTTCCCCACGCCGACCTCGAGGAGATGTGGCGGCCCCGCTACGACGCCACATCGCCGGGGGGTCCCGAACAACAGATGGGAATGAGCTTCTTCATCCTCCACCGCGGGCTCGACACTCTCGTCGGTCACACCGGGGAACAGGCGGGGTTCCGTTCCTTCATGTTCATCGATCCCAGGACCGGCGCCGGCATCGTCGGCGTCTTCAACACGCTGAACGACGCCGAACCCGATCGGTCGTTCCGGGGATTCAACGCGATCGTGGAGGCGGGGGTGGGGTTGTTGAGGTAACGGGTCGCGCACTCCTCCCGACTGTCATCCCGAGCAGAGCGAGGGACCTGCCCGGTGGGGCTCGCGAAATGGCAACGAAGATCGATGCCAGTGGAGAAGGTCCCTCGCTCTGCTCGGGATGACAGCCTGTGACGTGCGCGCCTGACGGGTCCACGCTCGCCTCCGCTATCTTTTCTCCGATGCCGAATCCCTCTCCCGCCCTCCGCGCCCTCCTCACCGGGCTCATCGACTACGCCGGGCTCTTCCCCCCCGCCGACCTCCCGATGCGCCCGGCGGTCGAGAACTACGCTTCCTACAAGAAAGGCGCCTTCCGCTGGGCGCTCGGCCGGTTCGTCCTCCCGGTGGGCCGATTCACCGAGTTCATTACGGCATCCGATGGCATTCGCGGCGCCGATGGGCACCACTGGCACCTGGCAGCCCTGGTCGACCCGACCCGACTCAAAGCCGAACTTTCCGAAGCGCTCGACTTCAACGAACGCTCCTCCCTCGACGCCGCGGTCGACCTGATCGAACTCAAGGCCTCCACCCCGTCCATCATCACGGATGCCGCTGCCGCCCGGCGGGAGGGGCTCGAAGTCTTCGTCGAGGTCCCCCTCGATCCTGATCCCGCGCCACTGCTCGACCTGGTGCAGCAACATGGACTCAAGGCCAAGGGACGCACCGGTGGTGTCACTCCCGGGTCGATCCCCGCCATCCCGCTCGTTGCCAGATTTCTGGCGCGCTGCATCGAGCGTGGTCTCGACTTCAAGTGTACCGCCGGCCTGCACCATCCGATCCGCGCCGAACGCGCCCTGACCTACGCCCCGGACTCACCGCGCGCGGTGATGCACGGCTACATCAACGTCTTCCTTGCTGCCGCATTTCTCCAGTTCGGTGTGCCCGCCGCTGCCGCCGATGAGATCCTGGGCGAGACCGATCTTGCGGCCTTCGCATTCTCTGACGCCGGCGTTACCTGGCGCGGTAACCGGCTCACCACCGATCAGCTGGCGCGGGCACGCAGGAAGGCCCTCGCCTTCGGCTCCTGCTCCTTCGATGAACCGATCGACGACCTCACGTCCGCGGGGCTTCTCTGATGCGACCGATCGACGCCACCCATGATCCGAAGCTCCGCACCTGGGTGCCCGGCGCCCAGGACCACGCCGCGTTCCCGATCCAGAACCTTCCCATCGGGAGGTTCCGTCCCAAGGGTGCCGATTTCCCGCCCCTCCCCGGCATCGCCATCGGCGACCAGATCGTGAACCTCACCGAAGCTGCCGATGCAGGGCTCCTCCCCGGCACCGCCGCTGAAGCGCTCGATATCTGGGATGCCGAAGGGATGGCGGCCTTCCTCGAACTCGGCCCCGACACCTGGAGCGTCCTCCGACAGGGAGTGAGCGAGCTCCTCCGCGAAGGGACCGAAGAGGGGAACGAGGCCAGGGAGATGGCCGACGACCTGCTGGTCCCGATGCGCGACGCGGAGATCGTCCTGCCCACGGTCATCGGCGACTACACCGACTTCTACGCCTCGATCCACCACGCCACCAACGTCGGATCGATGTTCCGGCCCGACAACCCCCTGCTTCCCAACTACAAATACGTCCCCATCGGCTATCACGGCCGCGCATCGAGCATCGTACCGAGTGGTACTGCCATCCGCCGACCGATGGGGCAGATCCGTCCCGATGCCGAGAGGCCGCCGCACTTCGGGTCCAGCGGAAGCCTCGATTACGAACTTGAGATCGGTGCCGTCGTCGGCGTCGGCAACGCGCTGGGCCGCTCGATCCCGATCGAGCACGCCGAAGATCATCTCTTCGGACTCGTATTGTTGAACGACTGGTCCGCACGGGACATCCAGAGCTGGGAATACCAGCCGCTCGGCCCCTTCCTCGCCAAGAATTTCGCCACCAGCATCAGTCCCTGGATCGTGACCCTCGATGCGTTGGCACCCTTCCGCGCCCCTGCGTTCCCGCGCCCCTCCGGCGACCCCGAACCGCTGCCATACCTGAGCGATGCCGATGACCAGAAGCACGGCGGTTTCGATGTCCGGCTCGAAGTGCTGATCCAGAGCGCGCAGATGCGGGAGAAGCGGATGGCACCGCACCGGGTGAGTCAGGGGAATTTCCAGTCCATGTACTGGACCGTGGCGCAGATGCTCACTCACCACGCCTCCAATGGCTGCAACCTGCAACCGGGGGATCTCCTCGGCAGCGGCACCATCTCCGGGCCTGAGAAGGAGAGCCGCGGCTGTCTCCTGGAAATGACCTGGCGCGGGAAGGAGCCGATCTCGCTCCCGAGCGGCGAGACCAGGAAATTCCTCGAGGATGGCGACGA